>CACZRP010000023.1 GCA_902783575.1 uncultured Eubacteriales bacterium
TAACAACGTCCTCGTTCAGACCCAGGTTCAGGATGGTATCCATCATACCAGGCATGGAAGCGCGAGCGCCGGAACGTACGGAAACCAGCAGAGGATTCTCTTTGTCACCGAACTTCTTGCCGGTAATCTCTTCCATCTTGCCGATGTACTCTTCGATCTGTCCAAAGATCTCAGCGTTGATCTCACGACCATCTTCGTAATACTGTGTGCAGGCCTCAGTCGTGATGGTGAAGCCCTGCGGAACGGGAAGACCGATATTGGTCATTTCGGCCAGGTTTGCGCCTTTACCACCAAGGAGCTCGCGCATGTTCGCGTTGCCTTCGGTGAACAGGTAGACCCATTTTCTGCCCATGTTAACACAACCTCCTAAAGAATTGGTTTCTATTTGAAATCCTGATTTCAGGAATCAAAAGCTAAATTTGTCTGCGAAGTAGGAATCCAGATCGCTGATGGCAATTCTCTCCTGCTCCATGCTGTCTCTGTGGCGGATGGTAACACAGCCATCCTCCAGGGTATCAAAGTCCACAGTCAGGCAGAAGGGAGTTCCGATCTCGTCCTGACGGCGGTAACGCTTGCCGATGGATCCGGTCTCATCGTATTCCACGTCATATTTCTTAAGCAGATCGGCGTAAATCTCTCCCGCCTTGTCTCCCAGTTTCTTGGAGAGGGGAAGAACGGCAATCTTGACAGGAGCCAGCGCCGGATGGAAATGAAGTACCACACGGGTATCATTCTCACCCACCTGCTCTTCATCGTAGGCGTCGCACAGAAATGCCAGCGTTACGCGGTCGGCGCCCAGAGAGGGCTCCACCACATAGGGCACATACTTCTTGCCGGCGGTCTGATCGAAGTAGTTCATATCCTCACCGGAGTGTTCCATATGACGTCCCAGATCATAGTCGGTACGGTCCGCGATGCCCCAGAGCTCACCCCAGCCAAAGGGGAAGGTGAACTCGATATCCGTAGTTCCTTTGCTGTAGAAGGCCATCTCCTCTTTGCTGTGCTCTCTCATGCGGAGATGATCTTCCTTCATGCCCAGTCTCAGGAGCCAGTTCCAGCAGAAATCCTTCCAGTACTGATACCATTCCAGATCCGTGCCGGGCTCGCAGAAGAATTCCAGTTCCATCTGTTCGAACTCGCGGGTTCTGAAGGTAAAGTTTCCGGGAGTGATCTCGTTGCGGAAGCTCTTTCCAATCTGGCCGATGCCGAAAGGAATTTTGCGTCTGGTGGTACGCTGCACGTTTTTGAAGTTAACAAAAATACCCTGGGCAGTCTCCGGACGAAGATAAACGGTATTCTTCGCGTCTTCCGTAACGCCCATAAAGGTCTTGAACATCAGGTTGAACTGGCGGATGCCGGTGAAGTCCTTTTTGCCGCAGGTGGGGCAGGCAATGCCCTTCTCGGCGATAAAGGATTCCATTTCCTGATTGGACCAGCCGTCCACAGGTTTCTCGGGAGTCTCTCCCTGCTCAAAATAATAGTCCTCGATGAGCTTGTCGGCTCTGAAGCGGCTCTTGCAGGCCTTGCAGTCCATCAGCGGATCATCAAAGTTTGCCACATGACCGGTGGCCACCCAGGTTTCCGGATTCATAATGATGGCGCTGTCAACACCCACGTTGTTGGGATTCTTCGCGATAAACGCATCCCACCAGGCCTTCTTGACATTATTTTTAAGCGCAACTCCCAAAGGACCATAGTCCCAGGAGTTCGCCAGACCTCCGTAGATCTCTGATCCCGCATAGACGAAGCCTCTGGTTTTGGCCAGGGCAACGATCTTATCTAATGATTCTACCATATTCTTAACCTTTCCTGACAACAGACAGTTATCTGAGTTAGTATATCAAAAGCCCATCCGACTGTCAAGGAGCACTGGTAATTTTTGCAATAAAGCCCAGGCTGGTATAGGTGTGTTCCGTCTGTTCCACCAGGTAGTCGGTGACAGCTTCATGAATCTGCCTGCGCACTTCATCACTGACAGTAAAGGCATAAGCCTTCTGAGGCGGCTGTTCGATGCTGTACCTGAGGGCTGCCAGGGCCCCCGGAGAGAGCCTCACGCCGGCGCCCGCCCTTCCCGACCGGGCACAGCGGGCGCAGCAGACCGATCCCGTTCCCGGAAGAAAAACGGAATCATCCGTATTCAGTACATGGTCCGGATCCTCCGGCCCTTCGGAAAAACGGCACCTGGCAAGCTCGGGATAATAGCCGTTCTGAGCCAGAATCCGGAAAACCGTCACATCCGCCGGGATGGATTCCATTCCTTCCTGGCACAGGGTCTCCATTTTCAGTCCGCGGAAAAGAATTTCCAGAAGATCCCGGTTTTCCTGGCCCTCCAGGGAGAACTCCTCCGCCACCTCCAGCATAAATGACCCGTAAGCCAGCCTGTCGATGTTGGTTCTGAGCTCATAGAAGCTTTCAGCCAGGGTTCCCTCCTTGATGTAGTAGAAGGTTTTTCCTTTGGTCAGTATGTACTCTCCAAAGCAGAACTGGCTGCATAACGATCTGAATTTGCTTTTCGCTCCCAGGGCGCCTTTCGCCAGAATGGTCAGCTTGCCCATCTCCGCGGAAAGAAGCACCAGCCGCTTGTCCTTGTCCCCCATGGGATCTTCTCTCAGGACAATGCCATGAACCTTGATTTCCTTCATCAGAGTTCCTTTTTGTCAAATCCGAAATTCTTGATCAGATAGTCGCTGTCTCTCCAGCGCTCTTTTACCTTTACCCAGAGCTGAAGATTGATTTTTGTATCCAGCAGCTTCTCCACATCTTCCCTGGCGTAACTGCCGATCTTTTTCAGCATGGAACCGCCCTTTCCAATAATAATGGGCTTATGGCTGCTCTTTTCGCAGATGATAGTGGCATTGATATCAATCAGGTTCCTGTCTTCCCTCTCCTCAAAGCTGTCAATCACCACCGCCAGTCCATGGGGAATTTCCTTGGACAGAAGCTTCAGGGCTTTTTCCCGGATCAGCTCCGCCACCAGCTGCCGTTCCGGCTGGTCCGTGAGCATATCTTCAGGGAAGAAGAAGGGTCCCTCGGGCAGCCGTTCCTTAATCACCCGCAGAAGCTCATCCACATTTTTTCCGGTTTTCGCGCTCACCGGCACAATGGCCTCGAAATCGTAAAGCTCCTTAAATTCGGAAGCAGAGAGAATCAGTTCGTCCTGGGATACCGTATCAATTTTATTGATGACCAGCACACAGTCCATACCGGATTTCTCAATCTGGCTGATGACATCCAGATCAGCCTGACGGGGCTTTCCAGCTTCCACCAGCAGAAGCACCAGATCCACGTCGGATATGGTACGGCTGGCGGCCTCCACCATATATTCTCCCAGTTTATGGGTGGGCTTATGGATGCCTGGCGTGTCAATGAGCACAATCTGAGAATCCTCATCCGTCAGAACACCCTGAATTCTCGAACGGGTGGTCTGGGGTTTGCTGGAGGTAATCGCGATCTTCTCTCCCAGTATATAATTCATCAGCGTGGATTTACCCACGTTGGGACGGCCTGTTAATGATACAAAACCGGATTTTGTCATACTTGCTCCTTTAAAAGAAAAAGTCTTGTCAATATGTGAAGTATAACCCAAAAATGGCAAAAAGAAAAGTCCGGAAGCGAAAACATAATCCCGCTTCCGGAACTTCAGGAATGGAAGGACTGCCGGTTAAAGATCAGTATTGGCTGCAGAGATAGTTCATAGTCCGTTTTGTATAAGCAGTTTCCATGAATGATTTATAAAGCGCCCCAGGTCTGGGGACCCACAATGCCATCCACGTCGAGGCTGTGGGCTCTCTGGAAGCTGATGACGGCCTGATAGGTATCAGACCCGAAAATGCCATCCACTTCGAGATCAGCGCCCTGGGCATTTAATGCCTGCTGCAGGGCTGTCACATGTTCACCGGTATCGCCGTAGGAAAGCTCCGGGCGGCCGGAAGTGGAAACTCCGGGCTTCGATGAGGATCCGGAGGAAGTGCTCTGTTTTGGTTCAGATGAAGTGCCGGTCTGGATCTGGTTTCCATTCACCAGATCCGTCAGAAACTGCCAGGTGGCAGGACCCACGATGCCATCCACATCCAAACCGTGCTTTTTCTGGAACGAGACCACCGCGGCATTGGTGCCGCCGCCGAAGATGCCGTCCTCTTCCAGGTCATAACCTGTAGAGTTCAGCATCTGCTGAAGGGCCAGAACATCTGCTCCCTCCGATCCCTGATAGACCGTCTTGCGGTTTCCCGTCTTCACGGGTCCCGTGGGAGCCTGAGGCGTCTGCAGCGTTTTGGCTGTCTGTCCCAGGGTAATGTCAATGGGAACCACCGGAGAAGAACCGTTTCCCACTTCAGCATTGACATAAGAGTTGATGATATAACCCCAGGATTCTTCCCCTACCACGCCGTCCGCGTCGAGGCCGGCCCTGCGCTGAATCTGCATCACGGCATCTTCGGTCATTTCACCGAAATACCCGGTTACGGGAATATCAAAGCCCATTCCGGCAAGATATGTCTGGAGCTCAGAGACGCTGTCTCCATCCATACCGATACTGAGAATCGGCTTGGTACCAGCAGCGGATCCGCTGTATACGGGATGGTCCCAGTAATTGGAAGAATCGTAGGAGCTGGGCTGGACACTGGTTCTGACGTCCAGACCGCCTGCGGAAGCGTACAGTCCGATAATAATATCACCGTAGGAACGATGGGCGGACCGGGCTTCCTCCAGGGAAGAATAGGACTCTTCATCGTAACCGGGAACGGCCCATCTTCCGCCAAGGCCCTCCCAGCTGGTGCGGCAGCCCCTGGTAATCAGGTCAAACCTGGGATCCAGCAGCACCCTGTCCTCAGGGAATTCCTCCGTAGAGGCATAGGCAAACAGATGCTGGATATGGGCTTCCACGCCCTCTTCCACTGAGTCAAAATGCTGATAATCGCTGGAATTCCAGTTAAAGAGTCCGCAGAAATTCATGTAAGAGTCGTCCACATCGCCTCCGTGGCGGAGATATCCGGTTTCCAGCATTGCCTGGAAAAATGCGATATCTCCCCGGACACCATAGATGCTGCCCAGACTGAGGTAGGCCTTGGCTACTCTCAGGGCATGATCTGCGGTGACTTCAGAGTTGCGGGACAGAAGGAAATTTGCCATGGCCTCGGCGCTCATGATGCTCTCTCCGAGGATGGGATTATTGTACCATTCGGGATGGCCATTGATATCCACATCCGTACCCTCGTTATGAGGGGGATACGCATCAAGCTTCGCCTCCACGGCATCCTTGAACCGGTACCATAAGGCCCAGTTGTTGTCAGACATGGTCAGAGGACAGATTTTTCCGTTGCAGTCATAGTGTCTCACAAGATGATCCATGGGCAGATCATAAGTCCAGAGCAGGTAGGCTGCCAGGTCAATGGTGTTTCTGAATGCCAGGTCATAATCTCCATCGGAGTTGATGCACATTTCTATGCCGATGGAGTTGGTATTGCTGACAGGTGTCGCGTAGTTCTTGTAACGTACGCCTGAATGCCAGGAGCCTTCCGAATCGTCTATAATCTGGATCACCGAATGGTCATCCACAAAATAGTGGGCGCTGGCTCCCCGGTCAGCAGCCCCGAAAAACAGATAGTGGCTGTAGGCGTCGGCTCCCTCGCTGGGATTGCCGGTGTCATGAATGACAATGTATTCCACTGTGTTGTTCGGGAATTTATTGTAATCAATTTCATATTTCTCGAAAACTACCCCATCAGCCAGGCCGTGGGAGTTTTCGCTGATAGTCGGAGATAACATAGCGATTTCATCGCTTGCGGATGAAAGCAGCTCCGTGTTGGAGTTGCTGTATAAAGATAATGCTTCTTCTGTTGCTTCGTAGTTGTCTTCGTCTTCTGTTTCTGTATCTGTATAATTGCCCGTATCCCCGTTTTCTGCTTTTGCAGTACCTGCCAGCAATCCTGAGAAGAATACTGTCAGGAGAAGCAGGCCTGCAATGATTTCTCTATATCCTTTTCGCAACAGCTTTTCACCTCCTTCCAGCAAAAAAGGATGCTAAAATTATAGCATCCTTTAATTATTCAGTCAACCGACCGATTGTAGTAATACCAGAGAATATCGTCGGTCAGAGGCACTGCTCCGATTCCGGAAGCGCCGTTCTCCAGAAGCACGGTGATGGCAATATCCGTTTTTCCGTCCATCCGGGTAAAGCCCGTGAACCAGGAATGGGAATCCTGATCCTCATTAACCTGGGCCGTTCCGGTCTTGCCGAAAACCTCGTAATCATAGCCGGAGAGCCGGGAGGCTGTTCCATACCGGGTGACACCCCTCATCAGCTCCTGCAGGAAGGCAGCCTCCGATTCGGACATAACGGAGCCCCACAAAGCAGGCTGGGTCTGCTCCAGCACATTTCCCCTGGCGTCCAGCACGGCCTCCACCAGATAAGGGGTATATAAGGATCCCTGATTGGCGATGGCACAGGTGAGCTGATTGATGCTCATGGGCGTCACCAGCGTTTCTCCCTGGCCCATGGCTGTCTGAGCCACCATGGAATCCACATCGGACTCGGAAAGGTTCATGTAGGACTCGCTCTCAGGAAGGATGAAATTGAAGGTCTCTCCCAGCTTCACATATTGGGCAGTCTGCCGGAGAACCCTGGAGCCCATCTCTACCCCGGCCTTGCCGAAGAAACCGTTGCAGGAATAGGCAAAGGCATCGGGGAGCTCCATATAGCCATGCTCTGTATGATCATTGCATTCAATCACCTGATCATCCACCTGCAGCTCTCCGTGGCAGTCGTAGCTGTAGCCGTTATAATCCGGCAGATTCCGGTACATGGCCAGAGCGGTAATAATCTTGAAAACCGATCCCGGCGGATACAGGCCCATGGTGGCTCTGGCGTATAGCGGGCTTTCCTCATTAGCAATGATGGATTCCCAGTTGTCAAACAGGGTTTCCGGGTCAAAGGAGGGGTTGGAGACCATGGCCAGAACTCTTCCGGTGGAAGGCTCGGAAACAATCACCGCGCCCCGGTATCCGTCCAGCTGATCATAGATATAATTCTGAAGATCTATATCCAGCGTGGTCTGAACGCTGCAGCCCTGGACCTTTTCATCGCTGGCCCAGCTCTGCAGCTGGGACATCAGCGTGGATGGGGACAGCAGGATTTCCGACGCCTCGTCCTCCAGGCCTGCCTGTCCGCCGCCGGTATAGCCCACCACATGGGCGCAGGCGGCGCCGTAGGGATATCTTCGGACTTCACTGCCGTCTTCGGAAAGATCCGTGTACGCAAGCCTGGAGCCGTTGGAGGCCAGAATGGAGCCCCGGATGATGTCCGCTTCTCTCTCGCCGCCGATGGGATTGTATTCATTGGCGGAAATGGTTTCCCTGTCTACGATCAGTATTTTGCCCAGCCAGAGGATCAGGCAGAAAGACAGGACGATAAATATCCACTGGATCACCTGAAAGGTGGCGCGGTTTTCCGGCCGCTTAGAAGGGATCGCCGAATTCGAACGGCTGGAGGACAATTCTCTGTTTTCCCTGGATCTGCTGGGGGATTTGCCCTTCTCTCGCATGCTTTCTCGCCTCCTCTCTGTCGATGCGGTACAGACGGATCACCGCCTCTATAATTCCAATGGTGATAAAGTTGGACAGCAGGGAGCTGCCGCCATAGCTGATGAAGGGCAGGGTGACGCCTGTCAGCGGAATCAGCTTGATCACGCCGCCCACAATGATAAAGGTCTGGGACATAAACAGGATGCCGAAGGCCACCAGCAGGTTTCTGCGGAACTGATTCCTTTCTCTGCGCCCAGTCTCCATGACAAAGAGAAACATCAGAAGATAGGTCAGAATCAGGCAGATGGCGAAGACGCCTCCGAATTCTTCGACAATGACCGCGAAAATCATATCGGTGGTTCTGGCCGGAATATAGCCCGGCGCTCCCTGATAGAGTCCCCGTCCGAAGAACCCGCCGTCGGTGATGGCAAACAGCGACTGGGCAATCTGATAGCCCTGGCCGCTGACATCCGCCCAGGGATCAATCCAGATATCGAACCGCACCTGTACATGATCAAAGAGACGGTAAGCAAAGAATCCTGCGATGGCCACCAGGAATACACCGCCCCAGAGCACATAATGCTTTCCGGTATAGTCATAGGTCATGAGCCAGGCCAGGATTCCGAAAATCAGCAGCGTACCCAGATCCCGCTGGATCAGCAGCACCAGGGCCATAAAAGCGGTCACCGCCCCCGCCACCATCACGGAATAAAGCTTCCGGTTCTTGGTATAAAGCACCGCCAGGAAGAAGGCGAACATGATCTTGACAAATTCCGAGGGCTGGAAGGTAAAGCCGAAAAGGTCTACCCAGTTCAGAGAACCATTCATCTCGTAAGGGAAAACAAAGGGCAGCACAATCAGGCCCACGCTGGCCACAAGAAACAGCCACACAGGAATGTTCCATATCCAGCGTCCCCGGAAGAAAAGCATCACCACATTGATAACGATAAAGCACAGAGCCAGCCAGTATACCTGATATCTGGCGGTGGTCTGATCCAGACGCCAGAGCATCACAAAGCCCACGGATACCAGCATGAATACACAGTTCCAGAGAAGCCGGTTCGTGTGCCTGTGGAGGGTTAGCAGCAGGATATACATGAAAACCATCTCGCCGGCATAGAGCAAAAGAGTAAATACGACACTGAATCTCAGCCAGGAAGGCAGAATTTTCTCTGTCAGCTGCTGAAAACGAAGCATAATGCCCTTGATGCCTGCCATCTGGGCATTCTCCGTAATAATACCGGCCTCCAGGGCTGTTTCCATGGTCTGGGCCGTATGAACCTCCTTCAGAATAATAATCACGAAGGAAAGGATATTGAAAATCACGATGATGGCTGTTTGGTAGGAAAACAGCTCCCTGCAGACAATACTGTTGGGCTTTTTCAGGTACATGTAGAATCCCATGCCCGTAAACAGCATCATCAGCGCCAGGAAGATGTATTTCGCCACCAGCGCTGTCATCTGAAACATTACATCACCTCTTTTCGAAAATGTCCTTCACCAAGGTCCGGAATCTCCCGGAAATCCTCCCTGAAGAAGAATTCCAGCACCCGCACCGTTTCCCGTTCGGACTCATCGGTCAGTTCCAGCCGGAGAGCCTCCGCCGGACGTTTCTCTCTCTTTGTTAAGACTCTGGTCAGATATCCCGGCGTCAGGCTGATGGATGCCGGTTTTTCGGAATAAAGCACATTGTAGCACAGACTGCAGTGGCACATGCCTCTGATTTTTTCTTTGCGGCGGTCGGCCAGTTGATAGTGGTCGTTCTTTTTCCTGCAGGAGAAGCATTCCCTCACCGGGCACTGCTCCGTAATCATATAGGGGATGCGGCCGTAAATCACCAGGCCTGTCCCACCGGGACATTTCAGATCCCGGATCTCCCGCAGGGTGATTTCCCGGCTCATGGTAATCCGCTCACATTCACCAAGGAGAGTTTTCGCTGCTTTCCGGTTCCACACGCCCATGTCGGGTCCGGCGCATACCCGGCCTCCCAGCCGGCGGATCAGGCCCACATGGCCCGGCAGCGCAGCTTCAAAAAGGCTGACGCCCAGATTCTGCCAATCCCGGATCTCCTGTTCTATCTGGGAAAGGTCCCGGTCCAGGGTTTTCAGAGGAAGCCGGATGACCAGATTTTCAGTGCCGGTTTGCCCCAGGATGGCAGCCTTATCCTTGCCCATCCATCCTTCCAGAGACAGGTACCAGCACACCTTTACGTCCGGCAGTGTTTTCATATAGTCAAAAGCTGCAGACAGCTGGGCTTCATTCTCCGCGCCAATTACCAGCCGCAGCGGCTCCTCCGGGGATGAGAGCTTCTTCTCCAGGGGATGATACAGCTTTCCATCCCCGCCTTTCCCGAAGCGGCGGCTCTCCAGCGCCTTCTTCATCCGGTCTGTCAGATCCCTCCGGATCTGGTTTAGCATGGAAGCGGGAAGAAAGACCTGATCGCCCAGGTCCACGGAAAAGCTCTCCAGAAAGAAGGGAGTATCTCCCAGTCTTTCCCACTGTTTCCTGACGGAGGCCGGATCAGAAGGACGATTCAGGGCCTTTAACGGCTCAGGGCCTTCTGTTTCCATGGTAATTCCCGAGGCAGAGGCTTTCCATCGGGAGGTTTCTCCCGGTACAGCCCTGCCCTCGACCTGGAGAGGAATGGGCGGAAAGATTTCAGCCTGATCCGTGATTTTCTTCTGAAGCACCGGATCCACTACACGGCGCACCAGAAAACCTCGGCTGATCCGGCTTCCTTCTTTGAGATAGAAGGAGGCCTCCCGTGGATTTTCAATCATGGTTCCCGCCAGTCTCAGACTGGCCAGGGTCTGACGCCGTCCGGCGGGTTCCTGAATTTCCAGCTCATCGCCGGGATGAAGCTCTTTATCGGACCGGATCCGGATTTTTCCTTTATCGGCCGCCGTGACTCTTCCGATCAGCAGGCCCTGGTTCTTCGGATGATCCGGTTCGATCATCCCTTCCTTTTTGAGGAAATATCCGTTCGTAAACTCTCCCCGGTTGAACAGCTGCATCAGCTCCTCAATGCGCTCCGGCGCCGGTTCGCTGATCCGGCCGCTGGTAAGGTATTCTTCCTTAAGCTCGTGATAAAACCTGGTGATTCCTGCCACATAGGCTTCGGATTTCATCCGGCCTTCGATTTTAAAGGAATCAATTCCCAGATCCAGCAGATTCTGAAATACGGAAAAGCCTTCCCTGTCCTTCAGATTCATCAGGTACCCGGTTTTTTCTCCAAGCGGCGGCAGGGAGCAGGTATATTCCATCCGGCAAGGCTGGGCACAGGCGCCCCGGTTGCCGCTGCGGCCGCCGTGGAAGGAGCTTAAGAGGCATCTTCCGCTGTAGCTGTAGCAAAGGGCTCCATGGATAAATACCTCCAGCTGCATATCGGTGCGGCTGCGGATAAACTCGATCTCACTAAGGCTCAGCTCCCTGGCCAGCACCACTCTTTGAAAACCCAGCTCCTGCATCCATCGGACGCCATCCAGACTGCTGACGGCCATCTGGGTGCTGGCATGGAGCTCCGTCTGAGGGAAATGCTCTGCAATATAGGAGGCCACTCCCGGATCCTGGACAATGACCGCATCCACTCCCAGGGGCAGGGTCTCCTCCAGAAAGGCGCAGAGCTGAGGCCATTCCTGTTCTTTAATGGATGTATTCACTGTCAGATGGGTACGGACGCCGTAGAGGCGGCAAAGACGCACCGCTTCGGCGATCTGTCCGCTGTCAAAGTTCCCGGCATTTTTCCGGGCATTAAACATCTGTCCCCCGAAATAGACCGCATCGGCGCCGCTGGCACATGCTGCCTTGAGGCAATCCAGCGTTCCCGCGGGAGACAGAATTTCAGGATGATATTCGTGATTCATAATTAATATAAACTGATCTGGCTGGAGCCTTTTTTCTCACCAGCCCCCTCTTCCAGAGGGAAGTGGAAATATTCCCGGCAGAAATTGGTGACCATGCGGCCCCGGGGCGTGCGCTGCAGAAATCCCTTCTGCATGAGATAAGGCTCGCACACATCCTCAATGGTGCCGGCATCTTCGCCGATGGACGCGGCCAGGGTATCCACACCCACGGGGCCGCCGCCGTACATTTCCATCATGGTAAGAAGCATCTTGCGGTCCACGCTGTCCAGACCGTTGGGATCCACCTTCAGGGCGTCCAGCGCCACACAGGCCACGTCCTCATCGATGACGCCGCCGTAGCGCACCTGGGCAAAGTCCCTGACTCTCCGCAGCAGCCGGTTGGCCAGACGGGGAGTTCCTCTGGAGCGTCTCGCGATCTCCTCGGCGCCGGCCTGATCGATCTCCACCTCCAGGGTTCTGGCGGAATTGAGTACAATCTGGGCCAGCTCCTTCACCTGATAAAACTCCATATGATTGACCAGGCCGAAGCGGTCTCTCAAAGGAGCGGACAGAAGGCCCGCCCGGGTGGTGGCGCCAATCAGCGTGAACTTGGGAATATCCAGACGGATGGACTTGGCCTGGGGTCCCTTGCCGATGAGAATATCCACCGCAAAGTCCTCCATGGCCGGATACAGCACCTCCTCCACCTGACGGTTGAGACGGTGAATTTCATCGATAAACAATACATCGCCTTCACTCAGGTTGTTGAGAATGGCTGCCATATCTCCTGGCCGCTCGATGGCGGGACCGGTGGTAATCTTGATATTCACGCCCATCTCGCTGGCAATCAGCATGGCGATGGAGGTTTTGCCCAATCCGGGAGGCCCGTAGAACAGCGCATGATCCAGAGGTTCCTTCCGCTGCTTGGCAGCGGTAATGAATATCTTCAGGTTTTCCTTGACCTCTTCCTGGCCGATATATTCATCGAAGGTTTTGGGCCTCAGACTTTTCTCGTTTTCCTTTTCTTCCTGCTTGGCTTTGGCGTCCATGAGACGTCCGAAGGCCTGCAGTCTTTCTTCCAGACTATCCTGCTGCATAACAGATTCCCTTCAACTTGCGATTAGTATAGCAGCTTCAGACAGCTGCGGATAATATCTTCCACGGACAGGCCGGGGTTGGCTGCGGTGACCTTCGCCACGGCCCGGGAAGCGTCGCTCTGGGAATAACCCAGGGCGGAAAGGGCCATCACTGCTTCCTGGGCGGGTCCTTCGGCTCCCACAGGGCCGAGATCCGCGGCAGTAATTCCTTCTCCGGAGGAAGCGCCCACAGCTCCCACCTTGTCCTTCAGGTCCAGTATAATACGGCTGGCGGTTTTCTGGCCGATGCCCGGCACGGAGGAAAGGGTCTTCTTGTCCTCAGAAATGATGGCTCCCACCAGCTGCTGGGTTGACAGCGTACTTAAAATGGCGAGCCCCGACCGGGGACCCACGCCGGTAACTCCGATCAGCTTTTCAAAAAGCTCCAGAGAAACCTTGTCCAGAAAGCCGAAAAGAATCATGGCATCTTCTCTGACATTCATATAGGTGTAAAGCTTTACCTCGCTGCCAACGCCCTTTTTCATCAGTTCCTGACTGACAGGAGTATAGACCCTGAACCCAATGCCGCCCACATCGATGATGGCGGCATCCGTTTCCAGTTCCTCTAAAATTCCTTTTACATAGGAGATCATGCCTGCTCCTTTCCGATCCAAATGGTTTCTTTCCCGGTGATGATCAGATCCATGGTCTGATCGTGTTCCTGTGCCGGCGGCAGCTGATCCCTCAGCTGCAGGCTGAATCCGAGGCCCGCCTTGAGAGCGCCGGGATGCGCCGTCAGATAGGCGTCATAAAATCCTCCGCCATAGCCCAGCCTTCCGCCCTTTCTGTCAAAGAGAAGTCCCGGAATCATCATCAGACTGTCCTCGCCGGCTTCCCCCACCGGGGAATCCTCCCTGGGCTCCAGCATTCCAAAGGAATGCCGTACCAGCGGTGAGTCAGGACGGTGTTCATGAAAAACCATCTCATGGTTTTTGCCGATCCGGGGAATAAACACCTGATTTCCGGCCTTCCAGGCTTTCCTGATGAGTCCATCGGTTTTCACTTCGGAGCCGAAGGACAGATAGATAAAAACCCGGTGATATTTCTGTAACAGGGCTTCGGCCCGGGATTCGATGGCGATCTGCTCCCGGAGACATTCTTCGGTTTCGAAATAGGCATTTCTTGCCCGTCTTGCCACAGCCCTCGCCTCTTTTTTCCAATTCCAGTTATTTTCCATGATTTCTGCTCCGGTCAGCCCCGGCCGCCTTCGACGTCCAGCTGGTGAGCCGCGGCTCCGGATGCGATGGAAAGACCGCAGGCCGCTGCGAACATCAGATTGTATCCGCCGCAGTCTCCGTCCAGATCCAGCAGCTCGCCTCCCAGGTAAAGTCCCGGATAAGCAGCGCATTCCAGTCCCTGTCCCAGGGCTTTCTGATGGACGCCTCCCACAGTCACCTGGGCATCCTTAAAGGAATCCAGGGCAGAAATCTCCACACAGAAGCTTTTCATCACCCTGCAAAGAGCACCGGTTTTTCTTTTATCCATGGTGCCGGCGGCAGCTTTCCTGTCCAGTCCGGTCTGACTGATCACTTCGGGAATGATCCTTTTATGGAGAAAGCCCTCCAGCATCTCCTCCAGCGACACCGCTTTCAGCAGCTCGCAGCGCTCCATCATGAGGGCGAAGAGTTCTCCCTCGGGATACTCCTCCGCCAGATCCGCGGCAATGGCCGCCGGTTTTCCTTCCTTCAGCAGCTCTCCGGCCTGCCGGGAAAGATCCAGGGCGCAGGGTCCTGAGATCCCGTCATCGGTAAAGAGCAGCTCTCCCCTGGCTTCGGCGATCCTTTCCTTCCCCGAAAGAAGACAGGCCCGGGTATCGAACCGAAGGCCCGATAATCTTCTGGTCATGGGATCCGGAGAAAGCAGACGGCAGATTCCCGGACGAAGATCTGTCACGGGAAGCTTCAGCTTTCCGGCCATCTCCAGGCCCTCTCCTGCGGAACCAAGCCGGGGAGATGCCTTGCCTCCGGTGAGCAGCGCCGCCTGGGACGACTTAAACTGCAGGGTTTTCGCCTGCTCCCCCTCTCTGGTTCTGCAGGTGATTTCGTACAGCTTCTGTTTTTTATCCAGACGGATACCGGTAACCACTGTATCCGTCAGCACTTTCAGAGATCCTTCCTGTTCATAGTATGAGAGGGTTCTCCGAAGCACATTAATCACAGAGGAAGCCTGAAGGGATCGGGGATAACAGCGGCCCCTTTCCTCTTCCCGGTACAGAATTCCCAGACCCTTCCAGAAATCTTCAATTCTTTCCGGGGGATATTCCTCAAAAACCACTTCCGCCGCCGGAAGGCAGCTTCCGTGATAGTGGGTCATGTCAAAATTCCGGTTGGCCAGGTTGCATCGTCCGTTGCCCGTGGCCAGCACCTTCTTGCCGATCCGCTCCATTTTTTCTATTAAAAGAACCTTCAGTCCCAGCCGCAGGGCCTCCACCGCGCAGATCATTCCGGCGGCTCCTCCGCCAACAATGATGAGATCAGTCACCCTGGGCCCCCTGTTCCTGTTTAAAGGCCCGGGCCAATGCTTTCATTTCAGCGGCATTTTCCCGCACAGCCCCGGTAATTTTCGCGCCTCCCAGCATCCGGGCCAGTTCATCTTCTGTTTCTTTTTCACCCAGCTTGCCTATCTGCGTCACGGTATGGCCGTCCGATGTCTGCTTTTCAATCCGCAGATGAGCATCGGCCATGGCCGCAATCTGCGGCAGATGGGTCACACAGATGACCTGATGGTAAAGGCCGATCATGGCCATTTTTTCCGCCACGGACTGGGCGGTGCGGCCGCTGATGCCGGTATCGATTTCATCAAAGATCAGGGTTCCGATTTCATCCTGCTTGGCCAGAACGGTTTTAATGGCCAGCATGACACGGGACATTTCACCGCCGGACGCAATCTGGGACAGCGGCTTGATGGCCTCTCCCACGTTGGTACGGATCATAAAGGTCACCTTGTCCTGGCCCTTGGAGGTGATTTTTGAAGGCTCTATCTGAATCTGAAAAACAGGGTCTGTGAACTCCAGGGTTTTCAGTACGTCTGTGATTTCCTTCTCGATGATGCCGGCTGCTTCCTTTCTGAGGGTGGTCAGCAGGTCGGCCTGCCTCCGGAGTTCCTTCTCCTTGCGGGAGATGCCTTCCTCCAGCCGGCGGATGGTCTCATCCAGATTTTCCAGATCCTTGTATTCCTTTTCTGTCTTCTTGCGGTAGGCCTCCACCTGTTCCACGGTGGCGCCGTATTTCTTCTGAATACGCTGAATCTGATCGTAACGGTCCTCCAGCTGTGCCAGCCGCTCCGGATCCGCTTCCGTCCGTTCCGCGTAATCCCTGAATTCCCTCGCCATATCTCTCAGAAGGGAAATACTGTCCGACAGGGTCTGGCTGTAGGGACCGAAGAATTCAGGATCATAGGTCTCGATATGATGAATGGCGGAAAGGGCCTCGTCCAGCTGATCCAGGGCGGAGGCTTCTCTTCCCGAGCCGCCGATCAGCTCATAGGCCTTCCGGCTTTCCTCCTGAAGCTTCTCACTGTAGATCAGTCTTTTTCTTTCTTCAATCAGCTGCTCTTCTTCGCCCTTTTTCCAGGCGGTTTCACTGATCTCTGAAAGCTCATAGGCCATCAGGGACATGAGTCTCTGGCGGTCCCGTCCGCTCTCCTGGAAATGATCCAGCTCTTTTCTGAGCTTCTGATGATCGCTGTAAAGCTCGCCCATGACGCCCAGTTCCACGGGAATTCTGGAAATAAATCTGTCCAGAAGATCAATATGGCTGGCCACATTCAGCAGCGACTGGTGCTCATGCTGTCCATGAACATCAATCAGAAGGGAGGCCAGCTGCCGCACCTGGGCCGTGGTGGCCATGGACTGGTTGATCATGCAGGTGGATCTGGTGCCGCTGAATCTGCGGCGAATCAGAAGCTCCCCATCGGGCGCTTCAATGCCCATTTCCTCCAGCAGACGAACCACCTCCGGTTTGTAATCGGTAAACAGAAGCGCCACTTCCGCTGTCCGGGACGGGTCCCTGACGGTGTCCTTGCTGCTTCTGGCGCCCAAAGCCAGGTTGATGGCACCCAGAAGGATACTTTTGCCCGCGCCGGTTTCGCCGGTGAGGACATTAAGTCCTTCTTCCAGATCGATATCCGCCTCATCAATGAGGGCTATGTTCTGTACACGAATATGTGTGAGCATCCGCGTTCCTTTCTCTGTTACTTGCCGGCATCAGATTCAGCCGCTTTCCGGATCAGCGATTCAAATCCCTCCGGAAAAGAAATGGGTTCACCCTCCCGGGCAGCCTTGGCATACAGCAGATATTCCCTGTTGCCATCCTGTCCGAAGATGGGTGAAGGGATCAGCCCCAGCGGCAGAAAGCCAGCCTCCAGGGCAGCATTAATCACTCGCATCAGTACTCTCTCATGAACCTTCCGGTCCCTGACAATGCCATGCTTGTTCAGGTGCTCCCGGCCGGCTTCAAACTGGGGTTTAATCAGCATGACGGCCTCTGCCCCATCCCTGAGGCAGCCCCGGAGGGCAGGCAGCACCATGGTCAGCGATATGAAGGACAGATCGGCACTCAGAAAATCACAGGGCTCAATCAGGGCGGGATCCATATATCGGATGTTGATGTTTTCCAGATTGATGACCCTCGGATCCTCCCTCAGGCTCTGTGCCAGCTGGCCCGTGCCCACATCCACCGCGAAGACCTTCTCCGCCCCATGCTGCAGCATGCAGTCGGTGAATCCGCCGGTGGAGGCGCCGGCATCCATACAGGTTTTCCCCGTCAGGCTGATGGGAAAGGCCTTCAGGGCCCCGGAGAGCTTTAATCCGCCCCGGGACACATACTGTTCCTCCGGCAGCTTCACATCAATTTCAGCCGTCTCCTCCATCAGTTCACCGGGCCTGGTCAGCGTTTTTCCCTTCAGGGTTACCGCTCCGGTCTGGATCAGGCCTTTCGCCTTTTCCCGGCTGGGGGCCAGTCCCCGTTTCACCAGAAGAAGATCCAGCCTTATTTTATCGTTTCCTTTGCCTTCTTCCATACATTCACAATTCCTTCCGCGTCCAGTCCCAGGTCCTTCAGAATCGCTCCCCGGGAATCCTGGGTAATAAACTCATCCGGCAGGGTGATGGGAAGGACCCTGCAGACGCCTTCCTCTTCACCGGCGATGGCGGATACCTGCATGCCAAAGCTGCCGGTATAAACCTGCTCCTCCACCGTCAGGATGAGCTTCTGGGAATGCAGCAGCTCCAGGATCAGATCTCTGTCCATGGGAGCGATGAATCTCACATCATAAATCCGGACCCTGGCACCATCCCTGGCAATTTCATGCCCGGCCTTCAGGGCCTCTCCCAGGCGGTCGCCCACGGAGAGGATCGCCACGGGAATTCCTTCTCCCTCTTCCAGGGCCAGGGCGCTTTTCCCGTGCACAAGCTCCGGCCGCTTCTCCCATTCGGTGACCCTGGGACAGGTTCCCTTGGGATATTTCACGGCCACGGGCCGGTTCAGTCCAAAGGCATAGGGAAGCATCTGCTTCATTTCTTCCTCATCGGCCGGCGCCATCAGGGTGAGGCCCGGGATATGGGATAAATAAGAGGTATCAAAAATACCCTGATGGGTCTCGCCGTCTTCTCCCACCACGCCGCTGTGATCCACGGCAAAGACCACATTCTTTCCCGTCAGGCACACATCATGGATGATCTGGTCATACGCCCGCTGCAGGAAGGTGGAATAAATGGCCACGCAGGGCTTCAGCCCTCCCTGGCTCATGCCGGCCGCAAAGGTAACGGCATGCTCCTCCGCGATCCCCACATCGAAGATGCGGGAAGCAGGAATTGAGGTATCCTTCAGACCCACCCCGTCCAGCATGGCCGCAGTCACGACCACCACAGCGGGATCCTTTTTGCAGATTTCTTCCAGGGATTCTCCAAAGACTCCGGCCCAGCTCTTGGCCGATGAATGGCTGCAGCTGATGCCGTGGTACTCTTCCGGTTTCAGCTGGGCAGGGGCGTAGCCCTTGCCCTTCACGGTGGTCACATGCACCAGCACCGGCTCGTTCAGTTTCCGGGCTTCGTTAAAGGTTTTCGTCAGTGCACGGATATCGTGTCCGTCCACGGGACCCAGATAGGTAAAGCCCATCTCCTCAAAGAGGATGCCCTGGACCAGCATATACTTGACCCTGTTTTTTACCTTGTCCGCCGCCTCATACAGCGGTGTCAGCTTGGGATGCCGGGCTACGCTCTGCTTCACCAGCATCTTGCTCCGCAGATATCCCTTCTGGGTTCTCAGGCGGTTCAGGTGCTGGGAGAGGCTGCCCACGTTTTTGCTGATGGCCATCTCGTTGTCATTCAGGACAACAATTAACTTGGATTTGTCTCTTCCGGCGTTATTCATGGCTTCATATGCCATGCCGCCCGTCAGGGATCCGTCGCCGATCACCGCGATGACTTCATGCTTCTGACCCTGCAGATCCCTGGCCTTGCAGAGACCGTAGGCAGCGGAAATGGAAGTGCTGGCATGGCCGGTGTCAAAAGCATCATAGGTGCTTTCACGGACCTTGGGAAAACCCGACAGACCATCTCGCTGACGAAGATGGGCAAAGCCCTCCCTTCGTCCCGTGAGAATTTTATGTACATAGGACTGATGTCCCACATCAAATATCAGCTTATCTTCAGGGAGATTAAAAACCCTGTGAAGGGCAATGGTCAGCTCCACGACACCCAGGTTCGAAGCCAGGTGTCCACCGGTGACCGATACATTCTCTACGAGGAAATGCCGGATCTGTTCTGCCAGAAGATCAAGTTCCTCAAAGGACAGCTTCTGCAGGTCCCTGGGAGTTTGAATTTTTGACAGGTAATCCAAACCGGACACCCCCTTTCTTTAGTGTTCTCTGTGGGAGAGACTCTCTACCAGATCTCTCACCTTCTGTCCCTCGTCCCCGGGCAGTCCGTTAAGGAGGCTCAGGGCCTCTTTCGTCAGGCTTTCTACCTGTTTTTTCGCGTTTTCGAGCCCATACAGGGAGACGAAGGTGGATTTGGCGCTCTTGCTGTCACTGTCGGGCATTTTCCCGAGGGTTTCCAGTGTTCCCTCCACATCCAGGATATCATCCTGGATCTGAAAGGCCAGGCCTGTTTTGCCGGCGGATAGTTCCAGATTATCCACCACCGGCTTTTCTGCTCCGGCCAGCACTGCGCCGCCTTTCATGGCCGCCATCAGCAGACGGCTGGTTTTATTGAATTCGATATAGGTCAGCTCTGATAAGTCCAGACGGCGGTTTTCACTCTCCATGTCCGCAATCTGTCCTGCGATCATTCCCTTGGGGCCGGCACAGGCCGCGATATAGCTCATGGCCGCGGCAGCCTTTGCCATGTTTTCAGGCTGCTTTTGCCGGGAAACCGTATCGGCCATGGTTTCAAAGGCCAGATTCAACAGGCCGTCCCCGGCCAGAATCGCCGCGGCGCCGCCGTACACCTTGTGATTGGTCAGGCGTCCCCGGCGGTAATCATCATTATCCATGGCCGGCAGATCATCATGAATCAGGGAATAGGTATGGATCATCTCCAGAGCGCAGGCAAAGGGCATCAGCAGCTCATCCGAGGCTCCCAGGCTTCTACCTGTCATCATAAGCAGCATGGGACGGATTCTCTTTCCGCCTGCCAGCAGAGAGTATTCCATGGCTTCCCACAGGGTATGATCCATGACTTCGCCCCGGGTGATTCTTTTTTTCAGTTCCTCCTCCAGCTTCTGCCAGAGAATGGTGTCATATTCAGAAGAATTCATCAGTTTATTCTCCCTCTTCCGCCGAAAGCATCTGAATCTGCTTTTCTGTCAGATCCAGCATTTCCTTCACCTGCTTTTCCAGGGTCTTCCCCTGTTTGAAGAGGTTCATCATCTCGGAAAGGGGCAGCTGCTCCTGCTCCATACGGTTGGTAATATCAGAAAGCCTGTCAAGGAGTTCCTCGACGGTCGGCTGTTTGCTTGCTTCACTCATTGTCGTCCCAGCTTTCTTTCAAAATTCTCTGAACACTGGCATCCAGCGTTCCATCCATCATCTGAATCCGAAGCTCGGCCCCGGCGCGGGTCTGGGCTGTGCTGTTAATCATGTTTCCCTGATCATCCGTCACAAAGGCATAGCCCTTCTCCATCTGATGCAGCGGTGATGACAGTACCAGCACCTGATCCATCTTCTCCAGACGGTGCCTGAGATTAACGACCCGGTCCCGGATCAGCATCAGCTGTCTTTCAGTCTGATCCTCCAGGGCCAGGTAATGATCCCTCAGCTTTCTCTCCGGAGACAGAAGGGCGAGCCTTCCCGACAGAGATGAAAGCCGGGTCCGAAGGACGCTGCCGGTTCCCGCCAGGGCCCGGATCCTTCTTCTTTCTTTATCCTTCATCTGCTGCAGTACGGAAAAGACATCGGTCACCGCCAGCTCTGCAGCGGCAGAGGGCGTCGGTGCCCTTAAATCGCTGACGAAATCCGCGATGGTAAAATCCGTCTCGTGGCCCACACCGCTGATCACAGGGGTAACGCAGCCGGCAATGGCTCTGGCAACCATCTCTTCGTTGAAGGGCCAGAGATCCTCAATGCTGCCGCCGCCCCGGCAGAGAATAATCACATCCACCTCGGGCAGGTGATCCAGCATCTGCAGTCCCCTGACCAGCGTAGCAGCCGCGCCGCTGCCCTGCACCAGTGCCGGATACAGCACCAGCTGAACACCGGGAAATCTTCTTCTGGCAATCTGGGTGACGTCCCGGAGAGCGGCTCCCGTGGGAGAAGTGACCACTCCGATTTTTCTCGGAAAGGCTGGAATTGGTTTCTTCCGGGCCGGATCAAAAAGTCCTTCCTTTTCCAGCTTCTGCTTCAGAAACTCGAAGGCCTGATACAGATCGCCGGCCCCCTCCTTTTCCATGGAACGGATATAGAACTGGTATTGTCCGGTTTTTTCATAAAGGGATACATTTCCCCGGACAATTACCTGATCTCCGTCGGAGGGATAGAACCGGAGCCTTCGGGCGTCAGCAGCAAACATTACTGCGGAGATGGCCCCTGAGGCATCCTTCAGGGTCAGATACAGATGACCGGAGCTGTGGCGCTTGAAGTTCGAGATTTCTCCCCTCACAGCCAGATCCGAGAGGATGGGGTCCATGGTCAGCATGCGCTTGACATAGGCATTCACAGCGGAAACCGGATAGATTCTCTCTTCTCTCATGCCTCTGGTTTTTCTTCTTTGGGCTCGGCAAAGTTGGCCAGGACGCCGTTGACAAAGCTTCTGGCCGCATCCTGGGAATACTTCTTGGCCAGATTCACCGCCTCGTTAATGCTGACGCTCTTCGGAATCTCATCCACATATTCCATCTCATAGAGGGCCAGGCGGAGAATGGCCAGATCCACCTTCGAAAGGCGGTTAATATTCCATCCGTGAAGGCAGCCGGCAATCTTTTCATCCAGAGCCTTCACATGCTCCATGGTTCCCAGCACCTCACCCAGAATGAAGTTTCTGTCCTCCAGGGCCACCGCGTCATCGGGAAAAACTTCCATATAGACCTCGGTCAGCTCGGTCATATCTTCCGCGGGACGGAACTGTACTTCATAGAGAATTCTGAAAACGTGCTCGCGGGCTTCACTGCGTGTCATAACTAAACTCCTTATCAGTGCTTAAGAAAAAAGACGTGGTCCACAAAAGATCACGCCTTTTCAGTTGTCTTATGATTCTTTTGTTGTTTTTTCAATGTTCATACTGCTGATATTGACGTTAACTTCCTCAACGCACATGCCGGTCATGTTTTCCACGGAGGTCCGGATTTTCTGCTGAATTCTCTTGCACAGATCCGGGATCTTGGTTCCGTAGGAAACATTCAGATCGACGCCGATGTAAATCTTTTCATCGACCACCTCGACGGTGATGCCTTTGCCCTTGGGGCCTTTTTTTCCGGCCTTATCAATTCCAAGTTCATCAGCCAGGGCCAGGGAAGCGATGACATTGATGACGTCATTCGAAATCTTAACCTGATCTTTCTTTTCCATGACATTCTCCTTCAGTTTTGGAATGTTTATTTGGCAACAATATTGACAATTCTTCCGGGAACATAGATTTCCTTGATGATCTTTTTGCCCTCCAGCAGCTGCTGAATACGGGGCTCAGCCTTGGCGGCTGCCAGCGCATCCTCCTGGGAGGCGTCTCTGGCAATGCGGATGACAGCTCTGGGCTTGCCCATGATCTGAACCGCGATTTCCACCATGGCCTCAATGGTCTTGGCTTCATCCCAGACAGGCCATTCGCTGTTGTAAACATGGCCCTCGTAACCCAGCATCTCCCACATTTCCTCAGTGAAGTGAGGCGCTGCGGGATTGATCATCTGAAGGAAAGCCTTCATTTCGCCGCGGGTAACGCTGCCCTTGTTGTAGAACTCATTCAGAAGCGCCATCAGCGCGGCAATGCCGGTATTGAACTTCATGGCTTCGAAGTCCTGGGAAACCTTTTTAATGGTTCGGTGCATGGATCCCATCAGATCCTCGCTGAAGCCCTCTTCCTCCGTTACCATATCCTGAAGCTTCCAGACTCTTTCCACAAAGCGGCGGCAGCCCTTGACTCCGGTGGTGGACCAGGGAGCCGTAGACGCGAAGTCACCGATAAACATCTCGTAAAGACGCATGGTATCGGCGCCGTAGTCGGCCACGACCTCATCGGGATTGACCACGTTGCCTCTGGATTTGGACATTTTCTGTCCGTCCTCGCCCAGGATCATGCCATGGGAGGTTCTCTTCTGATAGGGTTCCGGTGTGGGAACGATGCCCTGATCATAGAGGAACTTATGCCAGAAGCGGCTGTACAGCAGATGCAGGGTGGTATGCTCCATACCGCCGTTGTACCAGTCAACGGGAGACCAGTATTTCATGGCTTCCTCACTGGCCAGGGCCTGATCATTGTGAGGATCCATATATCTCAGGAAATACCAGGAGGAACCGGCCCACTGGGGCATGGTATCGGTTTCTCTCAAAGCGGGGCCGCCGCAGACGGGACAGGTGGTATTGACCCATTCAGTCATGGTGGCCAGGGGAGATTCGCCGTTGGGACCGGGCTCATAGCTTTCTACCTCCGGCAGCAGCAGGGGCAGCTGATCCTCCGGCAGAGGCACCCAGCCGCACTTGGGGCAGCTTACCACGGGAATGGGCTCGCCCCAATAGCGCTGGCGGCTGAA
>CACZRP010000024.1 GCA_902783575.1 uncultured Eubacteriales bacterium
TGCTGCCGATGCTGCCATTGACGCTGCGAAGAACACCAAAACCATCCCGCAGCATACCTTCTCCGGTGTTGTGGAGCATGCCCTTGCTCACATCGAAGAGGTCACCGTCCACTCCCTGCCTGAAGAGCAGCAGAGATGGTACGCCATCAAAATCTTTGAGCGAGATGACAAGGTGCTCGAGAAGCTTCATCTCCCCGAGAGCACCCTTTCCCATGTGGAAAAGGACATTCAGGCGGCTGAAGAGGAGCTGGACGACGATGCCGAGAGCATCATCACCAACGAGCGTTATGTCTGGATCGCCGGTGCCATTAAGGGCTGCTACAAAAAGGCCAAAGCCGGTGAGCTCTCCACCGCCGATAAAATCGATAAAATCGTTACCAACCGCATTCTTGCCCTGCCGATTTTCGTTCTGGTTATGTGGTTCGTTTATTATATTTCCGTTACCACCGTGGGTACCTGGGTCACTGACTGGACCAATGACGGTCTGTTCGGAGACGGTTTCCATCTGTTTGGCATCGGCAGCGGCGACTATGATGAAGCCATGTCCCAGTATTATGTGGAGAATGTCTTCACTGACGAAGTCAAAACCAAGGTGCAAGGTGCGGCTGAAGCCGGTATCACCGGTGCCGATGAGATCCTCGGAGCCATTGAGGATGAGGACTGGGGCGCCTTTGATGAAGCCTACGGCAGCTACGGCGACGAGTTGGATGTCAAGGCCGAAGGAACCTACAGCATCAGCGAGATCGTAGATGCTGCCACCGGTGAAGAAGCGGAAGTGCCCGGCCCCGAAGAATTCGGCGTATGGGTGCCCGGCGTTCCTGTGCTGGTGGGCAATCTTCTGGAAAGTATTCACTGTGCTGAATGGCTTCAGAGTCTGATTCTGGATGGTATTGTGGCCGGTGTCGGCGCTGTGCTGGGATTTGTTCCCCAGATGCTGGTGCTGTTCTTCTTCCTGGCCTTCCTGGAGTCCTGCGGCTATATGGCCCGTATCGCCTTTATTATGGACCGTATCTTCAGAAAGTTCGGCCTTTCCGGTAAATCCTTCATCCCTGTTCTGATCGGAACCGGCTGCGGTGTTCCCGGCGTCATGGCGTCTCGAACCATCGAAAACGAAAGAGACCGCCGGATGACCATTATGACCACCACCTTCATTCCCTGCGGCGCCAAGCTGCCCATTATCTCTCTGATTGCGGCTGCTCTGTTCAATAATTCTCCCTGGATCGGACCTTCCGCTTATTTCCTGGGTATTGCGGCCATCATCATTTCCGGTATCATCCTGAAGAAAACCAAGATGTTTGCCGGTGATCCCGCTCCCTTTGTTATGGAGCTGCCCGCATACCACTGGCCGACCGTGAGCAACATTCTCCGTTCCATGTGGGAGCGCGGCTGGTCCTTCATCAAGAAGGCGGGAACTATCATCCTTCTTTCCAGCATCATTATCTGGGCCGGATCTGTATTCGGATGGACCGAAGGAGCCTTTGGATTCAATCCTGAGCTGGAACTGGAAGATAGTATTCTTGGCATGATCGGCAATGCTGTTAAATGGATCTTTGCTCCTCTCGGCTTTGCCAACATCAAGGCTACCATCGCTACCGTCATGGGTCTGGTGGCGAAGGAAGAAGTCGTCGGTGTATTTGGTGTTCTGGACTTTGAAGGTCTGAGTCCTCTGGCCGGTTATTCCTTCCTCGCTTTCAACCTGCTTTGCGCCCCCTGCTTCGCGGCCATCGGTGCCATCAAGCGTGAGATGAACAGCGCCAAATGGACCTGGTTCGCCATCGCTTATCAGTGCGTATTCGCTTATCTGGTTGCTCTGGTGATCTATCAGGTGGGTTCTGTGTTCGCAGGTCAGCTCAATGTCATCGGCCTGATTGTTTCGGTGGCAGTGATTGCGCTTACCGTTTACATGCTTTTCCGTCCTTACAAGGAAGCCACCGTGCTTACCAAGGATGTCAAAGTCAACTAAGATCTGTGGATCAGATTTCAGGCAGAGCCGGATCATACCGGCTCTGTTTTTCTTTTGATGACGTCACATGAAACTTTACATCTCAGATGGAATTTGATACAATAGTGTTTATGAAATCTATTTTTCGAAGGTCGATTCTATGAATCCTACTATACATGTGAAGCGATTGTATCTGAAAACTTTTCTGATATCCTTTGCCGCGGCCTGTGTGATTTTTGCTCCTGCTATGATCATGGATCAGGGATATTTCCTCTTTGTGGGGGATTTTAATTCACAGCAGGTTCCTTTCTATATGACAGCCCATGACGCCATCCGAAACGGGGAGTGGGGCTGGAACTGGTATACCGATCTGGGAGCCAATTTTATCGGCTCCTATACCTTTTATCTTCTGGGCAGCCCTTTCTTCTGGCTCACGATCCCGCTGCCCTCTTCCTGGGTTCCCTATACGCTGGGTCCTCTTTTTATGCTGAAATTTGCGTGTGCGGCCCTGACTGCCTGCATCTATTTGAAGAGCTATGTCAAAAACCAGTATTTTGCCATGCTGGGAGCTTTTCTGTATGCGTTTTCTGGCTTTTCCATCTACAACATTTTTTTTAATCATTTTCATGAAGCGATCGTGTTTTTCCCGCTGCTGCTGATCACGCTGGATGATCTGATGCTTCACGGCCGAAGAGGACCCTTTGCTTTGGCTGTCGGGCTGAACGCGCTGATCAATTACTTCTTTTTCTTTGGTGAAGTTGTATTTGTCGTCATCTATTATTTTGTCCGGCTGTTTTCCGGTTCCTATGAAAAAAGCCTACGGAAATTCTGGACCATCGCCATTGAAGCAGTACTGGGATTTCTGCTGAGCGGCGTCCTGATGATGCCTTCCATCCTTACCGTGCTTCAGAACTCCCGTGTCAACAATTTTCCCAGCGGCTTTGGCATCTGGCTTTATTCAAACAAGGAGAGGGTTCCGGCTATTCTTGTGAGTCTCCTGTTTCCGCCGGAGCTTCCGTCCAAACAGGTATTTCTCCCGGATGCCAGCACCAAATGGACTTCTCTGAACTCGTATCTTCCGCTGGTTTCCGTTTCCGGTGTTTTGACTTTTCTTCAGGCCAGAAAGCGGGACTGGCTCAGTATTCTGATTAAAATTCTTCTGGTCATGGCGGTGATTCCCGGCCTCAACGCGTTATTTGTGGCCTTTAACGCTGCCTATTACGCCAGATGGTTCTATATGCTTTCCCTGATGATGATTCTGGCTACGGTGCTTTCCTTTGACAGAGGCATGGTCAAACGGCTTTCGGTCAACAGCTGGAGGGTCATGGGCTTTACCATGCTGATTGTTACCGTGCTGGCTGTGACGCCGCAGTTCGGCGACGGTGAGTTTAAGCGCCTGGGACTTTATGACGCTGATCTCTGGCTGTTTTTCATTGCCATTGCCGTCACCGCTGTGCTGTCTTCCGTGGCCTTCTCGATCCTGGTGCCCAAGCTTAAGAAGACGCCGAAGCAGTTCGCTCAGTACTGTATGATCGGTGTTCTGATTATATCGGTTCTTTATGGCAATTTCTTTGTGTTCTGGGGCAAGAGCAGATCCTACGATACCAAGGGGTATCTGATTCCCGATGCCATTGAGGGCGAAGCGAAGATCACCATTCCGGACAAGGATGAGGTGATCCGTATCGACGCGGATGATGCCCTGATTAATATGGGAATGTTCTGGAAGGTCTCATGTATGCGGGCTTTCCACAGCATCGTGCCGGGCTCCATTATGGATTTCTACAAGTACATCGGGGAAAAACGGGATGTCAGCTCTAAAATCCCCGAATCCCAGTATGCGGTCCGCGGTCTTGTTTCTGTTCACTGGTATTTTGACCGGATTGACAGCTCCTCCGATTTTGGCGACATCGAGGCGGAGGAGGGCGATGCCGAAAACCTGATGCCCGGATATACCTATTACGGGGATATGGCCGGATACCATGTCTGGGAAAATGATTATTACATTCCCATGGGATACACTTATTCCCTGTTTACCACCACAGGCGAGCTGTCCAATGTCCCCGATGCCTCCAAGGCCGGCGCCATGCTGCATTCGGTCTGCCTGGAGCCTGTGGCTGCCGCCAAGTATACGGATATTCTGAAGCATGTGAATGTGGAAGAAGTCAAATACGGCCATGAGCAGTATTTTAAAGACTGCCGGCTGCACGCGGCGGAGACGGTCGAGGATCTTACCCGCACAAGAACGGGTGTCATCTGCCGTTCTTCCTTTGATGAGGATAAATTTGTTTTCTTCAGTATCCCCTATGACAGCGGATGGTCCCTGAGAATTGACGGTGAACCGGCAGATCTGGAGAAGGCAAATATTGGATTCATGGGATTCCGGGTCCCTGCCGGCAGCCATGAGATTGAACTCATTTACCGCACGCCGGGTCTGACGCTGGGTCTGATTCTGACCGCCGCCGCGGCGCTGCTGATTGTCGTCTATATGATTCTTGATGCCAGGCATCTGCTGAAATTCCTGGATCCCGGCAAAAAGAAAGCGAAAAAGAAGGTGATTGTGAATGAAGAACAGCCTGTTCAGCCGGATCAGGTCTCTGCTGATCAAGTATAAGGAACAGATTCTGTATATTATTTTCGGCGGCCTGACCACCCTGATCAATATGGTTGTCTATTTTCTCTGCCGGCAGATGAAAATGAATGTCGTCCCTGCGGATATCGTCGCCTGGATTCTGGCCGTGATTTTTGCCTATGTCACCAACAAGATATGGGTGTTCGAAAGCAAAAGCTGGGCGCCTGCTGTTCTTGCGAAGGAGCTTGTGACGTTTTTCGGCGCGAGACTCTTTTCCCTGGGTGTGGATGTGGCTTTTCTGTATGTGACTGTTGAAAAACTCCAGTTATGGGATTTACCCATGAAACTGATTGCAAATATTATCGTGATTATATTAAATTATATTTTCAGCAAGCTGATTGTGTTTTCTAAACAACAGAGGAGAGAATCATGATTCCTGTCATTAATATTGTTATTCCTTGCTACTGCGAGGAGGAAGTGCTGCCGGAAACCTCGAAGCGGATTCTGGACAAGCTGGAACGGATGATCCGTGCAGAGCTGATCAGTGAGGAAAGCCGGATTATTTTCGTGGATGACGGCAGTAAAGACCGCACCTGGGAGCTGATTGAATCCTATCATCAGCAGAATCCCAAATTCGGCGGGGTCAAGCTGGCCCACAACCGGGGACACCAGAACGCGCTGCTGGCCGGGCTTATGAGCGTGAAGGATCATTGCGACGCCGCCATTTCCATGGACGCGGATCTGCAGGACGATATCGAAGTGCTGGATGAGTTCGTTCAAAAATACCGGGACGGAGCGGAGATTGTTTACGGTGTCAGAAAAGACCGTAAAACCGATACCGCGTTCAAACGTGATACGGCCCTGGCCTTTTACCGCTTCATGGAGAAGCTGGGAGTACAGACCATCAATAACCACGCCGATTACCGTCTCATGGGGAAACGGGCGCTGGAAGGGCTGGCTTCCTACCGTGAAGTCAATCTGTATCTGCGCGGCATTGTTCCCAGCATAGGATACAAGACCGATGTGGTTTATTACGACCGGGCGGAAAGGTTTGCGGGAGAATCCAAGTATCCCCTGAAGAAAATGCTGGCGCTGGCGGTGGATGGCATCACTTCCTTCAGCATCAAGCCCCTGGAGATGGTTTTCTCCCTGGGAGTCATCATTTGCGTGCTGAGCTGCCTGGCGCTGCTTTATGCGCTGCTGGCGGTGATCATTGGCTGGCCTGCAGCCGGACCCGTCGGACTGATAGGGAGTCTCTACCTTTTAGGAGGCCTTCTGATGACCTGTCTGGGCGTTGTGGGCGTTTATGTGGGCAAGGCCTACCAGGAAGCTAAGGACCGACCGAGATATATTATAGAGAAAGAGATTTAAAGGCATGTACGAACTTTTGAAAACCGAGGGAAGAGCTAAACGCGGCCGCTTTCATACGGTTCACGGAGTGATTGAAACTCCCGTTTTTATGAATGTGGGTACGGCGGCGGCTATTAAGGGCGCGGTATCTACGCTGGACCTGAAGGAGATCGGCTGTCAGATCGAGCTTTCCAATACCTATCATCTTCATGTCAGGCCGGGAGATCAGGTGATTTATGAGCTGGGCGGTCTTCATAAGTTTATGAACTGGGACCGGCCCATTCTGACCGATTCCGGCGGATTCCAGGTATATTCGCTGTCATCTCTCCGGGGTAAGATCAAGGAGGAAGGGGTTACCTTTGCTTCTCACGTGGACGGACGAAAGATTTTCATGGGTCCGGAGGAGAGCATGCAGATTCAGTCGCATCTGGGCAGCACCATTGCCATGGCCTTTGACGAATGCCCGCCCTCCAAGGCGGAGAGGGGCTATATCGAAGCTTCTGTCAACAGAACGACCCGATGGCTGGATCGGTGCATCGCGGAGATGAAACGGCTGAATTCACTGGAAGAAACGGTGAATCCCCATCAGCTGCTCTTTGGCATCAATCAGGGCGGCGTGCTGGATGATGTGAGAATTGCCCATGCCAAGGAAATCAGCCAGAGGGATCTGGCGGGTTATGCCATCGGAGGCCTGGCCGTGGGAGAATCCCACGAGGAGATGTATCATATTCTGGATGAGGTGGTGCCTTATCTGCCTCAGAACAAGCCCACCTACCTGATGGGCGTCGGCACGCCGGAGAATATCCTGGAGAGTGTGGACCGGGGCGTTGATTTCTTTGACTGCGTCCTTCCTGCCCGTAATGCCCGGCATGGTCATGTCTATACGAATAAGGGCAAAATCAATCTCTGGAATGAAAAGTTCATGAAGGACGACAGGCCCATCGGAGAGGACTGCCAGTGTCCCACCTGCCGATATTACACCAGAGCCTATATCCGTCATCTGCTGAAGGCCAAGGAAATGCTGGGAATGCGTCTGTGCGTCATGCATAACCTGTATTTCTACAATCACATGATGCAGGAGATCCGGGATGCACTGGATCAGGGAACTTTTTCCGCCTATAAGAAGATGCGTCTGGAGGGCTTCAGGGAAGGCGATTCGGTGCGGTAAAAAGTCTTGACTTTAGTTCCGAAACATGTATAATAATTTGAGATAGTTCATTTGAGGAGGTTCCTATGTATATCTTAACCACAGCCGCAGCCAGTACTGGCGCAGGTTCCGGCAGCCTTTGGGGCATGCTCGGTATCTATGCCGTATTCGCCCTGATCCTTTACTTCCTGCTCATCCGTCCGCAGCGCAAGCAGCAGAAGGAACAGCAGAAAATGCAGAATTCTCTGAAGAACGGTGACTGGGTACTGCTGAACAACGGTATGTATGGCAAGGTTGTTAATATTGTCAACGATTGCCTGATTATTGAATTCGGTACCAACAGAAGCGTTATGATTCCCGTGCTGAGAAGCCAGATTGCCGGCGTTTCCGAGCCCGATCTGACCGAGCGCAAGGTGGAAGAAACCGCTGTTGAGCCCACCAACTCTGTGGTTGGCGACGATGTAGCTGAAGACGATCTTGATGCCTATGACAAAAAGATTCTTGAGAAGGGCGAGAAGAAGGGCTTCTTCAAAAAGAAATAAGTCCTGACCTTTAAAATCTTCTTGACGAATCGGATGAATCTTGTTATACTATTTTAGTGCTTCCAAATTTGGAACAAATCGGCGACTGAAGGGGGTGTAGGAAAATGGCAACGATCATCGTTAAAGAAAATGAGTCTTTGGATAGCGCCCTGCGTCGCTTTAAGAGAAGCTGTGCTAAGGCCGGTATCATGCAGGAAGTTCGTAAGAGAGAACATTACGAGAAGCCCAGCGTGAAGAGAAAGAAAAAGTCTGAAGCAGCCAGAAAGAGAAAGTACAACTAATCCGTACTTTTGAAATCCGCGAATGAAGCCTTGTACTGAAGCTGAATGCTTGGTGCAGGGCTTTTTCATTACTCTTAGGAGGTATCCTTGGGAAAGATTTTAGTCATTGCTGAAAAGCCCTCTGTCGGGCGGGATTACGCCCGGGTTCTGAAGTGCAGGGAAAGAGGAGAAGGCTGCCTGATCGGTGACCAGTATGTGGTCTCCTGGGCCATCGGTCATCTGATTGAGCTGTGCGAGCCGGAGAAGTATGACCCGAAGTATAAAAAATGGAATTTCAATGAACTTCCCATTATCCCGGAGCATATGAAGCTGCAGACGATCCGGAAAACCAGCAGTCAGTTTCAGATACTGAAAAAGCTGATGAATTCTCCGGATATCGACCGGATTATCTGCGGTACGGACAGCGGACGGGAAGGGGAACTGATTTTCCGTTATATATATCAGATGTCCAAGTGCAGCAAGCCCTTTGACAGGCTCTGGGTTTCCAGTATGACGGATGAGGCCATCACCAAAGGGTTCAATGAGGTCCGGGATGGCCATGCCTATGATTCTTTATACGAAAGCGCCAGATGCCGCAGTGAGGCCGACTGGCTGGTGGGAATTAACGGCAGCCGGGCTTACAGCATCAAGTATGATGCCCTCCTGTCCATTGGCCGGGTGCAGACGCCCACTCTGGCCATGATTGTGGACCGGCAGAAAGAGATCGATGAATTTGTGCCGGAAGCCTATTATGAGATTAAGTGCACCCACAATAAGCAAGACGGCGGAGATGCATTTGCCAGCCGATATTTTGAGCTGGATCAGGATAAAAACCGCAATACCCGGCTGGAGGAGAAGAAAAAAGCAGAGGAGATTACCGAAAGATTAAAAAATGCGGGGCAGGCGGTGGTGACCGAGGTGAATCGGACACCCAAGAAACAGCTCCCGCCTCAGCTTTATGATTTAACGGAGCTTCAGAGAGACGGCAACCGGAAATATGGCTTTTCCGCCAACAAAGTCCTGAATCTGGCCCAGAGCCTTTATGAGACCCATAAGCTGCTTACTTATCCCCGTACGGACAGCCGATATCTGCCCCATGACCAGAAGGAAAATGTCAGGAAAACCCTGCATGCCTTGAACATTCCTGAATTTCATGAGGCCCTGATGGGGATCCCTGTGACAGAATCTGGATCTCTGCGGTTTAACAGCCGTATCATTGATGACTCAAAGATCACTGATCATCATGCTATCATTCCCACCATGAAAAAACCGGATCTTTCCAAGCTCTCAGCGGATGAAAGAAAGATTTACGAGCTGGTGGCCATGCGTCTGATCGAGGCTTTTTATCTTCCCTATGAATACGATTCCATCGAAGTGGTTCTGGAGGCCCAAAAGGGTGAAATTACGGATCACCTGCTGGCCAGAGGCAAGGTGGTGAAGGAGCTTGGTTTTATGAAGCTCCGTACCAGGGAGGAACCTAAAAACAAGAGGGGCAAGAAGAAGGAAAATCAGGAAGAAGAGGCTCAGCTGCCTGACCTCATTCCCGGAGAGACGGTGAGCATCAGGGATGCTTCTCTGGAGGAGAAGAAAACCCAGCCGCCGAAGCCCTTTACGGAAGCTACGCTGCTGACGGCCATGGAATACGCCGGCCGCTATGTGGAGGAAGAACTGAGAGAGCAGATGGAAAAGCTGTCCCTGGGAACCCCTGCCACCCGGGCAGCGATCATTGAACGGCTGATTCATGTGGGTTATATCGTCAGAAAGGGAAAGGCCCTGCTGCCCACGGAAAAGGGAAAGAAGCTGATTCAGATCCTTCCCCGGGAGCTGAGATCTCCCGAAATGACCGGTAAATGGGAAAGAGCCCTGGACAAAATCTATCAGGGAGGCATGGATCCCGACCGGTTTATGGGCAGCATTGAACGCTACGTCCGGTTTATTGTGGGAGCCGCTTCCCAAAAGCAGGAAATTGTCTTTGCCAAGGATGAATCCGGCTTCGGCAAACGCAAAGGCGGCTCTTCCAAAGCCAGAAAGCTGGGGATCTGTCCCCTGTGCGGCGGGGATGTTTTCAAGAACAGCAAGGCTTACTATTGCAGCAACTGGAAAGAAAAGCAGTGCAAGTTTACCATCTGGTCAGACAGTCTGGACAGATATGGTCTGTCGCTGGAGGATGATCTGATGACACGCCTTCTGAAGAAGGAAGTGGTTTCTGCTCCCATGACCATGCCTCAGACCCAGGAAAAGGGGCAGGGCGAGCTGTATATCAGCGAAGCGGGAAAACTGGAAATCAAAAACTTCCAGAAGAATGGATAATAAACATCGGATTTTAAAATCGTAAAAAATACGCCTGACTCTGCATTCATCTGCAAGGTCAGGCGTTATATTTATTTTTTGTGTTTTTTCTTCTGCTTGGACTTTTCTTTTTCTTTCTCTTTTTCCTTGTCCTTGGTCTTTTCTTTGGATTTCTTTTCCTTTTCTTTTTTGGCCATTTCCGGAATGTTGAAGAGTCCTTTTTCAGAGGCAGCTTCCCCGGAGAGTTCCTCAGTGACCGGTGTTTCTTCAACCACTGCGGATCTCAGCTCCTGGATGGAGGCTTCGGCAGCTTCGGAGGTGATTTCCTGAGAAGCAGCGGCGGCTTCAGCTTCGGCAGCCTGTTTGGCTTCGATAATGCCGGGATCAAGGATGGGCAGCTCCACCAGAGGCCGCAGGAATTCGTTATCAAATTTCTGATAGCTTTCCTGGAACTCGGGGCTGGCAGCGGTGGAGAATTTCTTCAGATATCCATGAGTATCGAAGTAGGAATCACGGCTCTGGCTTCGAATGGTGTGGACGGCAATATTGGAGCTGTGGCCTCCGATACGCTCTGTGCTGTTCAGGTACTCCAGCAGGGAAATTCCGGCCTGTACGGAGCACTGGCCTTCATTCAGCCGCTCGATATATTTGGCATTCATCAGTTCCTTCATGGATTTGACCACTTCATTCAGGGGCTCCACCTGAGAGGCTGATTTCAAATCCCTGTTTCTGAAAGCATCTGTGGTGAGAATCAGGATCTTGTCGATGGCCTTGTTCATGACTTCGATTTCCTGCAGGCAGGTGGTGGTGAACTCTATATCGTTTTCCTGATTGAACTGAATCATATCGGAAATGTGAGTGCAGTAATCGCCCATTCGTTCGAAGTCGCTGACGGAACGCATAATTTCTCCGGATTCGAGGTTTTCCTGGGCTGTCAGAGCCTGGGTGTTGATTTTAACCAGATAGTCGGAAATCTTGGACTCAGCTTTATCGAGGAATTCTTCATTCCGCTCCAGCTGATCCAGTTTGGAAGCATCAAATTCCTTGAAGAAGTCAGTCACAATACGGAAGTTTTCAAGTACGGCGTCGCCCATTTTAATGGTAACCTGACGGGCGGCATCCAGAGCGACCGCCGGAGTTTTCAGCAGCAGGTCGTCCAGCTGATCCAGACGGTGGCGTTCATCCACCGCATTGGGATCGTCTTTGATAATCTTCGTGGAGAGCTTGGCCAGAAGAGAGGAGAAAGGCAGCAGCATCAGTGCTGTAGCGATATTGAAAAGAGAGTGGAAATCGGCGATATTACCACGGTTCAGGGCCTGGTTCCAAAGGCTGATGCCGATGGTATATTTGACCAGGTAAATCAGGGAACCAATCACAATGACGCCGATGAGGTTCGCCAGGAAGTGCAGCAGTGACAGACGCTTGGAATCTTTGGAGGCTCCGATACTGCCCAGCAGAACGGGGAAGCATTTACCGAGGTTCTGACCAAGAATAATCGGGATGGCCATACCCCAGGTGACAGCACCCGTGGAGGAGATGGCCTGCAGGATACCTACGGAAGCTGAAGAACTCTGGATGATGGTGGTTAATACCATACCCACAAGGATACCCAGAAGGGGATTCTGGAACATGAAGAAGATTTCCTGGAACTTCGGATCATTTCTCAGGGGCGAGATGGCGGATTCCATGGTAGACATACCAATGAAAAGGATGCCGAGCCCCAGCAGTACGGATGCAACGCTGTTGAGACGCTTCTTGCGGCTCTTTACAAATACAAGAACCACAACGCCGAAGGCCACCAGAAGCGGGGCCATGGAGGAGGGCTTGAGCATCTGGAGGAAGATATTGTTTTCACCGATATCTCCCAGTCGAAGGATCTGACCGGTAACGGTAGAACCGATATTGGAACCGAGTACTACCGGTATGGCCTGTGACAGTGTCATGATGCCGGCGTTGACAAAGCCGAGACACATGATGGCTGTGGCCGCAGAGCTCTGGATAATGCCTGTGACGGCGGTGCCCAAAGCCAGGCCCTTTAATTTGTTGCTGGTGAGTTTCTGCAGTATCCGCTCAAGGCTGGCACCGGCAGCGCTTTTGAGGCCGTCTCCCATCATGTTCATACCATATAAAAAGAGACCAATACCTGCAAGCGTAGATAAGATCGTTGATAAACCCATATCTTTCCCCATGAATAATATTGACATAACTAACAAACGATATTATTATACCATAGTTGTCCTCGATACAGAAGAAAGATTTTCAAACTTTTCTTGAAAATAGTGTTGACATTTCTAAAGGGTAGTGGTATTATAACATCTGTTACGGCTCACGGACATGAGTTAAGTAACATCTGGGTGTAGCTCAGTTTGGTAGAGCGCTTGAATGGGGTTCAAGAGGCCGCAGGTTCAACTCCTGTCACCCAGACTCTCAGCTAGGCTGAGAATCCGACAATGTTGGGTGTATTTTTATACACTTTTTTGGCGGAATGAACTTTGAAAACTGAACAGTGTAACATCTGAGAAACAGCAAAGAAATTTGCTGAGAAAGATGAGACGAATGGTAAACAAGCAAAA
>CACZRP010000025.1 GCA_902783575.1 uncultured Eubacteriales bacterium
TGAACCCAAGGCAACCAGCTTCATAACCGCATATGAACAGAGCATCGTCCCCGTAATGGAAACGCATGGCCTCAATGTAGTTGATGACTTTGCTGTAATGGCCGTCAACCTTCTGAGGATATTCGGCTTGTTCTTTCTCGTTCGTGTAACAGCAGAGAGAAAAAGTTTCCTTGTGTACATCCATTCCTACGTAAACTGTGCTATAATTCATGTTGTGACCTCCATTTGTATGCGGTAATCCCTGTTACCATTGTCTTGTCCGACTTATAGTCTACAGGTAAATCCACGAATCTACAAATCGGAGGTCATTACATATTGTCTAGGAACTTCCTACCGTCAGCCGCCCCGAGGTGGCCAGTCAAAGATCAGCCGAAGAATGGCTGGTCTTTTTTTGTCGCTTGACAAGCGACCATGGGAAAGCCGTGGCGAGGTATACTTGGATCATCAAAAGCCAAAAGAAAAGCTCAAAAGAAAGAATAGTCAAAAATAGTTCAAAAGAAAGAAAAGTCAAAAAGAAAAGCCAAAAGAAAGGAATACTCAAATGAAAAAGAATCTGACTGAACTGGTAATGATCCTCGACCGCAGCGGCTCCATGGGAGGACTGGAAAGCGATACCATTGGCGGATATAACAGCATGCTTCAGAAGCAGCGCCTCACCGAGGGCGAGGTGCTGGTGTCCACGGTACTCTTTGACAATGTTTCCGAAGTGCTTTTTGACCGGGTTCCCCTGGACAGGATGCCCCAGATGACCGACAGAGACTACTATGTTCGGGGCTGCACCGCACTGCTGGATGCGGTGGGCGGCGCCATTCATCATATTGGAAATGTTCATAAATATGCCAGGGAGGAAGACCGTCCGGAGAAGACGATTTTCGTGATCACCACCGACGGCCTGGAGAACGCCAGCCAGAGATACAGCTACCGGGAGGTTAAGCAGATGGTGGAGCGTCAGAAAGAAAAGTACGGCTGGGAGTTCCTGTTCCTGGGAGCAAACATGGATGCCATCGAAACCGCCGGCCGCTTTGGGATTCACGCGGACCGCGCCGCTACCTTCCACAGCGATCATCAGGGAACCGCGTTAAATTATGAAGTTTTAGCGGATGCGGTTCAGGAAATGCGCGCGAGCCGGGCGCCCATCGGGGCATCTTGGAAGAAGCGCATCGAAAAGGATTACAGCAGCCGCGGAAAGGAATAAATAGGTGTGGGAAGAAAATGAGCCCGCCCCCCCAAAGTTACCGTAGATAATCTGAAGAGAATATAGTACAATGGACTTTAGATGAACACAAAGGAACGTCTTCTATGTTCTCGGACGAACAAAAAGAACCTGCAGCGAAGCTGCTTCCCCTGTGCTCTCAACTTTCTGATGGAGGTGCGCCATGGCTTACATGACACTAGATTTTCAAAGCGACTGTCTGATGGGAAATACGACCGTTTCCGTGATTCTGCCGGACAAACCCTGGAATGAGAAACCGGAAAAGTATTATTCCAATGGCAAAAAATACAAGGTACTCTGGCTGCTGCACGGAACCTTCGGCGATCACAGCGACTGGATCCGCAAATCCAATATTGAGCTCTATGCTTCCGAGCGGGACCTGATTGTGGTGATGCCCAGCGGCCTCAATGCTAACTATGCCAACTGGGAGCATTTCAGCATTGGCTTCAACATGTATGATTTCCTGACTCAGGAGCTTATGCCCCTGATTTACGGCTGGTTCCCGGCCTCGGACAAGAGAGAGGACAACTATATTGCCGGTCTGTCCATGGGCGGCCGGGGCACCTGCGTCTATGCCTTCAATCATCCCGAGCTGTTTGCCGGTGCCGCCGTTCTGTCTGCCGCTCCCAGGGATATCGAGTGGGACAGAAAGGTCAATCCCCAGTACTTCGAGAGAACCCAGGGCAGCATTGACAACCGGGGCGGCCTGAAGGAGTATGTGGAGTCCTATGAAAACACCTGGCGGGTGCTGGATGAGGCTGTGGCGGCGGGAAAGAAGCTGCCGAAGCTTTATTTTGCCTGCGGTAAGGACGACACCCTGTACAACGGATATCTGCACTTTAAAGAACACGCCCAGGAAATCGGCCTGGAGGCGAAATTCGAAGAGATCGACGGATATAAGCACGAGTGGCGCTTCTGGGATCTGACCATTGAAAAAGCGCTGGACTATCTGGTGGGAGAAAAGAAGAAATAATCTCTGCAAAATCAAAGGGACGGCTCTTTGCGCCTTGTAAAGCGAAGAACCGTCCCTTGTGTTGTGAGAGGACGGGGGTTAATCACCCCCTCCTACTCGATCCTGAGTTCCTGTGTTCCTTGTGTTCCTTAATTCTTATTCAAAGCATTTCCGGCAGAAGTGATCCACAAGATCGATGACCTGATCGGTCCAGAATTCGGGACCGCCGTGATCGGCTCCTTTCACAAGGTAGAAGCTGACTTCATGGCCGGTCTCTTTTAGTCTCTCATAAAGGATGGCGCTGCCGGTGCAGTTGACGGTGCGGTCCTTGGTGCCATGGAAAATGAGCACCGGGGGCAGGTCCGTCTGCGCATCGATATTGCATTCCACCGACAGGGCCCGAGCTAGCTCGGGATGCGCCAGCAGATCCTGCCGGCCCATCACCATGCCCTCAGGGCTGTCCGGCAGACAATGGTTGACGGTCTGGGGATTGGAGTCAGGGGCCATGACGGAAGTGGAACCGTAGTAGTTCACAATGCCGCATACCCGGGCGCTGACGCCGGGATAGAGGTTGTCGTCTGTATGATCGTCCTGAAGCATGGCGCCCCACATGGCGGTATGACCGCCGGAGGAATCGCCGGCCAGGATCATCCGGGCGGGATCGATGCCGAAACGGGCTGCGTTTTTCCTCAGAAAACGGACAGCGTTGCGGGCATCCACCGCCTGGGCCGGGAAGGATGCGATACCGGAATGGCGGTATTCCACAATGGCGCAGACATAACCCTTCTGGGCGAGCTTGGCTACCTGGGCCACCTTGGCGTAGACATACTGCTGCATCCAGGCGGAGCCCTGAACAAAGACAAAGCAGGGCCTGGCGAAGGGCTGCTTTTCGGCAAAGGGCAGGAAACCGTCGTTCCTGCTGGCGGGAATCAGAATCTGCAGATGAAGCTTGTGTCCATCCGCTTCAGCATATTCGATATCATGAAAATAATTGACGCCGACCTCGTCGCCGGTGGTTTCGATGACCCCGGCTCCTTCGGGAATTTCAGTGAATTCAGGGAAATCTGCGTAGGTCCATTGTTTGACTTCCATTGCGAACCTCCTTGGAGTATAATTGAACATGTTTTCAGTGTAGCAAAGAAAACGGAAAAATACAACTTGAAAAACACAGAGAGTGTCTCTTTGTCGCTGGAAAAGCGACCAACGGCGGGAGATAATCGGATATACTGATATCATCAAAGACATAAGGTCTGAAATCCCGGGATCCCGAAGAACAAAAAGAGAGATGGTAAGAAAAAATGCAAAGGTATTATGAAATTAACGGACAGGGTTTTAATGTCCGATGCAAGGTTTATTTTCAGGAAAAGACAAATTTAAAACGGGCGGTGATCTTCTGCACCGGTTTTGCCGGACACAAGGACAACAAGGCAGCGGAACGCTTTGCCGAGAAGCTGCTGTCCAAGGACAGGCACGCGGTGGTGGTGGTCTTTAACTGGCCGGCCCACGGCGACGATGTGAAGAAAAAACTGGTGCTGGAGGATTGCAGCCTGTATCTGGAGCAGGTGATCAGCGACACCAGGGAGCGCTACGGGGTGCAGGAGCTATACGCCTACGCCACCAGCTTCGGCGGTTACCTGATACTGAAATATATCAGCGAGCACGGCAGCCCCTTCAGGAGAATCGCCCTGCGGTGCCCTGCCATAGATATGTACGATGTCCTGACCCGCACCATCATGCGAAACGATGAGTTCGAGCGCATCCAGAAGGGCAAAGAGGTGGAGGCCGGTTTTGACCGGAAAATCATTGTGACGCCGTCCCTGCTGGAGGACCTGAAGGCAGCGGACATCCGGCAGCGGGACTTCCTGGACTATGCGGAGGATATCCTCATCCTGCACGGAACCAAGGATGAAGTGGTTCCGCTGGAGGATTCCCAGAGCTTCGCGGACAATAATCTGATCGAGTTTATTCCCATTGAGGGTGCCGATCACCGGTTCCAGAGCCTGGTGCACATGAGCCTGGCCACGAAATATGTGATTGAGTTTTTTGAAAAACAGTAACTGCTGAAAAAAGCCCCTGCGTGAGCGCCCAATGGCGTCATATTTTGACCTTACTCCCACAAGGCTGCTTTCAGGCGGCCTTCCTCCAGCACCTTCATGACCTCCAGCGATACCTTGGACAGGCGCTCGGCTTCCGGATAGTCCTTTTCATCAATGATCCGGGCAAAATGCTCAAATTCCGGAGTCATGCGGTGGAAGAAGGAAGCCTCCTCGAACTTTTCGGTTCTGACCTGGCGCACCATGGCGCCGGCGGCGTCACGTTTGGCTTCGCCCTGGGAGGGATCGGCGTAAACCGTGGTCAGCACTGTGGCGGTGTTGGGCTTTCCGTTCAGGTGCATATAGCCCTTTTCACCCTGCACGCTCACAAAACAGGGACTGTCGGCATCCTTGGCACCGGTAAGGGACGCGGTGAATCCATCGTAGGAAAGCACCAGGGTGCCGGAGGTGTCGATGCGGTTCGGCCCAAAGTTTGGGAAGTAGTCCACGGCCCGGGGCAGCCCGAAAAGGCCCACGCAGTAATAAACATTGTAGATGTTGATATCAAAAAGGGCACCGCCGTAGTAGGCAGGGTCAAAGGCATGGGGAACCTCGCCCTGCAGGTAGGCGTCATATCGGCTGGAATACTGGGAATAGTTGCCCAGAATCATCCGGACGGGGCCCAGCTTGGAGACGTTCTTTTTCATCTCGTAGAAGAATTCGCCATGCATGATGGTGATGGCTTCCAGCAGGAAGAGGCCTTTCTCCTTCGCCAGGGCGAAGAGCTCCTCTGCCTGATGGTAATAGCCGGTGAGGGGCTTCTCGAGAATTACGTTTTTCCCATGGAGGAGCGCCTCTTTGGCATAGGGATAGTGGGCGCTGTTGACCAGGCCGATATAAACAGTGTCAGCGGAGGTTTTCTCCAGCAGCTCGGTATAGTCGGTATATATTTCGGGAATCCCGTGCTCTTTAGCCAGGGCTTCGGCCTTGGCGCGGCTGTGGGGACGGGCGAAAACAGCGGTTTTCTGCAGATTCCAGATGGGTGTTACGGCGTGAAGGGCATCCTGGATGATTTTTCCGGTGCCGATAAATGCGAGTTTCATGGGGATTCCACCTTTCCTTGGGTGATTGTGTATTGATTCATTGTACTGTCTGGCAGGAAGGAATGTCAATAGCATGTCAGGGGCGGTTTGGCTCTTTTCTTGCGGCTTTTCTTCAGGCGGTGAAGGAGCTGCTGGAAAAGGAAGATGATACCTTCTTCCATGATCTGGCGCTGACGGCGGAAAAAGCAATGAAGGCCGATGCTGAAAAAGCGATGAAAGTTTTCGCAGGAATGTGATATAATAGGGGGCAGTCCAAAGAAAGGACTGCCCTTTTTGGAGGTTTGTGATGAAACTTGCGGCAATGACGTTTTCTTTGATGGGCGAGCGGGTGCTGGGACTTTTCAATGCGTCCGGTCTTTGCAAGATGGCAAAAGCGGCCGGTGTGGACGCCCTGGATCTGCTGGATGTGGAGCTGATGCTGTATGGCAGGAAAAAACTGAAACAGGCCATGGCTAAGTACGGTATCAGGTTCGAATGTCTGATTGGCGGAGCCCAGATGTTCAGCGGCGGTTCTAAGGTGCCGGGGGCTATTGACAATTTGCTGAAGCAGGCGGCGGATATGGGAGCATCCATGCTCATGCTGGTGCCCGGACAGCCCACGCCCGCTGAGAAAAAGGCCTGCCTGGGACTTTCTGCGGATCAGAAGAGAGAAGTGCTGGTGAAGTACTACCGTTATGCGGTGGAAAAGGCTAAGGCATACCATGTTCAGGTGGTGGTGGAAAACACGCCTCAATACTTTAAGCCCCTGGCCTCGGCGTAGGACTGCCTCTGGCTGATGCAGCATGTGGAGGGACTGGGGCTGGTATTTGATACCGCGAATATGAAGGTGGCGGATACGGACGCGGATGAGATCGAGTTTTACCGGCAGCTGAAGCCCTATATCAGACGGGTGCATCTGAAGGATGTGGTGATTGGCCCGTTTCCCCATGGGGAAGCCTGCGCTTCCGGTGAGAATATGCAGACAGTTCAGGCGGGAAGCGGAATGATCCGGATCCGGGAACTGCTGGAAATGCTAAAGGAAGATGGATATCAGGGCAGTCTTGTTATTGAATACAGCGCCCAGGCTGATGCCCACGGCAAGGAGCACTATCGCCGTCTGGCAAACGAGGCATCGCTGATCCGTGAGATGTGGGACGGCACAGAGATCAGGCCTCCCTACAGCCGAATTGAAGGTATCGACCTCCCGGTGCCCCGGATTTTCTTTGGTACAGCCATCCAGCCCATGCTGATGGGGCAAAAGGTGAATGGCCTGCTGGACAGCATCTATGCCCAGGGAGTCTACGCTTTTGACTGCGCCAGGGGCTACGGCGGCGCGGAAAAGAGCCTGGGGACCTGGATCAGGAGCAGAAATAACCGGGATCGGGTGATCATTCTGACCAAATGCGGCAACGTGAGTCTCAGCGGAAAAGTTCAGGTGAACCGGGAAGTGATTGAAAAAGAACTGGCCACGAGTCTGGAAACTCTGGGAACGGATTATATCGATATTTACCTGCTGCACCGGGATGATCCCCAGACGCCGGTAAGCGAAATCATTGACTGTCTGAATGAGGCGAAAAGACAGGGAAAAATACGGGTATTCGGCGTTTCCAACTGGACCCACGAAAGAATCGCGGAAGCAAATGCCTATGCCCAGGCTCGCGGCCTCGAGGGCTTCACGGTTTCCAGCCCGAACTTCGGACTGGCCAATCAGGTGAACGATCCCTGGGGCGGCGAGTGTGTGACTGTTTCCGGCCCCTCAAACGCAAAGGCCCGGGAGTGGTACACGGAGAAGAATATGCCGGTGATCGCCTATTCCAGCCTGGGCAGAGGCTTTTTCAGCGGCCGGTTCCGCAGCGGGGACTATGAGGGCGCTAAGAAAATTCTGGATGGAGCAGCCCAAAAGGGGTATCTGTATCCGGAAAATATGGAACGCCTGCGCCGGGCGGAAGAACTGGCTGAACAGAAGGGATGCAGCGTGGCGCAGATAGCCATGAACTATATTTTCAATCAGCCCATGCGGGTGTTCGCGGTCGTCAGTACCACAAATCCGGGAAGAATGCACGAAAACATCCAGGCAGCCTGGATGAAGCTGACGCCGGAGGAAACCGCCTGGCTGGAAAATTACGGAGAATCACTCTGAACAACACTTATTATTAAGGAAGACTTTTTGATGTACTATGCGGTTGTGGCGCTGATGGCGTTTATTGCGGGGATCATTCAGGGAGTGACCGGATTTGGATCATGCATCGTCATGATGATGGTTTTTCCCTTTCTGTTTTCGGTGTCTGAAGGGGCGGGAATTGCGGTGGCCATCACCATTTTCCTGTCCCTTAGCGCGGCCATCCGGTATCGGAAGGAAATCTCTCCAAAGAAGCTGCTTCCCACCGCGTTGCTGTACATTGTCGTCAGCGGGATTGCCATTCGCTTTTCTTCCTATTTAAATCCGGATCTGATCAAGCGGATCTTTGGCGTTTTCCTGATTCTGCTGTCTGTGTATTTCCTGTTTATCAGCCCTTCGGCTTCAGGGAAAAAGCTGTCCCCGGCAGCGGTGATCCTGTGTATCGTGGTTTCGGCGGTGTGCGACGGCCTTTTCGGGATCGGAGGGCCGCTGATGGTGCTGGTGGTGATGGGCATGACCTCCTCCGCCAGGGAATATCTGGGATCGATTCTGTTTATCTCCACGCTGACTTGTCTGTATGGGACCGCAGCCAGATTTGTGGAGGGGATTCTTGGCGTCCATCAGCTGCCATATATGGCGGTGGGAATCGCGGCCATACTGGCCGGTGCCTATGTGGCAGGGAAAATTGTGGACAAACTGGATGCCCAGCTGATCAGAAAAATCACCTACGGGATGATCGGCGTGGCCGGGATTATCAATCTGTTCAATCTGTAGCCAGGAAGAGGCCGCACTGACAAAATGCCAAAAACCGGGAAGGGACGAACCAAGATATTGTGGTTGACTTTCTCTGAAAAACCAATATAATGTGGGGGCTTCAGAACCGCATAAAATATCGAAAAAAACGAGGAAAATCGTTGACAATAATCGGGACATTTGATATAATATACATCACCGATTTGCGAAGGGGTATTTTGAGAGTCAAAAGACCTTCACGGCGGAATCCTGATATGAAATTTTTCAAGATTTTTAAAAAAGTTCTTGACAATTGAAACGTATCGTGGTATTCTAGATAAGCTGTTCGCAATGAACAGCTTTTAAAAAGCCTTTCTTCGGATCGGCTCTGAACTTTGAAAACTGAACAGTGTAACATCTGAGAAACAGCAAAGAAATTTGCTGAGAAAGATGAGACGAATGGTAAACAAGCAAAA
>CACZRP010000026.1 GCA_902783575.1 uncultured Eubacteriales bacterium
AGATCTTGTGGCAAAGGTTCATTAAGCCAAGCAAAGGATTTATAGGTTTCTTTAAAACCTCTTTTCATAAGAATACCTGACAAACATTGCATCCTGTAATAAAGAGAGACTATGATTTCACTGTGACGTACTAAGGTCAACCGCCTGCCGGCGTACCAGAAATTCCCTTTTCCGGCGGTTTATATTCCCGCCTTTGGCGGTACTGTCCCCCCTGCGGGGCGGTCTGCGTTCCTTTTTGGAACGATATATACAAATTGTTAAAAAATAAGGAGGATACTTAAAATGTCGAACAATAATAGTGTTCGAGAAGAACGTAAAGATGTTTTCCGTTCTTTCTTAGTAAATAATGCAACCTATGATGGTTTTTTAGAGATTCCAGTCATAAAACCGATAGACCAATTGCCAAACCGTCTGATTCCTTTTTCAAAAGCAATGAAAACGAATGACTATGATCAATGGGTTCATTTTTATGAAAATGATTGTGGTTTCGAACGAGTCTGGAATAACCCTAAGCGGTATCTTTCAAGGTTAAAAAGATTTAATGGTATTATTACTCCAGATTTTAGTTTATATCGAAATATGCCGTTGGTCATGCAGCAGTGGAATACATTTCGTGGTAAAGCGTTAGGGTATTGGTGGCAAAAACAAGGGTTGCAAGTGTTACCAAATGTTCGGACTTCCGATAAACGTTCTTTTGCCTTCAGCTGTTATGGTGTTCCACATAATGCTCCTATATGTATTGGAACTCATGGCTGTATAAAAAAACGTGAAAATCGAGATTTTTTTAAGGCAGGGTTAGAATATGTAATCAAGGAATTGAATCCATCGCATATCATTTTTTATGGTGCTTTACCGGAAGAAATTCTTGATATCTGCGCTACAAAGAAGATTAATGTTCACCACTTTCTAAGTGAATATGCTCTCAGCAGAACGAAGGGGAGGGATTAAATGGGTACAGGATTTTTTGGAAACTTTGGCCACACATATGGTGCCAGGGCCGGAGATGCAGTGTTTCAGAGCAAACCTGGCCAGTTTTTTACTAATATAGCAAACAGATCTGATATCGATCGAAATGGATTTTTTGATGTTGTAGCACATGGTGGAACCACGATTATACAGGTAACACACAATGGACAAGTGATAGAAATAGATTCACGAATAGCTGCAAAGCTTATAAAGTCAAAAGAAAACTATAAACGCGGGAAGCCCATACGGCTTTTATCATGCAACACTGGAGGCTCTAAAGAGGGATTTGCTCAGAATTTAGCTAACAAACTTGGGGTAATAGTTGAAGCACCAACAAAGCTTATTTGGGCTTATCCCAATGGAAAATATATAGTAGCCGATCGCAGAAAAGATAATCCTCAGTTGCCTGATTTAAAAAATCGTGGTATATTTAAAAAGTTTTATCCGGGAGGAAATAAAAATGAATGAAAAAATAGTTTGTGAAAAATGTGGAACTGAAATGATTCCTATTGATGAGAGTAAACCTATTGGGATGACTTGCCCTAATTGTGGCTGGGGATGGGCAACAACTTATATCTCCGATTTACAAGAGGATAGCACCATTTATAATGTATCTTTGATTGAGGGGAATAGTACATCTATAGAAGTTATTAAAGCTATCGCTAAAATCTCAAATAAGAATTCTGTGGAAGCCAAGAAAATGATAGAGACCCCGCCTGCTGTTATTTTTTCAGGGAAAGCAGTTCAGGTTAAAGCCGTTCTTGCACTGCTTGATTCACTGTTGATTGCTTACACTGTAACTCCTGAATTTCCATATTCGCTGACTCAGGAATCCTAAAATCTGTAACCATCAGACTGACTTTCACAAAATCATCGTCCTGTTGATGATCTGTGACAATTCTTCGATTGACTTTCACAGGAGAGAGGGAAGTAGCTGCTGAGTGACAATAATTAGCCTAGAACAGAGAAAATCTTTGGATTTTCAGCTATTTTTGTCACAAATCATTGGGACGATCATCTTCTGGTGACAGTATCCTGTCACAAACAGAGTGTTATAGAACGCCCAGTGAAACTTATTTGGCCGATTGTCACAGATCGTAGGAAAACACGAGATGTGTGAAACAGAGTAGACGCAAGACCAGCGGCAGACGAACCCTTTGCAGCCTGTTCTTAAAAAAATACCTGATAAGCATCCAGCGAAATTCTCGCAGCTTTGCTAGTCAGGTATTTTTGTGGGCTATCTTGGTATAGCCGCTTCTTATGTTTTTATTCCTCCATTTCGGCGGGCAGGCGTTGGGCCAGCACCGTAACGACCCGGCGGTCATCCACTTCCTTCACGGTGATCTCGTAGTTTTCGAAGGTGAAGTGGTCGCCCTCCTGGGGGAACCGCTCCAGATATTCAATACAGAAACCGCCGATGGTGTCGGACTCGTAGTGGAAATCCTCTGTGCTGATGCCGGTCAGCTCCAGAAACTCATCCATAATCATATCGCCGCTGACTTCAAAGGAGGTCTCGTCCACCTGAATGACATCCGGCTCCACATCGTCGGTCTCGTCCCAGATATCGCCCACGATCTGCTCCAGCACATCCTCCATGGAGATCAGACCCAGCGTACCGGAATATTCATCGGTGACCAGGGCCAGATGCTGCTTGGCTGTCTTCAGCGTCTTCAGCACCTTGGGGAGCTTCATGGTTTTATAGACGAAGCAGGGAGGCAACAGCAGGGAACGAAGATCCACCTCGCCCTCGCCGGCCATGGCCCGCAGCAGATGATTCAGGTGCAGGGTGCCGATGACGTTGTCGATGCTGCCTTCATAAACCGGGAACCGGGAGTAGGAGGAATCCTGAACCTGAAGGAGAATTTCCTCCAGAGAATCTTCCACATTGATGGCTTCGATATCCACCCGGGCGGTCATGACATCAGAAGCGGAAATATCCTTGAAATCAATGGCGGCCTGGACGATTTCTGACTGGTCGGAGTCCAGCACGCCCTCATCCTCGGCGGTGTCGATAATGGAATGCAGCTCCTCCACGGATTCTTCCTCATCCGCTTCGGTTTTCACTTCCTTGATGGGTTTCGTCACCAGATTGACCAGACCCACCACGATCAGAATCAGGGGCTTCAGCACCAGCATCAGAAAATAGACGATGCCGGAATACTTCATGGCCGTGGTGTTGGCGGTCTTCTTGACAGTGATTTTCGGAATGGTTTCACCAAAGATGATGACCAGAATCGTCACCACAATGGTGCCGATGAAGGTCCATTTGTCAGTGCCCAGCAGCAGAAGCATGAAGACGGAGGTCAGGGAAGAGGCCGCGATATTCACCAGATTGTTTCCAATCAGAATGGCGGACAGCGCATTGTCGAAATGCTCCAGAATCCGCACCACCCGGCCGGCCCGGCGGTTGCCGTCCTCGGCCTCGTTGCGCATGCGGACTTCGTTGCAGGAGGTAAAGGCGATCTCCGATCCGGAGAAAAAGCCGGAGCAGTAAACACAGATCAGGATGCCGATGAGAAAAAGCACTAAACCAATCATTCTGCTTCAGCACCTCCTTCCGGTTCCGCGTCCTGCTGATGGTCCTCGGGAGCATTCTCCTCAGGCAGAGACTCATCCTTCTCGGAGACTTCAATCTTCACCTTCAGGATACGGTTGTGATCCATGGAGAAGACGTTCACATGCAGGTGATGGTAGACGAAGGAATCGCCCTCTTCGGGAACGGCCTGGAAATTCGACAGCACCCATTCGCTGATGGGCATGTTGACGAAGTCCTCGTTCTCTTCGGGATCCTCGTATCCCATGAAGGTAAAGAGGGCCTCGACGGTCTCGCCGGCATCCGCCTCGAAGACAGCAGGAGCCAGCTTCACGATGGGCTCTTCGATGACATCATCCTCGTCCCAGATCTCGCCCACGATCTCCTCGAGAATATCCTCCACGGTGACGATGCCCATGGTGCCGCCGTAGTTGTCCACGATGACCGCCATGTTCAGCTTGTTTTTGGACATCTCGGAGAGCAGCTCGTTGATGTTGGCCGTGGCGGTGGTGAAGTAAACCTCATCCAGCAGGGGCCTGAGCTCAGGAATCTGATTGTCCCGCAGATAGCGCTTCATAAAGCGGCGGATCTGCAGCACACCGATAATGTTGTCAATGCTGTTTTCATAGACGGGGATACGGCTGTGGGTGGTATTTTTCAGGAAATCCAGCACCTCTTCGGGAGGATCATCCACGTCCAGCGCTTCCAGATCCACCCGGGGAGTGAGGATCGCCTCCACCGTCATGTCGGAGAAGGAGAGAGCGGAAGCGATCAGATCGCTCTGAGACTCATCAATGGCTCCTTCTTCCTCCATCCCCTCGATAATGTCGTAGAGCTCATCCTCCGTGACGGAAATCTCCGGCTCCGCCTTGGTGTGGCGGGAGGCAAATTCCGCGATTTTGGAAAGCACGAAGGAGAAGGGCGAAAAGATTTTCATCAGCACGCAAAGAAATCCTGCGGTCTGCAGGATAAAGGCTTCACTATTCTTTTTTGCGATGCTTTTGGGCAGCATTTCGCCGACAAAGAAAACCACAATGGTGGTGATAATCGTACTTATAGATACAGCTGAAAGGCCCCAGGTCCGGGTAACTACCTGCGTTACCAGGGCTGCAGCTGCGATATGAACAATATTTGTGCAAATTAAAAGGGTTGTTATCGCCTTATCAAAGTTTTCAATGGCAAATAACGCCTTTTTAGCGCGGGAATCTCCGCGTTCCGACAGAACCTTGATCCTGTTTTTCGACACCGAGGAGAGGGATGTCTCAATCAGCGCGAAAACAGCGGCCAACAGTATCAGAACAGCAGTAATAATCCAATACGATCGACTGTCGCCATCCATAAAAGGACTCATCACTTCCTTCCAAAAATATAATAATATACTTTAACATATTCTTCAAATTCTGTCAAGGGAGAGGCCCGGCGGCGGTTGGCCATCAAAAAAGAGACAGGATTGAACCTGTCTCCTTTTTGATGACTTTATTTTTTGAGCTCCAGCTTTTCCAGGCCCGCCCTGTGCATCAGCCATGTGCCCCAGAGCAGGGCGCCCTGGCCGAAGATGTTGGTGCCCTGGGCAATCCAGTTCATGGACGCTTTGGTAAAATCATGGGAAGAAAGATAACCCATGCCCAGCATGGCGATCAGCGCCAGGACAAAGAAGATGATCAGCACCGGTTTTCCTAGCTTCTTTGCCAGCACCGACATGCTCACACAGATCATGCCGATGCCCGCAGTCATCATGCCCACGAAAATGAAGGTTCCGGTGAAAACCGGCAAGGCCGCGGTATGCAGGACCGTTTTTCTTTGAGGGTTTTCCTGCGTGTTTCCCTGAGGATAGACCAGCATCGCCACCAGGCCCAGACCGCTGAGCAGAAATCCGATGGCCTGCACGGGAAAGAACATGGCCGAGAGGGGAGCAAAATCACAGATGCCCGCCGCGTACAGCAGCTTATACAGCGCCTTCAGGGCTCCAGCACAGGTGACATCAATGATGCCCGCCGCGAAAATGGCGAAGGCCCCTTTGCTCATTTTTCCATACAGATCCCGCATCATCAGGACTCCGGCCCAGGCAAAGAGGAGGACCGGAACGAAATCTGTCAGAGCCATGGGGATCGAAAATTCTTTCACACTAATGCCTTCTTCCTTATTCCGGTTTTGCCAGGTGATAGAGAGGAATCAGCGGCAGAATGATAGGAGTTTTGCTGACGTACGCCTGATATTCAGGCTTGGAACCGTATTGTTTCATCTGGCGCTTCTCCATCCGCTGGGCCCCGTTGAACATAATATAGACAATGCAGATATAAGCCAGCGCCGCAGTAATCCACTGTCCGAATCCCTGATAGGTGGTGAAGCCTGACACAAAGATGCCGGTCCAGAAGATGATTTCTCCCAGATAGTTGGGGCAGCGGACGATGCGGTACAGACCCTGGGTGGCTACCATATCGGGCCGTTCTTTTTTCTGCGTGGATTTCTGGCGGTCGCTGAGGGACTCCAGCACCAGACCGAAAACAGAGATCAGCATGCCGATGACGGGCACAGCCACATCGGTGGATTCGTTTTTAAACCGGAACAGCATGGGGCTTACCTGAGCGGTGTAGAGCACCGCCACGCAGACCCAGATGGTCACCAGAACGAAAAACGGCATTTTCTTTTCGTTGTTTTTCGCCAGGGAGGCCTTCGCCACATTTGTCTTTCGGAAGGAGGCACTCTTCAGCTCCCGCGCCAGCAGGAAGCCGGAAAGCCTGGCTCCGTAGCAGACAAAGAGCAGTGCCTGAAGCAGCACAATCCATAGGGGCGTAGCGCTGGGATGGATCAGGTACATGATCAGAACAGCGATGCCGCCTCCCGCAATGGCAAAACCGTAGCCCACGGAGAGGAAATAGACAAACTTATAAAAACCGACAGCGCAGAGAACAGCGCAGATAATCAGCAGAATCCCTAACAGTTCCCAGTACATCTTCAGGCCTCCTTACCGAAGCTTTGCTTGATATACTGCGCGAAACTTCCTTCTCCCACCTGGGTATCGCCCACCAGGTTGTGGCTCAGCGTCCACTTGGAGAAGAGGATAATATCGTGCTTGCCCTCCTTCTTGATTTTGGGAAGGTTGGCGAGGATGCCGAAGAGCCAGATGGGCGCCCACTTGATTTTCAGGGGCTTGCCGGCGGCCTCAAAGCACAGCTTCGCCATTTCTTCATAGGTGTAGGTTTCTTTGCCTCCCACATTGTAGGTGACATTGGTGTCGTTCATGTGCTCCACGATGAAGGCCGCGAAATCCGGGCAATCTACCACGTTGGCCTTCACATGGCCGTAACCCTTCAGCAGCTGCATCTCGCCCTTTTCGACATAGGGCCGGAAAACTTTGATGATGTCATAGAAATAGCCGGTGGGCCGGTAAATGACATAGTCCATGGGCTGCTTCTTGATGGCTTCCTCCACCAGATATTTGGCGTGAAGCATGGGCACCTTCTCCGCGCCGGGCTCGTCGCAGGAGATGACGGAAATGTAATTGAATTTCTTTACGCCGGCCCGTTTGGCCTCTTCGTAAAGATTCATATTGCCCTTCTGATCAATATCGTAGGCGGTAAAGCGGGTGGATGCTCCCGTCAGTCCCATGGTGGTAATCACCACCTCGGCCCCCTCGCAGAGGCCCTTCAGGGTTTCCGGGCTGGTGGCGTCAATGGAGCGGAAGGTGTACTTTCCCTCGCATCCCTCCACCGGACGCTCCTTCAGATCCGCCGCCACCACCTCATGGCCTTCCCTGACCAGACATTTGAGTATTTCGACGCCCAGATTGCCGAAAGCGCCTGCCAGAACAACTTTCATGACTTTTTCCTCCTGTCCTTATTTTTTCGCCTTTTCTTTGGCACGTTTATCGTTAATAATCTTCATGTGCTCCGCCGTAACCAGCTCGACGCCGTTTTCCTTTGCCCAGGCGACGCAGCCCTTCAGCACCACCGGAAGGAAGACCCGCGGAACTCCGAGAATGGTTTCCAGCGCGTCGTCGGTAAACTTGACCTTGTCATCCACCCGGTCGGCGGCGTAGCGGACGGATTCCAGCGTAGCCTTGCGGACCTGCAGAAGCTCCGCTCTCATGCGTCTCTTCCGGTGGAACCAGAAGTTTTTGGAATCACGGTAGCCGTAGTCCACCGGCAGAGGAGGAAAGTCCCGGGCGGTGACACCATTAATGATAGCGTCGCTGTAGCGCTTCTTCATCAGGATCCGGTCCACCCTCAGAATAAAGTGGGCGCCGAATTTGCTGGTGATGCCGTTGAAATCGTGGTAAGGTCCCTCATAGCCGGAAAGCTCGCCCGGCTGATCCTTGTCTGCGCCATCCAGCTCCCGCATCCATGTGCATTCAATGGCCTGAATGGCGTCGGTGAGAACCATGGGACGTTTCTCGCCGGTCTCTTCCTCGATCTGGCTCTTTTCCATGCGGAAATTGCATTTGGGCATTTTGTCGGAGGGCTTGTCTCCCGGCCAGGAAAGCTTCACGGCTTCCTTGAAGCTTTTGGGATTATCGTCGATGAAGTTCAGCGCGCATTTCCCGTTTTTCAGAATGTTCTGGGCGGTGTTGGACGAATTGCGGCAGCAAAGCAGCATGGCGTAGTAGTCCTTGCCGGCCACGTAGTAGGGCTGAACCAGGGAATAGGGGCCCAGATTCGTGCTGCCGTCATCGCAGAGGGTGCTGATAATGACGGTGGGCATGGGGAAGAACAGGGATGTCTGATAGAAATTATCGACAATCCGAAGGTTTTCAAAACTGCTCATAGTTTAATTCCTCCTGAGGATATATTTATGACTCGATCAGCTTCCGGAGCTGGCTGTAAAGCTTTTCGAAGGGAACCTCCGCCAGCGTCCAGGTGAGCAGGGACTCCGCGATAAAGTCAGCCACGAATTCCGGATCCTCCGGCAGATTCTTTACCACCGGCATCACCAGCGCCGCCACCTGCGCCCGCAGCCGGGCATGGCGGGAGGGAAAGACAGCCGCAAAGGTTTTTTCCGCCTCCTGATCCTGAAACAGGGCGGCATGATCCCGGGCAAAGGACAGGATGGCCTCATGCAGGGTCTGAAGATAAGCCTCCGGGTCTTCCGCAGATGCGGCTTTGACTCTGGCCAGACAGTTTTCCCAGTCCTCCAGCATAAAGGAAGCGATCAGCATTTCTTTGGAAGAAAAGTAATTGTAAACCGTTCCTGTGCCGATGCCACAGGCCTGAGCCACGGAACGGATGGTGGTTTTGGCGTAGCCGGCGCGGGCAATCTGCGCTTTGGCCTCATTCAGCAGCTGCTCCCGGACATTTTCAAGAATCTTCGGCATAGCTTTTTCCTTTCTTTAGCGGCAAAGGCGCAAGCCCCTTTTTTTAGCGGTCAGGGAGCACAGCCGTGCGGCTCTGATTTTTATATGAACACGTTCATAATAACTCGAAGTTTCAGAACTGTCAAGCTTCCGCCCCCTTGTAAAGTGACTCTTTGCAGCTGTACCGCCGCATAGACGTCAGCCCTAGTGATGACGGTCGAGGAAATTTACCATATAGGTGAAAAATCCTCGATCGCCGTTTTTTTGTCGAGGATTTTTCACGCAGGAGGCAGTTTTCCTCGACGAAATTTTTCGCTTCGAGGAGATTTCCTGTATGAGGCATTTTTCCTCGATCATCAATCAGACGAGGCTTGGCTTTTTCGAGGAAATTTACCATATAGGAGAAAAATCCTCGACATGAGGGGTGACTCCTCCGGCTGATAAAAAAACGATCGAGGAAAACTGCATGTGGCAGGATTTTTCCTCGATCAAAAATAGTTCAAAAACCGCAATTTCGAGGAATACTGCCTATATCGGGAAATATCCTCGATAGCAAGGATTCACGGCGGCGAGAAGCCAGCAGTGAACAAAAATAGCTGCAGCAAACAACTTGTCTTGCTGCAGCCATTGTCTTAGGCGAGGGCTTTGATGATCTGTGAAAGGTCTTCGGCGAAGACCACGTCCCGGAAGTAATCCGCCTTACCGAAGCCGTGGGCAAGGATGTTGTCCAGCACCGCGCGCATGCTTTCGTAGTAGCCATTCATGTTGTAGAGGATGACAGGCCCGCGGACAATCCCGAGGCTGTGGAGGGACATGATTTCCGTGATCTCGTCCAGTGTGCCGATGCCGCCGGGCAGGGCAATATAGGCGTCGGCCATTTCCAGCATGACGGTTTTTCGCTCGGCCATGGTTTCGGTCTGGATCACTTGGGTCAGGCCCGGGTGTCTGCGGCCCATGATCAGCGCCACGTTGGGGATGACGCCGGTAACCCGGCCGCCCTCCGCGAGGACGCCGTCGGCTGTCGCTCCCATGAGACCCGTGGAAGAGCCTCCGTAAACCAGTTCGTGGCCGTTCTGGCCCATCCAACGGCCCAGCTCATGAGCCATTTCAGTGTAAATTGGGTCATTTCCCGGCGTGGATCCGCAATAGACTGCTATTTTCATTTGATGCTCCGATCATAAGCACAGAGGTTGTCTGTGCTCTCATTCACGCGAACCCAAAGAACCGGGCTGCGGAGCAGCTTCCCTGATGTTCGCCAGTTTGTCATTCAGTTTCCTATAAATCCGTGTGGCCATCCAGGGTTCCGTGGATTTTTCCAGTGCCTCCGCCAGGCCGAACCAGGCCACCTGGCTGTTCTCGTCCGCCTTGATCCGCAGGGGATCCTTATCATCGGCCTCCAGCAGGTAAGTCACATTTAAGTGAAGGTGAGAAGGGACATACTTCCCCTTCTTTTCGTGGCCCTCCACGTGGATGGTCTCTACAGAATAAATCTTCTCCGATACCGGCCGCACATGGGCAACGCCGCTTTCCTCCCGGACCTCCCGCAGCGCCACGGAAAGCAGATCCTCGTCGCCATCGGCGTGGCCGCCCAGCCAGGACCAGGACCGGTACAGATTGTGGTAGGCCATCAGCACCTTATCCCGGGCAGGATTGACCACCCAGGCCGAGGCCGTCATATGACAGATCAGGTTGCTGCGCAGGAAGAGGTTATCCTCCGTCTCAAGCCGCCGCAGGATTTCATCCCGGTCGGTCTGCTCCTGCTCGTTGAAGGGGACAAAGGCCCGCAGGTCTTCGATCAGTTTCGTCCGCATGATATTACGCGTAGACAATCAGCGCGATGAATTCGAGATCCTCGGTTCCCTGATTGGCGATGCTGTGGCCGTGGCCGGTTTCGCAGATGGCCACATCTCCGGGCTGCAGGGTGACAATGGTGCCGTTGTCGCTGTAGGTGGCGGTGCCTTTGAGGATATAGAACAGCTCCGCATCCTTGGCGTGGACATGATAGCCGATGCTGCAGCCGGGCCTGATCAGCATGTGGTTGAACAGCCGGCCCTTGTCATTGAGCTCCTTGTCGCCCGAAATCAGTGAGGTGAGCTTGATGGTTCCCTCGCCGTCCATCATGTGTTCCCGATATTCAATGGTGCATTCTTCTTTTCTGCGGATCATAGGAAGCCTCCCAATGGTTTGATTTTTCATCATTATAGCAAAGGAGGGCGGACAGAATCAAGTGAATCATCAGGACGCGCTTCCGATACAAATCGTTGCATTGGCTCGCGGAATAGTGTAAAGTGAAAAGGCAACCTGGAGCGTTATCTTAATAACGGCGGATCCATGGATCTCACCGATGAGATCGCCGAGGGACTGCTGTGCCATCACCGCTAAAAACAACCTGGGTTCTGTCCGTGTCCTTCATGAAGAGGACATGGAGGCTATCTACCGCGCCGCTTATTAATGGGCACGGCACCCTTTGTGGTGCTATTCAGCTTGAATCATCTATGAAAGCCCCAAGAATTGGTGCTATATTCGTAAACTCTGGTGCATTGCACCACAGTTTGCTGATATAGCACCTATTTTTAGTGCTGCGGCGCCATCAAGCAGGCTGCCAGCACCAAACCCTGGTGCTTTCGACCATGTTAGAAGTATTTAGAACAGTTCATCCAGCAGCAGATAATATCGAAGCTTTTCCTCATCCTTCAGGATTCCCACGGCACGGAAAAGGTCATCGGGATCCACATCGGGGTAGAAGAGGCCGTAGTGACCGTCGGTGTTGTGCTTCAGGCTTCGCCAGCCCAGCGCCAGATCCTTGTAGCGGTCGGCAATGCCGCAGTCTCCCACATCGATCATGCCGGTAAGGCGTTTTCCATCGGTCAGTAGATTCGGCAGGCAGAAATCTCCGTGGGTGAGCACCAGGTCCTCCTCGGGTCGGTTGTTCTGAAGATAGTTCAGCAGCGCCTCGGGAGAAGCGAAACCGCCGGGACCAAAGGTCTCCGGCTCACACTACGACGGATTGACGTCTCCGTTCGCGACTCGCTGGGCCACATAGGCCAGATCTACATCCAGGGTGCGGGAAAAGGGTACTTTCTCAGGGGGTACCGCCCATAAACGTTCCAGGGCTTCGGCCATGCAGCCGATCAGCAGAGATGGTTTCTCCATGATGGAGGAATCGGTGAGCATCCGGCCCTTGAGTCGCTCCATCAGCAGAAAATCCATGCCATCCAGGTTTTCCTAGGCAATCACCTTAGGCACAGGAAGAAGGCCTTCCAAAAATCTCAGAACCTGAGTATCTGAAGTATCATGTCCGCCTTCAGGCCGGATTTTCAGCACAAAATCCTCATACACCAGGACACCGGCGCCGGACATGCCGATATCTTCCCTGGCATAGGGCAGACCGCCTACAACGGCGGCGATACTTTCGGGCAAACGCATAGGTTTATTCCTTTCATATCCTTCTGGCGGCCGCACCCAGTAGGCCTTGTGATTGTACAGCGCCAGATAACGGGACGGCGGCAGGGGAGCTTCATCAGAAGCACCGCTGCTTGCGCTGTTTCTTGCAGTGCTCAATATCGCCGCAGCGGTAGCACAGCTCGTTGTTGCAGATGCCGTCGTTATCGAAGCAGGAGCGGATGTTGCCCACCGTGGTTTCGGCGATATTGTTCAAGGCCTCCTCCGTGAGGAAGGCCTGGTGGGAAGTCACGATGACATTCGGCATAGAAATCAGCCGGGCCAGCAGCTCGTCATTCATGATGTGGCCCGAACGGTCCTCGAAGAACACATCGGCCTCCTCCTCGTAGACATCGAGGCAGGCGGCGCCCACCTTGCGGGATTTGATGCCCTCCAGCAGGGCGGCAGTGTCAATGAGGCCGCCACGGGAGGTGTTCACAATCACCACGCCCTTCTTCATCTTCTCGATGGAGGCTTCGCCGATCATGTGCCGGGTCTCCTCCGTCAGAGGGCAGTGAAGGGAAATGATATCGCTCCGCTCAAACAGCTCGTCCAGGGGCACATAGTCGATGCCGCTGTCCTTGGCGGGGAAGAGGTCGTAAGCAATCACATGCATGCCGAAGCCGCGGCAGATATCGATGAAAATCCGGCCGATCTTGCCGGTGCCCACCACGCCCACGGTTTTGCCGTGAAAGTCGAAGCCGGTGAGGCCGCTCAGGGAGAAGTTGAATTCCCGGGTGCGGTTGTAGGCCTTGTGGATCCGCCGCACAGAAGTGAGCAGCAGCGCCATGGCGTGCTCCGCCACCGCGTAGGGCGAATAGGCAGGCACGTGCACCACGTGGACCTTGCCGAAGGCGGCCCGGATATCCACGTTGTTGTAGCCCGCCGAGCGCAGCGCAATCAGCCGGATGCCGAATTCGTGAAGCTTATCAATCACGGCCGCGTTCACATCGTCATTCACAAAGACGCACACCGCTTCGCAGCCTCGGGCCAGTTCCACCGTATCCTCGTTGAGCTTTGTCTCCAGGAAACGGAAGGTCATATCGTGGTCCTTGCCGTAGGTCTCAAAGGAAGTAATATCGTAGGGTTTCGCGTCAAAAAAAGCAACTTTAATCATTTTTCAAGCCTTTCTATAAAGAGGAAATGACAGGGATCAGTGTTCAGTTTCCCTGATCAGCCGGCCGCCCTGCATGGTAACGGTCAAAGTTTCAGCCGGATTGCCCTTGGTGTCCGGAATCTTCACCTGGACTTTTGCGCCATCCGGAATCTCCCAGGCCTGCAGCTCCAGGCCTTCGGTGTAGTCGTAGTCGGGCCTTTCTTCGCAGGAGCCCATGGGCAGCACCGTGCCGGGCCGCTGCAGCAGCGGCAGAGACATGAAATCAAAGGTGCCCTTGTGCCAGCCGTGGCTGACCTTTTCCCCGGTGAGAATATTCAGCCAGGTTCCCTCAGGCACATAGTAAGTGACCTCGCCGGAGGAGGCAAACACCGGAGCCACCAGCAGATTATCACCCAGCATGTACTGCCGGTCCAGGGTCTCGCAGGCGGGATCCTCGGGGAATTCCAGCATCATGGGCCGCATCATGGGGACGCCGGTCTCGTGGGCCTCCACGGCCTTCTGATAGAGATAGGGCATCAGCCGGTTCTTGAGGCGGGAGAACTTTCTCGCCACCTCCACGCTTTCCTCGTCGAAGAGCCACGGCACCCGGTAGCTGGAGGAGCCGTGGAGACGGCTGTGACTGGAAAGCAGGCCAAAGGCGATCCAACGCTTGTAGACATCCGCGGGAGCAGTCTGCTCAAATCCGGAAATATCGTGGCTCCAGAAACCGAAGCCGCTGTGGCTCATGCTGAGGCCGGCCCGGAGGGTTTCCGCCATGGAAATATAGGAAGCGCTGTTGTCGCCTCCCCAGTGCAGGGGGAACCGCTGGCATCCGGCGGTGGCGCTGCGGGCAAAGAGCACCGCTTCGCCCTCACCCCGTTCCTCCTTCAAAAGGTCGAAGACCATCTGGTTGTAGAGGAAGGTATAGTAATTGTGCATCTTCAGAGGATCGGAGCCGTCAAAATAGGCCACATCCTTCACGGGAATCCGTTCGCCGAAATCGGTCTTGAGGGCGTCCACGCCCATGCGCAGCAGATCCCGCAGCTTGCCGGCGTACCAGTCCCGGGCGGCGGGATTCGTCACGTCCAGAATGCCCATGCCGGCCTGCCACATGTCGGTCTGCCAGACATCGCCGTTGGTCTTCTTTAATAGATAGCCCTTCTCGGCGCCCTCGGCAAACAGCTCGGAACGCTGGCCGATATAGGGATTGATCCAGCAGCAGATGTGCAGGCCCTTATCGTGGTAGCGGCGCAGCATGCCCTCGGGATCCGGGAAGGTATCGGGATCCCATTTAAAATCGCACCACCGGAAGCCCCGCATCCAGAAGCAGTCAAAGTGGAACACGCTGAGGGGGATATCCCGCTGGGCCATGCCGTCGATAAAGGAAGAGGTGGTCTTCTCATCGTAATCGGTGGTGAAGGAGGTGGAAAGCCACAGGCCGAAGCTCCAGGCGGGAGGCAGGGCGGGACGGCCGGTGTAGGCGGTGTAAAGGTCCAGAATGCCCTTGGGGGTGCCGCCATAGATGATGTCATAGGTGAGGGATTCGCCGGAAACAGAGAACTGCACCCGCTCCACCTTCTCGCTGGCCACCTCGAAGGAAACATCGGAGGAATCCTCCACGAAAACGCCGTAGCCCCGGTTGGTCATATAGAAGGGAATATTCTTGTAGGCCAGCTCACTGGCGGTGCCGCCGTCGGCATTCCACATGGTGACTTCCTGGCCGTTTTTGATGTAAGGAGTGAAGCGCTCGCCCAGACCGTAGATGTTCTCGCCCACATCCAGCATCAGGCTCTCGGTCATGTAGGGATCCGCGGGGGGCAGGAGAGAGCCGGTGACGGAGGTCTTCTTCAGAATATGGGCCATGCCGTGGTAGCCGCTGAAGGTCAGCAGCTTACCATCGCCGAGAAAGTCCACCTGCCAGGCGCCGGCTTCCTTGTGGACCCGGGCCTCCAGCGATCCGCTGGTGAAGGAAATGGAAGATGGCGTCTCGCTGATAACGGGGGTGACGGCCTCCTCGAAGGTCTCAAAGAAGGGGCCCTTGTCCCGCACGCCGGCGAAGTGGCTGATTTTCACCCGGATGATGTTTTCCCGGGGAGCAGAGAAGGTGACATCCAGCGTGGCGCTGTTCAGGGTGTCGCCGCGGCCGCGGATGGCCTTGGTGGCGGCGAGGACGTTCAGCGACTTTTTACCGGAGGCATCCGTCAGCACGGCGGATTCCAGATACTGCGTCGCGAAATGGGGATCCATCTCGGGCTTGATGTGCCAGTAGCCGTTGGTAAATTTCATCGGTTTTCTCCTTTTTAAAGATAAACCCTCTGCGTGCAAGGGAGCAGAGGGTTTGGTTTTTTCAGATCAAAAATCAGTCAGACGAGGGCATCAGATGTTCAGCAGATCGCTGTAGGCCTTCAGGGCGCCGTCGGTCTCGTGAGCCAGCACCTTCTTGGCCAGGACCTTGCCCAGCTGCACGCCTTCCTGATCAAAGCTGTTCAGATTCCAGACAAAGCCCTGGAACATGACCTTGTTTTCGAAGTGAGCCAGCAGGGCGCCCAGGCTGGCGGGAGAAACGCTCTCGCCAATGATGATGCTGGAGGGACGGCCGCCGTCGAAGCTCTTGTTGGGATTCTCATCGGATTTGCCCACCGCGAAGGCCACAATCTGGGCCGCCACGTTGGCCGCGAGCTTCTGCTGGCTGGTGCT
>CACZRP010000027.1 GCA_902783575.1 uncultured Eubacteriales bacterium
GGAATTCTCCGCTGCGAAAATCGCCACCACCGTGGTGAGCCGCATGGAGGACGCCCTGGCGGATTACGAGCGCCGCACTGCCCTGCCCAAGGTCCCCGCGGAGGAATCTGCCTGCATCAAGAATGATCCCCTGCGGGCCTCCGCTCTGGCTGGCGTGGATCTGAACAAATCCCTGACCAGGGAAGAATACAAAGCCCGTCTGAAAGAACTTCAGAAGGAGCTGTCCAAGCTTCACGGCGAGCTGTACATGCGCCGCATCCCCGTGATTCTGGCCTTCGAGGGCTGGGACGCCGGCGGCAAGGGCGGCGCCATCAAGCGCCTCACCCAGGCCCTGGATCCCCGAGGCTACGAGGTGCATCCCACCGCCTCCCCCAACGATATTGAAAAAGCCCACAACTATCTGTGGCGTTTCTGGACCTCCATTCCCAAGGCCGGCCATGTGGAAATCTTCGACCGTACCTGGTATGGCCGCGTGATGGTGGAACGCCTCGAAGGCTTCTGCTCCGAGGATGAGTGGCGCCGGGCCTACAAGGAAATGAACTCCATGGAGAAGAACTGGGCCGACTACGGCGCCGTAGTGCTGAAGTTCTGGATGCAGATCGACAAGGATGAGCAGGAAAGACGCTTCACCGAGCGCCAGAATACCCCGGACAAGCAGTGGAAGATCACCGACGAAGACTGGCGCAACCGCGCGAAATGGGATCAGTATGAGGTGGCCGTGGATGAGATGCTGGTAAAGACCTCCACCACCTATGCTCCCTGGGTCATCGTGGAAGCCAATGACAAGCTGTATGCCCGCATCAAGGTCCTGGAGACCGTTGTCAATACCATCAAAGAAAGACTGAAGGAAGAAAAGTAAAATGGCCTATATTATTTCATTGGATTCAGGCACCACCAGCGTCCGTGCCCTTTTGTACAACGAAAAGGGCGAAGCCCTGGGCATGTGCCAGCAGGAAATCCACCAGACCTACCCCCACGCGGGATGGGTGGAAGAAGATCCCATGGAAATCTGGGAAAACCAGATCGGCGTCACCGCCCAGCTGCTGGAGAAAGCGGGCCTGTCCGCTTCCGATATTACCGCCATCGGTATTACCAACCAGCGTGAAACCCTCATTGCCTGGGACAAGGAAACCGGCAAGCCCATCTATCCCGCCATCGTATGGCAGGACCGCCGCACCGAGGAAACCGCCGCAGGCATCCTGGAAAGAGGCCTGGGCGAATGGTTCCAGAGCCGCACCGGCCTGATTCCAGACGCCTACTTCTCCGCCACCAAAATCCAGTGGCTGCTGCAGAATGTGCCCGGCGCCCGGGAAAAAGCGGAAGCCGGCACCCTGCTGTTTGGTACCATTGATACCTGGCTGATTTACCAGGCCACCAAGGGCCGCACCTACGCCACGGACTATTCCAACGCCTGCCGCACCATGCTTTTCAATATCCACACCCTGGGCTGGGATGACGAGATTCTGGACTATTTCGGCATCACCCGCCGGAACCTCCCCAAGGCTCAGGAGAGCGGCTCCAACTTCGGCATGCTGGACGCCTCCTATCTGGGCGGCGAGATCCCCATCCGGGCCGTGCTGGGCGACCAGCAGAGTGCCCTCTTCGGCCAGCTGTGCTTTGAAAAGAGCGAAGCCAAATGCACCTACGGCACCGGCGCTTTCATTCTTTCCAACATCGGCCCCGAGCCCCTGACCTCCAAAAACGGCCTGCTGACCACCGTGGCCTGGGGTCTGAACGGTGAAGTCTGCTATGCCTTTGAAGGCAGCATCTTTATGGCGGGCGCCACCGTCCAGTGGCTGAGGGACAATCTCTGCCTGATCCAGAAGGCTTCAGAGACCGGCCCCATCGCCGCCTCCGTTCCGGATACCGCCGGCGTTTACTTTGTATCTTCTTTCCAGGGACTGGGCGCTCCCTGGTGGGATAACGGCCGCAAGGCCAGCATTGTGGGCATGACCCGCAAAGCCACCAAAGCCCACATCATCCGCGCTGCCCTGGAATCCGTGGCTTACCGCGTCAAGGACGTGGTGGGAGCCATGGAACGGGAAATGGGCATGCCCTGCAAATCCCTCAAGGTGGATGGCGGCATGAGCGCCAACGATTTCCTGATGCAGTTCCAGAGCGACATTCTCCAGGTGCCGGTGGTGCGCACCGCCACCGCGGAAGCCACCGCCATGGGCGCGGCCTTTATGGCCGGGCTGACGGAAGGCGTGTGGAAGGACCAGGACGCCCTCCGGGTGCTGGTACGGGATCTGAACGGTCCCGAATCTGCGGAGAGCCGCCTCTACCCCGCCATGGAGCCCCACAGGGCCAACAAGCTCTATCACGGCTGGCTGGAGGCCATCGGCCATCCGGAGGCCATCAGCTAAACTACCCTTAAGGAATCATATGAAACAGATATCATTTGAACAGGTCCGGATTGAAGGCGGCTTCTGGGCAGCCAAACAGCAGATGCTGCTGAGAACCGCCTCCGGAATTTATGACCGTTTTCTGGAAACCTACCGCTTTGACGCCATGAATATCAGGGGATGGCTGGAGCGTCTTTCCTCCGGAATGGCTTCGGATCCGGAAAGGCCCCGGGTGGGTCACATCTTCTGGGATTCGGATATCGCCAAGTGGATTGAAGGCACCGCCTACCTGATTCAGATTGCCAAAGACTGGCAGCTGACCTCCGAACAGCGGGAAGAGCTTTCCCGTCTGGAGGAAATCTGCGACCAGACCATTGATACCATCTGCGAAAATGCCGATGAGAACGGATATTTCAACAGCCATTTCCAGGTCACGGAAGCCCTGGGCGAAGCGAGACGCTTCACCGACCGTTCCCAGCACGAGCTGTACTGCGCCGGCCATCTGATCGAAGCGGCCATCGCCTACCGCCGGGCCACGGGCAAGTCAAAGCTGTACGATCTCATGTGCCGCTACGCGGATTATATTGACCGGATCTTCCATCAGGAGGACGCGGCCTGTTTTGTAACCCCCGGTCATCCGGAGCTGGAGCTGGCTCTTGTGAAGCTGGCGGCCGAATCCGGTAACCGCAGCTACCTGGAGCTGGCGAAGTTCTTTATAGACAAACATGGCGACAATCCCAAAGACGTCACTCCCTATCCCGTTTTCAACGACCTGTACAATCAGGATGAATTGCCTCTTCGCAAAAGATCCACCGCCGAGGGGCACTGCGTCCGGGCCATGTATCTGCTCTCGGGTATGATCGATGTGGCCAAGGCCTTTGGGGACGAGTCGCTGATGGCCGCCTGCCGCAGAATGTACAATAACGCCGTCAACGAGAGGATGTACGTGACCGGCGGTATCGGCTCCACTCACATCGGAGAAGCCTTCAGCATCAATTATCATCTGCCCAACCGCACGGCCTATACCGAGACCTGTGCCGCCATTGCCCTGGCCCAGGCCTCCGGAAGGATGATCGGCGCCGTGCCCTCCTCCGAGGACACCGCTGTGTCCATGGCTCTTTTCGCCGACACGGTGGAGCGGACCATTTATAACGGCATTCTTTCCGGCATCTCCCTGGACGGCAAGGGCTTCTTCTACGAGAATCCCCTGGAAATTGATCTGAAATTCAACCATCCCAACGCCTCTACCCACAACAAGGACTACTATCCGGAAACCCAGCGCCGGGAGGTATTCAGCTGCTCCTGCTGTCCTCCCAACGTGCTCCGGTTCTATGCTTCCCTGGGAGACTATCTGTACTCGGCCGATGGAGACACGCTGTATATCCATCAGTATATGGAAAACAGCCTTCAGACAGCGGACGGGCTTTCTGTAAACATTCGCACCGACTATCCCCTGAGCGGAAAAGTCCATGTGGAAATCAAAAAAGCTCCCGGCTGTTCCATCCGCCGCGCCGCCTTCCGGCTGCCGGCCTGGTGTGAAAAGTGGAATGTCAGCTTCGACGCCTCGCCTGAAAGCGGCTATTTCTATGTGACGCTGCCGGAGGATTCCGGTACAGACAAAAGGGTTTTCACTGCGGATCTGGAATTTGCCATGGAACCCCGTTTTGTGGAGGGGGATCCCCGGATTCACGATACCCTGGGCAAAGTCGCCGCAGCCCGCGGACCGGTGATCTATGCCATGGAAGGGGTCGATCAGCCGGAGATGGATATCTTCGCCTTCCGGGCTGATCCCGATCAGAGGCCGGTGGAAGGAGACATTTTGGAAACTCCCGGCGGCAGCATGCTGCTGCCCTCCCTGAAGATTCAGGGAACCCTCTGTGCTCCCCAGACCGGTCCCGGACTCTACCATACCCGGACCGGAGAAGGCTCCCGTCCCGCTGATGCGGTGCTCATACCCTACTATGCCTTTGCTTCCCGGGGTGAAAGCGATCTGCGGGTATGGATTCCCGTTCTCTGAGAAAACCAATAATCATTCCCTACACGAAAAGAGACTGCAGCATCAACTGCAGTCTCTTTTTATAATGGAGATAATTTAGCCGTGGTTGCCGATGCTCTGCCGGTTTTTGCAGCGGGTCAGCCAGTGGCCGCGCAGATAATAGATGATAAAAATCACAGCGGTCACCACCCAGCTCACATCGTAGCTCATGGCCACCATGCCCATGGTATGATGCAGCGGCAGGGCCACCAGCAGCCAGAGAATTCTCAGACCGCAGATGCCGAATACCGTAATGATCATAGGCTGAACGCTTTCGCCGCAGCCGCGGATGGTGGCGGAAAAGGCGTTGATGAACACATAGAAGATGTAGGCAGGAGCGAAGATGTGCAGGAAATCGGTGCCGGTGCGGATAACATCCTGATCTACCGTGAAGATGCCCAGGAACACGGGAGCGAAGACGTAAATCACCACGCTGATGACAAAAATGCTGGCAAAGTTCATCCATACGCCGGTTTTGACACCCTGCTTGACCCGGTCATACTGCCGGGCGCCGAAGTTCTGACCCACAAAGGTGGAGATGGAAATACCAAAGGCCTGCATCACCATCCACATAACGGCGTCGATTTTTCCGATGGTGGACCAGGCGGCGATGGCCGTGGTGGAGAAGCCGTTGATGGCCGTCTGCATGAGCACGTTGGAAATGGAATACAGCACGGATTCCATGCCGGAAGGAAGACCAATACGAATAATTTCTTTGAATTCGTTTTTGTAGATGCGGATTTTCCGGATGGAAAGACGGTACATATCCTTGGTTCTCATCAGACAGATCAGAATCAGTATGGCGGAAATCAGCTGGGACAGAATGGTGGCGAAGGCCACACCGAAGACAGCCCACTTGAACACCAGCACAAAGGTCAGGTCCAGAACAATATTCACCAGGCAGCAGACAATCAGAATATACAGCGGCCGGCGGGAATCCCCCACGGCCCGCAGAATACCGGTGCCGATATTGTAAATCAGGTTGCCGATGATGCCCAGATAGTACACCTGCATGTACATGGTGGAATCGCCGATAATATCCGCCGGCACGTTCATCAGCTGAAGCACGGGTCTGGCGGTCAGATAGCCCACCGCCATCAGGAAGAGGCCGCTTAACAGAGAAAAGGCAATGCCCGTATGGACCGCCCGGATTACGCTCTCCGCATCGGCGGCGCCGTAATGTTGGGAAATGATGACCGTAGCACCGGACGCAATACCCACAAACAGTCCCACCAGCAAGGAGATAACGCTGCCCGTGGTACCCACGGCAGCCAGGGCGTCGGTTCCCACATACCGCCCCACCACAAAGGTGTCCACCATATTGTAAAGCTGCTGGAAAAACGAGCCGATCAGTATAGGAAAAAAGAAAACGAGAATCTGTTTCCAGATCTTGCCTGTCAGAATAGGATTTGTCTCTGTCATAGCAGTTATGTAACCCTCCTCAAAGTCAAAAGTGAATTATACCAATGCCATACCGGAAAGTCAATATTTATCAAGTGATGGGATAGCCCCGATGCCATCGGAACATGCATTTTATTACCATATTTGTCTCTCGGTATTAGTAAGATATTGCGTGTATTTTTCACTTTTATCAGTTATAATTGATGAATAATAATCATGTTGAGTGCCTTTTGCTCACCCATCGGAGAGAAAAACCGGATCCCCCCGATAGGCTCCTACAGAAGGGAGAAACACCACTTTGGATGCATTTCAAATCATCTTTTCGGAATATATCAACCGGTTAGGATGCACCTCTAAGGAACTTTCTTTGAGCTGCGATCTTTCTCCTGTTGTTATCAGTCGGTACCGTTCCGGCGACCGTACCCCCCTCAAAAACAGTCCTCAGTTTGGCAAACTGGTCCACGGACTTTATTTGTTGTGCCAGAAAAAAGGTCTTCCGGACACGGAAGCGGATATCGAGAACGCTCTCTTATCCGCCCTTCCCCACTATGATACCAAAATTCCGCCTGCCCTCTTCCGGGAACGGCTGGTGAAAATGGTTCAGGTTACCCATATCCCCATGAGCCACATGGCAAGAGCCTTAAGCTATGACCCGTCCTATCTTTCAAAAATCTGTTCCGGGCTCCGGTTCCCCTCTGCTCCCATGGTATTTCTGGATAAGCTCTGCCAGTTTGTGGCCAGACATTACGAGACAGAAAAAGAACAGAAAGCCCTGGCGCTTTCGCTGGGTTTCGACTATGAACCCTCCGTTCATCCATCCTTTGCGGATGCTCTGATCAGCTGGTTCAATTCCTGATTATTTTAGAGGCGCTTCCGCCCTTCGGAAGCGTCTTTTTTATTGACTTTTTCCACGAAAAAAAGTATCATAAATCCAAATACTTTTGGAGGAAAAGACTATGGCTGAAAACAGATTAGTCGGTAGCTATCCTGTCATCGGAATCCGCCCTACCATTGACGGACGCCGGGGCAAGCTGCAGGTCAGGGAGTCTCTGGAAGACCAGACCATGGGCATGGCCCGTTCCCTTGCCGCCCTTCTTACGGAAAACCTCCGCTACAGCAACGGAGAACCCGTGAAAGTAATTATTTCAGATACCACCATTGGCCGTGTGGGCGAAGCCGCTGCCTGCGCGGATCAGTTTAGAAAAGCCGGCGTAGATATTACCTTTACCGTGACTCCCTGCTGGTGCTACGGCGCGGAAACCATGGACATGGATCCCCATACCATCAAGGCTGTCTGGGGCTTCAACGGCACCGAAAGACCCGGCGCTGTCTATCTGGCCTCCGTGCTGGCCACCCACGCCCAGAAGGGTCTGCCCGCCTTCGGCATCTACGGTCACGATGTTCAGGAAGCCACGGATACGGAAATTCCCGAGGATGTCAGAGAGATAATCCTCCGCTTTGGCAGAGCTGCCGTGGCGGTGGCCACCATGCGGGGCAAATCCTATCTTCAGATCGGATCTGTTACCATGGGTATCGGAGGCTCCATCATTTCACCGGAGTTTATTGAGGAATACCTGGGCATGCGGGTGGAGTCCGTGGACGAAGTGGAAATTATCCGCCGCATGACCGAGGAAATCTACGATCATAAAGAATACGAAAAGGCCCTGGCCTGGACCAAGGCCCATGCCATTGAGGGCTTTGACAAAAATCCCGAAGACATGCAGAAGACCCGGGCTCAGAAGGATGCCGACTGGGAATTTGTCGTCAAAATGATGGTAATCATCAAAGACCTCATGAACGGCAACCCGAACCTGCCTGCCGGTGCGGAGGAGGAGATGGTGGGACACAACGCCATCGCCGCGGGCTTCCAGGGACAGCGTCAGTGGACGGACTTCTATCCCAACTGCGACTTCCCCGAAGCTCTGCTGAACACTTCCTTCGACTGGAACGGCGCCCGGGAGCCCTATATCCTGGCCACCGAGAACGATGTTCTCAATGGTCTGGGCATGCTCTTCATGAAGCTTCTTACCGGACGGGCCCAGATGTTTGCCGATGTGCGCACCTACTGGAGCGGCGATGCCGTCAGGAGGGTCACCGGTTATGAGATCGAAGGCAAAGCCAAAGAGGCCGATGGCTTTATCCACCTGATCAACTCCGGCGCCTGCTGTCTGGACGCCAACGGCGAAGCCCGGGACGAGAAGGGAAACCGCCTGATGAAGCGCTGGTGGGAGGTCACCGAGGCCGACCAGAAAGCCATCATGGAAAACACCACCTGGAACTATGCGGATATGGGTTATTTCCGGGGCGGTGGCTTCTCCAGCCGTTTCCTGACCCGGGGCGAAATGCCCATGACCATGATCCGTCTGAACCTGGTCAAGGGTCTGGGGCCGGTGGTACAGATTGCCGAGGGCTGGTCCGTGGAGCTGCCCGAGGAGGTTTCCGATACCCTCTGGAAGCGCACTGACTATACCTGGCCCTGCACCTGGTTTGTACCCAGGATGACCGGCAAGGGCCCCTTCTGCTCCGCCTACGAAGTCATGAATCATTGGGGCGCGAACCATGGAGCCATCTCCTACGGCCACATCGGCGCGGATGTCATTACCCTCTGCTCCATGCTGAGAATCCCGGTTTCCATGCACAACGTGCCTGAAAAAGATATCTTCCGTCCCGCAGCCTGGAACGCCTTCGGATCCGATCCGGAGGGTGCCGACTATCGGGCCTGCGGTGCCTACGGCCCGCTCTATAAAAGTATCAGATAAAAAATAAAACCCCGAGGTGAGTCAAATGAAAAAGAATACCCGTTCTTTCCTTTGCCTTATGCTGGCACCGGTATTAAGCCTGACCCTGCTGGCCGGCTGCAAGAAAGAAGCTGAAGAGGAAAGCTCCGTCATACTGATTCCGGAGAAAACCGTAGAAGATATTTCCGTTCCCGAGCCTGTGGAATCCTCTGTTCCCGAGGCTGCGGAGTCCTCCAAGGCGGAAGAATCCTCCCAGCCGGAGGAATCCGCTCCAGCGGTGGTGAAGAATCCCTATGTCAATCCCCTCACCGGTGAAACCGAAGATCACGAAGTGTCCGGCAAACGTCCCATGGCCTTCATGATCAACAATATCTGGGTGGCTGTTCCCCAGTGGGGCGTGAAGGATGCGGATATCATCTTTGAAGCCATTGTGGAAGGCGGCATTACCCGTCTGATGTGCATCTTCCAGGAGATCCCCGACGAGGATATCGTCGGCTCCGTGCGAAGCCTGCGCCACAACTATATTGACTTTGCTGCCGGTTACGATGCCATCATTGCCCACTGCGGATGCTCCAACCTGGCCACCGACGCCCTGGAGCGCCGCGGCTACGACGACATCGAAGCCATCTCCTGGGCAGGCGATCTGTTCTACCGGGATCCCTGGAGAGCGGAAAACATGGGCTATGAGCACAGCCTCATGACCACCGGCAAGGATATCAACAATTATCTGGAGAACGACGCTTTCTTCCGCACCCAGCACGAAGAGGGCTATCAGTGCAACATGGTCTTCTCCGAGAGCCCCAAGGTTTCCGGAGGAGAGATCAAAACCGATATCGAAGTAGATTTCGGCAAGGGCAAGAGCACTTATTTCACCTTCGACGCGGCTTCCAACGACTACACCGCGGCGGAATATGATGAGGTTTACATCGATGCTTCCGATGAAAAGCCGGTGCACTTCAAGAACATTGTCGTTATTCAGACCGACGTCTGGACCTGCGACGACGCAGGCCATCAGGATATGGATCTGACCGGCGAGGGCGATGGCTGGTTCATGGTCAACGGAGTTATGTCCGAAATCACCTGGTCCAGAGCCGATGAGGACAGCCAGTTCGTTTACACCTACAAGGACGGTACGCCCGTGGAATTCGGTATCGGCAAAACTTATATTGGAGTTATTTCCCTGGGCGGCGGAGTCTATTAATCAAGTCCGGTAAATGGAGAATCATTATGCGAGCTAAAAGAACTGCCTTAAGCCTTCTGTTAGTCCTTTCCATCTTATGCGGCCTCCTCCAGGGCTGGGTCGTGCCAGTTAAGGGCGCGATAACTCAATACAATGTATGGGTGGGAAACATACAGGTCAACGATGAGAACAAGGATGATGTCCTGAAAGACGGGAAAGTCCAATTCACTCCTGGCAACCCCAATACCCTGACCATCCAGCCGGGGGCTAATATTTCAAAAAGTATTAACATCTCATCCTATAAAACTAATGATGATCCCGCCGGTTCCTATGCACATATCTATTCTCAAGAAGATCTTATCATCATTTTCGCAGGAAACGAAAACACCATCTCCTACAAAGATCCTTTCCTTGCCTTTGTTGAAGGTACTCTGACTGTAAAGGCCAGCGGAAAGGTGATTGCCAATTATAACGGTGACACAATCGGGCATTGTTTTTATGGCAGGAATGGCATCAATGTTGAAGGCAACTTCGAGATTAACTGCAACTGCTCCGCTATTAGATCTTACGGCGATGTGACGCTTGCAGGCAAGATCACCATCCATACCGTTGACTGGGGTATCTTCTCAAAGAATGGTTCCGTTACCATTAATGGACCTAGTGATGGTTCTTCTTCCGCCGATGAATATCTTGTAAATATATCAGCTATGCCCTTTGGCGTTTTTAATACAGGAGTAGCGCAAGGACGGACCGGTATCGAGGCTAAGGGTAATGTTACGGTCAATGCCCCCCTTACTATCCAATGTGAAAGTACTGGAATCTACTCTAAAACAGGTTCTGTTTATATCAATCAGGAGACGGAAATTAATTCCACTGGAACATGTATCGGCCCTTTAAGTGATAGTTCTGATTATAAAGATCCTCTGCGCGGAAAATATGGCATCTATGGAAAGACAATTGAAATCGGTATAAACTGTCCTAGTCTGAAAGTAAAAATACCATCCGGTAACGGTGTAGACAAAAATGCGCTTCATTCAACAGATGATAATGGTATCATTCTGGACGATTCCCTTATGATCCGGATACCAACTAACAGTTCTATTTCTGAGGGGGAATCAGGATCTGATGTATATGATGAAGATCAGAAAAAGGCTGCCGAGACAGTGGAGATTAATAAGCGCAACCCCTACACCGTAACCTTTGATTCCAATGGTGGTTCTGGTACCATGGATCCTGAGACTGTTCTTGAGGGTAACCAATATACTGTTCCCGATTGTGGCTTTAAGGCTCCGGAACATAAGGAATTCAGCCACTGGCTGATTGAAGGAACAGAGCAAACTATTGATCCCAAGAACGATGAGGCAAACAAAATTGAGGCCGGCAATTATACTCTGGTGGCCGTCTGGAAGGATCTTCCCAAGTATACCATAACGGTATCGACAAATTCCACAGAGGGAACCGTCTCTATATCTGGCCAAGAATCCAGCACAGGAACGTATTATAAAGGTGAAGAGGTTACCGTATCAGCAACGGCCAATAAAGGTTTTAAGTTTGAAGGTTGGTACGAAGAAGACAATAAAGTCTCTTCTGACAACCCCTACACCTTCGATGTATCTGACGCCGGCCGAACATTGACCGCTAAATTCTCTGCGATCCCTCAGCTCACCTATATCTGGCTGAACGGCGATGAGTCGGAGCTGGACCGCAAGACCATCTATGAAGGTGAACAGGTCCCCACAACCGATAAAGAACCCACCAAGGCGGAAACCGAGGAATACACTTACAGTTTTGCGGGTTGGGATGATGGAACCACTGTAGGCAGCATCACCACCTTCAAGCCCATCTTCCTTGAAGTTAAAAAGCCTCCGAAACCCACCATCTATACCATTATCTGGCTGAACGGAGACAACACGGAGCTGGACCGCACCACTTTCGAGGCGGGCCAGGAAGAGCCCAAAACCGACAAAGTTCCCACCAAAGCCGAGGATGAAAACTACACCTACGTCTTCTCCTATTGGGAGAGCTCCGAGCAGGACAAAACCATTATTAAAAAGCCTGTCTTTGCCTCTATCCAAAAGCCAAAGGAGCCTGTCACCTACACTATCATCTGGCTTAACGGCGACGGCAGTCAGTTGGACACGGCAGAATATCAGAAAGTGGATGAAAAAACTCCTGAGCCCACCACCGCCAAGGTTCCCACCAAGGCTGAGGATGAACAATACATCTATGTTTTCCAGGACTGGGATGCCGGCACCGTTAACGGTACCACCAAGACTTACAAGCCTGTCTTTGACCATCAGATTAAGAAGGCCGATGGTACGGTGGCAGATTCCATCAAAGTTTCCTTCTTTACCGACGGAGGTTCGGAGGTCGCTTCTCAGACCATTGAAAAGGGCGGCACCGCCACCCAGCCGATCAATCCCACAAAAGAAGGATATTCCTTCATCGGCTGGTTCACCGATACCACCTATGCTGTTCCCTTTATCTTCTCCAAGACTCTGACTGAAAACACCGTCATTTACGCCCGGTGGCAGCAGAACACAGAGCCCGTGAATATCACCTACACCGTCTCTGAGGGCGGCAACGGACGATACACCAAGGGCAGCAAAACCAACATGACCATCCGCATCACCCGCAGCTACGCGGACAACGAATGCTTCCAGCACTTTGTGGGTGTCCAGATTGACGGCGTGACCCTGCTTAGGGAGCTGGAATACACCGCAGTCAGCGGAAGTACCGTGGTGACGCTGAAAGCGGATCTTCTGGAGAAGCTTACCAACGCCATCCATACCGTGTCCTTCATCTTCGATGACGGCAAGGTGGAAACCGCTCTGACGGTTACCGCCCAGGAGGAAAGTCAGAACAGCAATAACAGCAATAACAATAACAGCAGCAATACGACTCCCTCCGGCTCCGGTTCCAACAATCCGGCCACCGGAGATTCTACCAGCGCATCACTGTGGATCGGATTCATGACCGTCGCATTGATGAGCGCGATCTGCCTGAGCCTGATTCTCAGAAGGAGAAACCGCAGGAATGAATTCTAAATCCTGTCGAGACTAACAAAGCAAGGCCTTCCCCTGCCATAGTGATAGAGGAAGGCCTTTTTCTTGTCTGTAAGAATTCTGGTTATTTTCGGTTTCTGTCTCTGTATGCTCCCGGAGTTATCCCCTCCAGCTGGCGGAATACTCTGGTAAAATAGCTCTGATCACAGAAACACAGGAGCGCAGCAATCTGCGGTATGCGTTTTTTATTGGGGCCATTGTTTTTACAGGGAATTTGGTATATGATATAGAGTGGTTTAATTTAGATTATCGAGGACATCTATGAATCAAATACATCTGTTATCAGAATATCAGCAGCTGCTTTTCAAGGATGGCCTGCTGACGGAAACCGTCTTCAACGGAATGGAAACCGCCCCGGTGGTTCTTTTGACCTACAACTCCAAGGAAGTGGTCCCCGGGACGCTGTTCATCTGCAAGGGACTGAATTTTAAGGAACAGTATCTTCAGGAGGCGCTGGAAAAGGGCGCCATCGCCTATGTGAGCGAAACCGCCTATGCCAGTTTTGAGGATGTGCCCCATCTGCTGGTTTCCGACATCCGCAAAGCCATGCCGCCCCTGGCGGATCTGGCCTTCAACAGCCCCTGGAAGTCCCTCACCAGCGTAGCGGTGGGCGGCACCAAAGGAAAAACCACCACCATCTACTATGTGAAATCCATCGTGGATGAATATATGGAATCCATCGGCGGCCGGGAGAGCGCCCTCTCCTCCACCATCGATAATTATGACGGCGTCACCCGGGTAGAAGCCCGAAACACCACCCCCGAAGCGGTGGAGCTGCAGGCCCTCATGCGTCGGGCCGTGGACCACGGCATCACCCACATGGAAATGGAAGTCTCCTCCCAGGCCCTCAAGTACGACCGGGTGGCTGGCCTCCGCATGAATGTGGGCATCTTCCTGAACATTTCCGAGGACCACATCAGCCCCAACGAGCACAAGGATTTTGAGGACTATCTCTCCTCCAAGCTGAAGATGTTCGCACTCTGCGATCACGCTGTGGTAAATCTGGACGCGGACTGCATCGACCGGGTGCTGACGGCGGCTAAGGATTCCCATACCATGGTGACCTACAGCACGGAGAATCCTGCGGCAGACTACTATGCTTCCCAGATTGTCAAGAAGAATGGAGAAACCCATTTTACCGTCACCTGTAAAGACTTCAGTGAGGACTTTGCCCTGACCATGCCGGGCCTCTTCAATGTGTCCAACGCCACCGCAGCCATTGCTGCCGCCCACTACATGGGCATTCCGGTGGAAATCATGCGCTCCGGCCTTTATCATGCCAAGGCCAGCGGCCGGATGGAGCCCTATACCAGCCAGGACGGCAAGGTCACGGTGCTGGTGGACTATGCCCACAACAAGCTTAGCTTTGAAAACCTCTTCCAGTCTGTGAAAGAAGAGTTCAAAGGCTACGACATCGTCGCCATTTACGGCTGTCCCGGCTACAAGGCCGTTAACCGCCGGAAGGATCTGGGCGAGATCGCCGGGAAGTATGCGGATAAAGTATATCTTACCGTGGAGGATCCCGGACGCGAACCCTTTGACCACATCTGCGAAGAAGCTTCCTACTATATTACCCAGCAGGGCTGTCCCTGTGAAATCATCGAAGACCGGGGTGTAGCCATTCACAAGGCCATCATGGAATGCCGCCGTCCCACGGTGATTCTGATTCTGGGCAAGGGCAATGAAACCCGGGACCGCTACGGGACGAAGTTCATGCATCGTCCTTCTGATTCGGAATACACCCGGATGTTTATGAAGTTTTACGACGAGGCGCCCTTCCACGCTTTGGAGCTGCCTGGCAACGGCACCCAGCCGCCGGAGGAGTATTACGCCAAAACTCTGGAATCCTGAGAAGAAATGGAAAAAAAGAAATCTAACAGCTGGCTCAGCCTGCTGATCCTGGTAGGCGCTGTGTTTATGTGCCTGTACGGAGCCCTCACCGGCCAGGCGGACTCGGTGCTCATGAAGGCGATCCGCATCTGTATGGAGTGCATCGGCCTTGGCTGATTTGAAGAAGCATCCCGGACTGTTCCGGAAAGCCGTTCAGGGGACCTGGGGGCTTTTATCCAACGGCTATATCAAAGGTTTTCTGCCGGGAGGCCCGGCGATCTATGAAGGGCCCCTCAAGCGCTTCTGTGTGCCGGGCATGAACTGCTATTCCTGTCCCGGTGCCCTGGGAGCCTGCCCCATTGGGGCGCTGCAGGCTGCGCTGAACGAGCGCCATCGGAAATTTCCCTTCTATGTGCTGGGCTTTCTGATCAGTGTAGGAATTGTCTGCGGCCGGTTCATCTGCGGCTGGCTGTGCCTTTTCGGCCTCATCCAGGAGCTGCTTTACAAAATACCCACGCCGAAGCTGAAAATACCGGAGAAGGCGGATCGGCCTCTCCGGTATCTGAAATATCTGGTGCTGCTTGTTCTGGTAATCGGTCTTCCTCTGCTTTACCGCACGGACTACGGCGCCGGGGAGCCCTTTTTCTGCAAATATATCTGCCCCGTGGGTACGCTGCAGGGCGGCGTTCCCCTGGTGCTTCTGAATGAATCCCTGAGGTCGGCACTGGGCTGGCTCTTCCGATGGAAAATGCTGGTCCTGGTGCTCTGCCTGGCTTCCTGTATCTTCATCTACCGGCCTTTCTGTAAATATCTCTGCCCGCTGGGGGCCTTCTATGCCCTCTTCCAGAAAATCAGTCTGGTGAAAATTAGAGTAAACAAAGATGCCTGCACAGGATGCGGCGCCTGCGCCAAGGTCTGCGGAATGAATGTGGATCCCCACCGGATTCCCAATGCCGCGGAATGCATCCGCTGCGGAGAATGCCTCCACCAGTGTCCCGTCGAGGCACTTTCCTTTGAAGGTGCCGGCAGGGTAATAAAAAATGAATAGAAACAAAAAGGAAGAAACAAATGAAAAAACTATCGCTTAGCCTGCTGCTGATTCTTTCCCTGATCCTGTCTATGGCCATCACAGGCTGCAGCTCCAACGGGGAAGATTCCGCAGAAACCTCTGCTGCCCAGAGCCAGGCTTCCACAGAGGCGGCCGAAGCTGCAGAATCCTCCGAGACTGCCGAGGCTTCCGAAACCTCCCAGGCCGCTGCTGCCTACCTGGGCATTTCCTTTGAAACCACCGACCTGGATGGAAACGCCGTCACTGCTGAAGAGCTTTTCAGCCAGCACAAGCTGACCATGATCAATCTCTGGGGCACCTACTGCGGTCCCTGCATTGGCGAAATGCCTGATCTGGAAATTCTCAGCCAGCGCCTTGCGGAGAAGGACTGCGCCATTGTGGGCGTCGTGGTGGATGTGGCCGGGCTGGAGGATACCTCCCGCCTGGAAACCGCCAGGGAAATCATCGCCGATACCGGCGTCACTTATATGAACCTCTTTCCCTGGTACACGCTGATGGAAGCTTTTCCCGCCCAGTTCATTCCCACCAGCTATTTTGTCAACTCCGAAGGTCAGATTGTCGGTGAGGCAGCCATCGGTGCCCGGGGCGCTGATGACTATGAGGCCCTGATCGATGAGCTTTTAGGTGACTGACAGACCTTACCTTATCTGTAATTCTTTCGTCTTCGAGGATATTTCCTGCCACGTGCAGTTTTCCTCGATTTTAAAACTTTTCTTATATTTTTCATCGAGGATATTTCCTGCTATTTGCAGTTATCCTCGATCTTTTTTTATCAACCGGACGAGGTTCGAGGATTTTTCAGCTATATGGGAAATTTCCTCGAAAATATTCAGTTGCCTCAGGTTGATGATCGAGGAAAAATGCCTCAGAGCTGAAATTTCCTCGAAGCAGAAAAATCACGTCGAGGAAAACTGCCTCCTGCGTGAAATTTCCTCGACAAAAAAACAGCGATCGAGGATTTTTCTTCATATAAGGAAATTTCCTCGACCGCCGTCGGCGGCGATGACCGTCATCTTCAATGTTTTTTTATTTCACAATGTCAAATTCGGGTTCGCGTTCAGGTCCAGGGGCGAGGATTCGCCCTTCTCCCAGCTGTAATAGGCTGCGGAGGCGATCATGGCCGCGTTATCCGTGCAGAGGATGAATTCCGGGCAGTTGAACTCGATGCCGGCCTTCAGGCAGGCCTGTCTCAGGCCCTCCCGCAGGGGTTTATTGGCGGAGACTCCTCCGGCGATGGCCACCCGGCTCACATGATAATCCCTGGCAGCCTGCATGGTTTTAGTGACCAGCACCTCCACCACCGCCGCCTGGAAAGAGGCAGCGATATCTGCCTGAGAAAGTCCCTTTTCCGTACCCACGGCTCTGCCCTGCATGGCTTCCTGATTCAGGAAATTCAGCACGGCGGATTTGAGACCGCTGAAGGAAAAGTCGTAACCCTCCTCTTCAATACAGGGCCGCGGAAAATGCACCGCATCAGGGTTTCCCTGTTCCGCCGCCTTCTGTACCTTGGGGCCTCCGGGATATCCCAGTCCGATGGCCCGGGCCACCTTGTCAAAGGCTTCGCCGGCGGCATCGTCTCTGGTTCTTCCCAGAATCTGATAATTCTTATAATCCTCGATCAGGATCAGGTCGGTATGGCCGCCGGAAACCACCAGGCACAGGAAGGGAGGCTCCCAATCCTGATTGGTGATATAGTTGGCAGCAATATGTCCCTTGAGGTGATGGGTTCCCAGCAAAGGCTTATTCAGGCTGTAGGCCAGTCCCTTGGCTTCGGAAACACCCACCAGCAGGGCTCCCACCAGGCCCGGTCCGTCGGTGACGGCAATGGCGTCAATGTCGTCAAAGGTAACACCTGCATCCTTCAGTGCCTGGAGAATCACTCCATCAATGGCGTCCAAATGCTGCCGGGAAGCAATTTCCGGCACCACGCCGCCGTAAATGGTATGAGTTGGAACCTGGGAGCTGATGACGTTGGAAAGGACCTTTCGTCCATCCTCCACCACCGCCGCTGCGGTTTCGTCGCAGGAGCTCTCAATTCCCAGGATTCGATGATATCGGTTATCAATCTTCATAAACAAACTCCCTGGTCAGCCGGTCCTTGCCACAGCGGGTATTGGGGAATACCGCCGTCGCCTCCTGAAGAAATGCCTTCGGAGCAGGCATGGCCGGACTGAAATGGGTCAGCCACAGTTCCTTCACGCCCGCATCCCGGGCCATGGTGGCTGCTTCCCTATAGGACATATGCTTGTGCTGGGCTGCTTTTTCTTCCTTATCTGCTTCTCCGTACATACCCTCGCAGATAAACAGGTCGGAGCCCTCCGCCAGCCGGACAATGGTGTCCTTCGGACGGGAGTCGGTGCAGTAGGTGATCTTCAGACCCTTTCTCTCCTCCCCCAGCACCATGGAGGGTTCAAACACCCGGCCATCCTCGCCGGTGACGGTCTGTCCCTGCTGCAGAAATCTCCAGTACGGCAGAGGAATCTCCGCGGCCTTGGCTCTCTCAGGGTCAAACCGGGGGCGCCGCTTGATCTCTACGCTGTAGCCCACGCAGGGAACGCCGTGATCAGCCAGGCAGGCCCGGACAAACAGCGGACCCAGCTGAATCTCCTGCTGCTCGTCGATCTGATCCTTCGTAAGCTCCATATAGCGGATCTCGAAAGGCAGTCCGGGAGCAATCAGCAAGAGGCCTTCCACCACCTTGCGCAGTCCCTTCGGACCAATCAGCGTGACGGGCTCGGTGCGGTCACAGTTGCCCATGGTCAGAAGCAGTCCCGGCAGACCGCTGATGTGGTCGCCGTGATAATGGGTGAAGCAGATAAAATCAATATCCTTGAAGCTCCACCCCTGCTGGCGCAGGGTGATCTGGGTTCCCTCGCCGCAGTCGATCAGCAGCGAGGACCCGCCGAAGCGCACCAGCAGGCTGGTGAGCCACCTGTTGGGAAGGGGCAGCATGCCGCCGGTTCCCAGTAAACAAACATCAAACATGGAAAACTCCTCTTAAAAGGGGAAATTTCATCAGACAACGGCCACCACAGCGCCGATTTCTTTCATGGCATCCCGATAGGCCGCCACGTATTCCAGCACCTCATTCATCTCCAGGGTTCTCTCGTAGGAGGTGAAGGTGAAACGGATGGTAACGCTCTTCTTTCCGGTGAGGGCGTCATCCACGTAGATGCCCATCAGCTGGGTGCCTGCCAGATGCTCGTTGGGCACGCCGGCGATGATGCGCTCAAATTCGCTGTAGGGAGTGGTGCTGTCGGTGATGAAGGTAATATCACTGGTAATGGAGGGGAAGCGGCTGGGCTCGCGGAACTGAGGCATGATCTTCTCCAGGGGATAGATCTTGTCCATGTTCATTTCCACTGCCACGGCGGCCGCCTTCTTTTCAATCTTGCTGCATACGGTGGGATGAACCACGGCAATCAGACCGATCTTCTCGCCGTTCAGGGTCACCACAAAGCTGTTGTAGGGGTGCTGCCACTCCTTCACTTCTTCCGGAGCCGCGGCGCGGTATTCAAACCTGACACCCTTGATAGCGCCGGCGATGGATTCGCAGATGGCCTTGGCCTGAGCCACCAGCGCGGGTTCATCGATCTTGCGGCCATAGAGCAGCACGCCCAGATGCTTTTCTTCGCAGGCCAGGCCGTTCTCCGCCAGGGCGGGAACCACGCTGCCGATCTCGAAGATATTGTAGGAGGGAGCGTAGCCGCGGTTCTTCAGCGCGGTGCACAGCAGAGCGGGCACCAGCTGCTCGCGGATGGTATCGATATCCGGAGATACGGAGTTGGTCAGGTGCAGCAGGCCCTCATTGGAAAGTCCCAGCTCGGACAGGCGCTTGCCGTCATTCCATATATAGGTGTGGACCTCATGGGCGCCGAAGCTGAAGGCCAGCAGGTCCTTCACCTCGCTGTGCAGCCGGTGCTCAGGGGTCAGCAGCATGGGATGCAGATCCATCTTCGAGGTTTTGATCTCAAAGTTGTCGTAACCGTAGATACGGGTAATTTCCTCAATCAGGTCAGCCTTGATGGTGACATCCTTGGTGGCACGGAAGCTGGGCACGGTGACCACAAAGTCCTTGCCCTCCCGCTTCAGCTCGAAGCCCAGGTCGGTGAGGGTCTTCTCGATTCTCTCCTCGCTGATCTCGATGCCGGTCATACGGTCCACATAGGCCTTGTCAAAGGTGATGACGCGAACAGGATATTTCTTGGGATAAACATCAGACAGACGGCTGGTTACTTTTGCCTCGGGATCAATCTCCAGCAGCAGCTTCAGGTAACGGGCAATGGCGGTCACAGTCATCTCGGGATCCAGGGTCTTCTCATAACGCATGGAAGCGTCGGTGCGCAGACCGATGGCCTGAGCGGATTTGCGGATGCTGGCGGCATCGAAGTTGGCGCTCTCCAGCAGGAAGCTGTCGGTATCGTCCACAATTTCGGAGGCCAGGCCGCCCATAACGCCGGCCACAGCCACGGGCTCGCCCTTGGATTTGATCATCAGGGTTTCGGGCTGAATGGTTCTGTCTTTTCCGTCCAGAGTCTGGAAGGTCTGAACTCCCTCCAGGTGGCCCACTTCAATGGCGCTCACCCGCTTGTAATCGAAGGCATGCATGGGCTGACCCAGCTCCAGCATCAGGTAGTTGGTCAGGTCCGCCAGCAGGTTGATGCCGCGCATGCCGCAGCGGTACAGACGGATCTGCATGTTCATGGGAGACTGGTTCTTGGTCACATGGCCAAAGGTCATACCGGAATAACGGTAGCAAAGCTCCGGATCCTCAATGGTAATGGGAACCTCGGGAAGCTCGGAATAAACGCTCAGATCTTCCACGGGATAGGGCTGAAGCTTCCGGTCCGCCAGGGCAGCGATCTCCCGGGCGATGCCGTAATGGCCCCACAGGTCGGGACGGTTGGTCAGGGACTTGTTGTCTACCTCGAAGACCACATCATCGATCTCGTAAATCTCTTTGATATCCTTGCCGATGGGAAGATCCTCGGGCAGCTCCCACAGACCGGAGTGGTCGTCAGAAACGCCCAGCTCCTTCTGGCTGCAGCACATACCCTGGCTCTCATAGCCCGCCAGCTTGCGGTCCTCGATCTTCATGCCGCTGACCATGCCTCCCAGCTTGGCCACGGGCACCTTCATGCCCACCCGGACATTGGGAGCGCCGCACATGATCTGCCATACCTTGTCGCCGCAGTCAACGGTGAGCTTGTGAAGCTTTTTGGATTCGGGAATCTCTTCCACGGTGAGAATCTGACCCACCACAACGCCGCAGGTATCGGCGCCCACATGTTCAACGCCCTCCACCTCGGCGGTGCCCAGGGTAAACTTATGTACCAGTTCATCTAAATCTATGCCATCCAGGTTAACAAAATCCCGGATCCAGTTCATCGATAAAAACATGTTTCTTCCTCCTCTTCTGCTTACAGGGTCTTAAACTGATCCAGGGCCTTCAGGCTGCCGCTGTTCAGGTAGCGGATGTCGCTGATGCCGAATTTCATCATAGCCAGTCGGGTCAGACCTAAGCCAAAGGCAAAGCCGGTATACTTCTCGGGATCAATGCCGCCCATCCGGAGCACGTTGGGATGAATCATGCCGCAGGGGCAAAGCTCAATCCAGCCGCCATGCTTGCAGGTGGCGCAGCCTTTGCCGCCGCAGAAGGGGCACTGAATATCCAGCTCAAAGCCGGGCTCCGTGAAGGGGAAGAAGCCGGGACGCAGACGGACGGTGATGTCCTTCTTGAACACCTCGGAAAGCATGGTTTTCATGAAGTAAATCAGGTTGGAGATGGAAATGTCGGTATCCACCATCATGCCTTCCATCTGGAAGAAGGTGGTCTCGTGGCTGGCATCCACATCTTCATTTCTGAAGCAGCGTCCGGGGAAGATGGCACGGCAGGGAGCGCCGTATTTTCTCAGAATAAAGTTCTGGGCCGCGGAGGTCTGGGTTTTCAGCAGTTCGCCGTTGTCCAGATAATAGGTATCCTGCATGTCTCTGGCGGGATGATGCTTGGGCACGTTAACCGCTTCAAAGTTGTCGTATTCCGTGACCACCTCGGCGTAGTCCTCCACCGCAAAGCCCATGCTGGAGAAAATCTCTTCCAGCTCTCTCTGGACAATGGTAATGGGATGCAGGGTTCCCAGAGGAGATTCGCAGGGCAGAGAGATATCATATCTCACATCATTCTTCAGTTTCTCCTCTTCCAGTCTGGCCTGCAGCTTCTTGCCCTGCTCCGCCAGCTCCTGGGTAACCTGAGCCTTAAACTCATTCATATAACGGCCCATTTCCTTGCGGTCGTTCTCGTCCATATCGCGCATGGTTTTCATAACATCGGTAATGAAGCCCTTCTTGCCCAGAAAGGCAACTCTGAGCTTCTCCAGTCCTTCCGCGTCTCTGACAGCGTTCATTTCGCTTTGGAATCTGGCCCGTAATTCTTCAACTTTTGAATTCATACATTCCTCCTGAAAAATAAAAAACCGTCCAATTTCCATTGGACGGGATATTCCGTGGTACCACCAAATTTCAGCAGCAGATCTTAATAGAATCTGTTGCCCTCAAATGCGCCGTAATGCGGTCGCCTGCAATCCGGCCTTCTCCGGTTTTCCGGGGCCGGACAGCTCCCATAATGAAATTCACGCACGTCTCTTCCGGCGGATGCTTACAGCCCAAGGCACCTGCTCTCTTGACGGGTCTTACCTGCGCTACTTTGTTATGTTCAAAGCTTTTCCGAACACTTATTATACCTGATTTTCAGGGGTTTTGTCAAGGAGAAGATGAGGCCCGGGCGGCCTTCGTTTTTTCACGATTTCTGTAAAAGAAAACTTGCATTTACCCCTTCTCTCCTTCATAATGGAAGGAGATATTCAGTTATTTCATTTCCCTATCAATGAGAGGTTATTTTATGAGTTATCCTTATATTTCCGGTTTTGCTGATGAAATCTGTCTGGACTTCCGTCAGCAGCTGCAGGCCCTGACAAAGATGGGCATGAATTATATCTGCATCCGCACCGCCAGCGGCAAGAACATTGCGGAGTTCACCCCGGATGAAGCCCGGGATGTACTGCTGCCTGTCCTGAAGGAGTTCAATGTCAGGGTTTCTTCCCTGGGCTCTCCCATCGGAAAGATCGGCATCCGTGACGAGGCTGCCTTTGAGCTTCAGATGAAGCAGCTGGAAAATCTCTGCCAGGTCTGCCATATTCTGGACTGCAGATATATCCGCGTCTTCAGCTTCTATGTGCCCCAGGACGAGAATCCCGCCATTTACCGTGATGAAGTGATGGCCAAACTGAAGCAGTTTGAAGCATTGGCCAGCCGCTATGATGTCATTCTTCTCCATGAAAATGAGAAGGATATCTATGGCGACACCGGCGCCCGCTGTCTGGATATTCTTGAATCTGTTACCTCCCCTCATTTTGCCGCCGCCTTTGACTTTGCGAACTTTGTGCAGTGCCAGGAGAACCCGGAGGTCTGCTGGAACATGCTGAAAAAGTACGTCAGCTACATCCATATCAAGGATGCCATTTATTCCACCAGAGAAAATGTGCTGTGCGGCACCGGCGACGGAAAGCTGCTGCCCATCCTGAAGGATGCCTTTGAAAACAGCGGTTACCACGGATTCCTGACGCTGGAGCCCCATCTGGTGATTTTCTCTTCCCTCTCCACCCTGGAAAAGGGCAATCCCCATGACGTAGTGCTCAAGAACAGATTCTCCTCCGGAGAAGAAGGCTATCAGGCGCAGTACGAGGCCCTGCTTGATATTCTGAAGCAGATTACTCTGCCGGAGGTGTAATGATGCTGCGTGCTGCCGTCATCGGATGCGGCGTGATTTCCCATGTCCACATCCCCATACTGATGACCATGGATGGTGTATCCCTGGCCGCCGTCTGCGATATCAATCCCGCCAAAAAACCGGACATCGATGTTCCCTTCTACACCGACTATGAAACCCTCTACGAGGAAATCCGACCGGATGTGGTGCATATCTGCCTGCCCCACTATCTGCATTATCCTGTCAGCCGCTTCTTTGCGGAGAAGGGAGTCCATGTTTTCTGCGAGAAGCCGGCCGCTTTGAACAGCGCCCAGCTGGAGGAATTCATCGCTCTGGAGGATGCCCACCCCGAACTGAAAATCGGAATCTGCTTCCAGAACCGTCTCAATGATACCACCCTGAAGCTGAAGGAGCTGCTTGACAGCGGAGAATATGGAAAGGTTCAGAACTGCTTTGCCCTGAATCCCTGGGCCAGAGATCAGTCCTATTTCGACGCGGGACCCTGGAGAGGTGATTTCAAGCTCTCCGGCGGAGGATGCATGATCAATCAGGCGATCCATCTCATTGATCTCATGGGACAGTTCTGCGGCCCGGTGAAGAGCATCAAGGGTTCCGATCTCTGCCTCATGGATCTTGCCACCGATGTGGAAGATACCGCTGTCTGCCGGATGGATTTTGAGAGCGGCGCCAGAGGCATCTTCTTCGCCACCAACGCCAACGGCTACAACAACGGTCCCATACTGGAAATCAAAACCGAGAAGGCTGTTTTCGTGATTGACAGCCGGCGTCTCTATCAGCTGGACGAAGCTGGTGAGCGTCAGCTGATTACCTCCGATGAGGTCCTGGCCGGAAGCAAGTTCTATTACGGTTCCTCCCACCGGAGAATGATCGAAAAATACTATACCGCCGTAAAAACGGGCTCCGATGACTATGTGCATGTCCGGGATGCCCGCCTGTCCAACCGGGTCATCGACGCCATTTATCAGTCCGGGGACAGCGGAAAAGAAATCGTTATGCAATAAAATATTCATATAGAAACGGAGATTTTTCTTATGCGTACAGCAAAAGATCTATCCAACTGGCTCTTCAGTAAGACTGCGGAAGCCGCGCCGGCAGTATTCCCTGCTGCCGAACCCGGATGGGAAAAGGTCTCTCTTCCCCATACCTGGAACGCGGTGGACGGCCAGATCGGAACCCCCTTCGAGAGGGGTGCTTTCTGGTACGTCACTACCTTCGAGCCCCTTACTCAGCCGATTCCCGGCGGAAGACTCTACGTCGAAGTGGGCGCCTGCGCTCTTCGGGGCGAGATCTGGGTCAACGGCAAGAAAGTCACAGAGCATGTGGGAGGCTACAGCGCTTTCCGGGCCGATATCACCGGCTATCTTCGGGATGACGGTCCCAACGTGCTGGCCATTTTGGCAGACAACACCTACAGCGACCAGGTCTATCCCCAGCGGGCTGACTTCACCTTCTACGGCGGCCTCTACCGCTACGTCCGGCTGATCAGTGTTCCCGCCTCTTCCTTCAGCATGGAAGAGCACGGCGGCCCGGGCGTCTATATTGACGCGGTACCCTGCGGGGCGAACGCCGAGGTTTCCGTCAAGGCCTGTATCACCAATCCCCAGCAGGATCAGCGGATCAGCGTGGAGATTTTTGACAAAGAAGGCAAAGAGGTCTGTGAGGCCTGGTGCTTTGCGGAGGAAACCTCAACCATCAAGGCTGTCATTCCTGACGCCCGGATCTGGAACGGCGTGGAAGATCCTTACCTCTATCACGCCCGTCTGAGAGTTGTCAGCTTCAACGAGGTGGTGGATGAAATCTGTGTTCCCTTCGGCGTGTTAAGCTTCTCTGTGGACAAGGATCAGGGCTTCATTCTGAACGGACGTTCCGTGCCCCTGCGCGGAGTATGCCGGCATCAGGACCGCCTCTACGAGGGCTGCGCCCTGAGCCCGGAGGAAGGCCGCGAGGATATGCAGATCATCGCCGACATGGGAGCCAATGCCGTCCGGCTGGCTCACTATCAGCAGGCGCAGGAAATCTACGATATCTGCGATGAACTTGGCCTGGTGGTCTGGGCGGAAATTCCCTACTTTGCCCAGAGCTGGGATGATCAGGCTCACGCCTCCGCCGTGGAGGAAATCAAAGAGCTGGTGGCTCAGAACTACAATCATCCTTCCATCTGCTTCTGGGGTCTGTCCAACGAGATTCTGATGGCAGGCAACGATAATCCCAAGCTGCTGGGATGCCATGAGGATCTGAACCGGGCCGTCAAGGAGCTGGATCAGAAGCGCCTGACCGTCATTGCCCACGAGTACGGAGCCGGCTGGGATCACGCCCTTCACGACGTTTCCGATGCCGAGGGCTGGAATCACTATTTCGGCTGGTACCGCGGTGTCCTGGAGGATCTGGCGAAATGGTCCCATGAATATCACGAGAAATATCCGGAGCGCCGCTTCGCCATCACTGAATATGGCTGCGACAGCATCATCGGCTATCATTCCGACAGTCCCGTGAAGATGGACTACTCCGAGGAGTATCAGGTCCTGATTCATGAATCCGCCTGCGAGACCCTCGCCACCCGTCCCTGGATCTGGGGTTCCTTCGTATGGAACATGTTCGATTTCGGCAGTTACTTCCGTGAGGAGGGTGGCACCAAGGGCCGCAACAACAAGGGTCTGGTTACCATCGACCGCAAGATCAGGAAAGATTCCTATTACGTCTATAAGGCCTGGTTCTCCAAGGATCCCTTTGTCCATGTCTGCGGACGCAGATATTTCGAACGTCCGGGCGAAAGCACCACCATCCGGGTTCATTCCAATCAAAAGACCGTCAGCCTGTATGCCGACGGTCAGCTGATCGCCACCCTGAACGGGGAGCATGTATTCATTTTTGAAAATGTTCCCATCAGCCAGACGGGAACGCTGATTACAGCCGTTGCCGGAGATCAGAAGGACGCCATCATGCTCCGCTCCGCCGCCGAAAAGAATACCCTGTTCACCTTCCCGGGATTCCAGAAGGCCATGGACGCCAAGAACTGGTTCGAGGGTGTGGATGATATCGCCGGCGCGCTGGAGAACAAGGAAGGCTTCTATTCCATTAACGATCCCATGAATGAGATCGTGAAGAATGAGAAAGCCAAGACAGTGATCATTGATGCATTCATCGCCATTTCCGAAAGAACTCTTCCTGAATCTCTGGTGCTGATGGGCGACCTGTCACTGCCCGCGGCTGAATATCTGGCCACTGGCTTCTGCGCTTCTCTGCTCGGCAAAAAGCGGGATACCGCCATTCGCCGCATACATGGAGCTCTCAGCCAGATTCCTAAGACAAACTAAAGAGTTTTAAAAAGGACTGAAGCGGAGACGCTTCAGTCCTTTTTCGGCAGCTTATAAAGCGCGGCCGCTTTAGTCCATTTTCGGCAGCTTAGCTGCGTAGGCAGCCAGTTCCTCGTCAGTGGGAATATAGTCGTCCATCTGATGCTCGTGGAACTTCTCATAAGCGACCATATCAAAATATCCGGTACCGGTGAGGCCGAAGACGATTGTCTTCTCTTCGCCGGTATCTTTGCATTTCAGGGCTTCATCAATGGCCGCGCGGATGGCGTGGGAGCTTTCCGGAGCGGGCAGGATGCCTTCGGTGCGGGCAAACTGCTCGGCAGCCTCGAAGACCGCGGTCTGGGGTGCGGAAACCGCTTCCATATAGCCGTCATGATAGAGCTGGGAAAGGATGGGGCTCATGCCGTGGTATCTCAGGCCGCCGGCGTGGTTGGGAGCAGGAATGAAGTCAGAGCCCAGGGTGTACATCTTGGCCAGGGGGCAAACCATACCGGTGTCGCAGAAGTCGTAGGCGTACACGCCTCTGGTCAGGCTGGGGCAGGAAGCGGGTTCCACAGCGATGATGCGGTAGTCCGCTTCGCCGCGAAGCTTCTCACCCATGAAGGGGGCGATCAGGCCTCCCAGATTCGATCCGCCGCCGGCGCAGCCGATGATGATATCCGGCTTGACGCCCAGCTTATCCAGGGCAGTTTTGGTTTCCAGACCGATGACGGACTGATGCAGGAGCACCTGGTTGAGCACGCTGCCCAGGACATAACGGTATCCTTCGGAACCGACAGCGACCTCGACGGCTTCGGAGATGGCGCAGCCGAGGGAACCGGTGGTGCCGGGATGCTCCGCGAGGATTTTCTGACCGACCTGGGTGGTCATGGAGGGGGAGGGCGTTACCGATGCGCCGTAAAC
>CACZRP010000028.1 GCA_902783575.1 uncultured Eubacteriales bacterium
GGTATCATCGTCCAGTGTCTGCATATCGATTGGATAACAGTCAGACAACTGAAGCAACTCTTTTCTCTGTTCATTCGATTTGTCGTATCGGATAATCATATCTAAACACCTTTATATTTTATCTACACATCTGGTCAATACTATTATAAGGTTTTTCGGGGAACACTCAAGAATTTCTGGCTGGAGCAGCTGGCTGGAATTCGGGTTTTGTAACCCTCACCCTAAATAGGTTTACCTCCTTTTACCTTCTGCCATAAAAATCGTTTAGCATTTCCACTACCTTTTTCGCCGGGCCGGTAATAATAATCCTGATTGCTCTCTGCTGCCTGGTATAGAAAAACTGCATTTCTCCTTCCGGATCCCCATTGATCCGATCGACAAACCATCTTTGGATATCTGCCTGTTCGTCCTCGGAGGCGGAAAAGTCCAGAATGGAACAGATCTGATCATTGGGTTTTTGCGTATCCTGAAGGAAATGATTCACCAACGAATTTCTCTTGGTTTGCAATCCCGCCCTCACATAAGGATCGGCAAAAAAAGACTCCATCTGGGCATAGTCAAAATACCATTTTTCATCAATCAACTGTCCCTGAAGCATCCCGCTTTTGATAAAATTCCGGAGCATTCGAGTGGAATACCCGGTAATCATCGAGAGCTGATTAAGTGAAAACAATTCCTCTTCCATCTGATTCTCCTCCATCGTCTTATGTTCTGATTCTTCCTCAAAGCCTAGGTTCGGCCAACACTTTACCGTCCTGAACAATCAATATTTGACTGCAATATGGATCGATGGCATTCGCGTGGGATATAACAAACAGAATTTTATGATTCTCTCTGCAGAAACGGACAAAGAACTCCAGCAGCTCCCGCTCGGTTTTCTGATCCATCGCGCTGGTGGCTTCATCGAGAATCAGCACATCCCATTTGTCCGTCAGAGCCCTTGCCAGCGCTATCTTCTGCTTTTCTCCTCCTGACAGATTCGCGCCATTCTCAATAATCATTTTATCAAGGCCGATATCTCCTGTAAAGTATTTTTCAAAGATGGTCCCTTTCATAAGCTTTTCGAAAGCAGGAGATTGCTTCCCAAACATGATATTATCCAGCACCGTCCCTGAAAAAACCGTCGGATTTTGAGGAACATAACAGATCCGCGTGCGGATATCTTTTCTGGAAAGCCTGGACAGGCTCGTCCCGTTGATGAATAGTTCCTGCGCCGGGAAAAAACATACCAGCGACTTCATGAGACAGGACTTGCCGCTTCCGGTCTGTCCCTGCACTTTGACGATATCCCCGGATTGGATGTGGAATTCTCCGCTGCCAAGAATGCTTTTGCCGGAAACAGTCAGGCCGGAAAGGCGGGCATCGATCCGATCAATGGTGCTCAAGCCCTCGCGGCTTTCTTCGGAATCCTCCACAAAGGGCAGTATTTCTTCTGTGAGAAATTTGATTCCGGCCGTCACGCTGGCGAACCGGATATTGGAGCCTATCACTCTTTTGGCCGCCGGGATGAACAGGGAGTTCACCAGAATCAGCAGGATGGAATCCTGAACCTGGATCAGCTTTTGGGTCAGAGCGATGGGAACGTAAATATAAACGGCATTGCTCAGCACCAGCAGCAGGGTGTCAAAAAGCGTGCTCATGCATCCTGCAAAGATATTGATTCTGGCCTCGACCGCGTGCTGGCTTTGTTCCCTGGATTCGATGATATCCTGAACCGGCCGGTGATCCGGCATCTGCTTGATATAATCCATGTTGCCCAGCAGGGAAATGATGGAGGAGAACTTACTGGCGCTGGCGGTTTGCAGCTCCGAGCTCTGTATGGACAGCTTCCGGTTCAGCTCTTTATAGCCCAGGGTCTGAACCGCCATCATCAGGAAAAAGACCACCGTGATCCGCCAGTCAATCCAGATCGTAATCAGAAAACACAGCCCAATACAAATCAGTGAGACGATGAACTGAGGCAGCGCCTCAAGATAGAAAGCAGCGATGTCATCAACAACCATGCTGATTTTTTCATACATGAAGGAAGACTCTTTAGAGATGAGAGCAGGGTAGGCCATATTCATGAGGTCCCCGCAAAGATCTCTGGAGAGTCTTGATTTTAATTTGATTTCTTTTTTGTGCTGATAAACGATTACCAGGGATGAAATGAGCCCGGACAGCAGAATGCTAAGGACAATCAGCATGACGGACTGCAACAATTGCCCGGCCAGGAAGGTCCGCGCGTAAAATGGCCCTCCGAATTCGATAGCCGTTCCCAGGATAAAAAGAACAAGGGTGATCCACATCTGCCGCTTGAAGGGCTTAACCAGATCTGTAATATGACGATTTTTCATGATGCACCTCCAGGGATTTCTCTGGTTTCAGTATAGGATACATCATGAATGGCGATCAATTTGAAAAAAAGGGAGTTTTTCAGCCCGCTGCCACGTCGAGAAGCGCCTCAAATCATGGGCTGGACTTTCGACGGCTGTTTCTTAATACTTCATCTAAAAAATCAGGCATCGGGCATCTGGAGCATCACGACGGAGACAAAGGTCTTATCTTCCCACGAAATCTGCATTCGGCCGCCATATTTCTGAGCCGTCTGCTCAATGTTCTTCAGTCCCCATCCATGTCCGCTGTCA
>CACZRP010000029.1 GCA_902783575.1 uncultured Eubacteriales bacterium
GCAGCTGAAGCTTATGGTAGAGAATGATTCCAACAGCTTCGGCCATGGGTTGTTCAGCTTAAGAGAATATCTGGAGAAGGGGCTGCGGGGCTTAACCGGCGTCATTTCTTCGATAGCGCTGACGGTTTCCTTTTTTGGCTTTCATGTCACCGCCGCTTCTCCTCAGCTCCAATTCCTGAATTCCGCGTGGATGGCTCCAGCCATCGTCCTGCTGATTGCGGGAACGGTGATCCTGAGCAGTCAGCTTTCCCATGAAAAGGAAAAGTTCGAGCATGAGCACATGCATGAGTTATATCCCATGCTAATTCAATATGATTTTTGGTTTACCAGAATGGCAGCGCTGACAAACGGTGGTTCACCGGTGCGGCTGGAGAACCGCATCTACGGGATGCAGGACTATCTGGGAAAGGTCTTCTCTGAGATCATGAAGGTGCGTAAAGATAATGTCAATGTCCGCCATGCCAGAGGAAAAGGCGGCGTATTATCCGCCCTTGCCTCGGCCGTTTCCGCTTTGTTTATGGGACTGGTTTATGTACTGGTCTGCCTCAAGGCCTATGGAGGAGCCTTTGACATCGGCTATGTTTCCCAATACGTAGGCGCCATCACAGCGCTTTCGGGCGGGCTTACCCTTTTGGCTGAAGCGCTTTCTTCCCTTTATACAAATGCCGGGTATCTGAAGAACACCTTTGACTTTCTTGATATCTCCAATGAATTGTATCAGGGCTCACTCACCACTGAAAAACGCAATGACAATCATTATGACGTGGAGTTTAAGCATGTTTCCTTCCGGTATCCGGGCACCGAGGCATGGGTGCTGAAGGATGTTTCGGTAAAATTCCAGGTGGGAGGCCGTCTGGCAGTCGTGGGCCGAAACGGATCCGGCAAAACCACCTTTATCAAACTGCTTTGCCGCCTGTACGATCCGGACGAAGGGGAAATTTTGCTGAATGGCATTGATATCCGCAAGTATAAATATGATGATTATCAGCGGCTTTTCTCGGTGGTATTTCAGGATTACCGTCTGCTGGATGTTTCCATTGCTCAAAATGTCGCAGCCTCGCGGGATTTTGATAAAGCCCGGGTGCTGGATGTACTGGACAAAGCCGGTTTCACCGAGCGAATGAAGGAGCTGCCCCGGGGGGAAGACACCTTTATCGGAACAACTTTCACGGAAGAGGGAATAGCTCTCTCGGGCGGAGAAACGCAAAAGGTGGCCATCGCCCGAAGCCTGTACCCAGACACCGCTTTCCTGATTATGGATGAGCCCACGGCTGCCTTGGATCCCATGGCGGAAGCAGAGATCTATGAACATCTGGATCAGATCGTGGAGGATAAAACGGCCATTTATATCAGCCATCGCCTGTCCACATGCCGCTTCTGCGATAAGATTCTGGTCTTTGATGATGGACGGATTGTGCAGCACGGTTCCCATCAGAAGCTTCTGGAAGAGGCTGACTCCACCTATGCGAGACTCTGGAATGCGCAAGCCAAGTATTATCAGAAGGACGAAACCGTGCTATAATTGACATTGGTTTATGGCCATCGAATGTCAGTTTTTGCCTGGGGAGATCCTGCAATGAGTAATCAAGTTACATCGCTTCCTTCAAGATTTTGCCGCATGGCGATCATTGACGATGTCAGTGAGGACCGACGCTATCTTGAGAAGCTCATTCAAACAATCCTGCCTTCGATCAGTATGCCTGTTCAGGCAGAGATTCATTCATATGCTTCCGGCGAAGCCTTTCTGTTTGATTATGAAGAAGTGGAATCTGGCGCCGCCCCGGACTACGATATTCTTTTTCTGGATATCGAGATGCCGGGGCTTTCCGGCGTGTCCCTGGCTAAAAAAATCCGTGAGAAGAACGAAACCATCCAAATAGTTTTTGTAACGGGTTATTCAGAATACATTGAAGAAGGGTATGAGGTTTCTGCCCTTCATTATCTGATGAAACCCATCCGAACGGAAAAATTGAAAAATGTTCTGGAGAAGGCTCTGCGTCTGATTGATAAAAATGAAAAGGCGATACTGGTTCGTACGGAATCATCGCTGAAACGAATTTTGCTGCATGAGATCCGTTACATGGACGTGCACGGCAATTATGTCACGATTCATGCAAAGGAAAATGTGGATCTCAAACGTACGCTGTCTTCCCTTCAGGAAGAGCTGGACGAGCGGTTTTACAGGGTGGGACGCAGTCTGATCATCAATCTTGCCTGTGTCCGCAATGTGACGCGGGAAGAGGTTTTTCTGCTGGATGGCGAAAGACTGGCACTCCCGCGAGGAGCATACAACGATCTTGTTCAGGCGATTATCCATAGACTGTGAGGAACCGGCCGATGAAAAAACTGTTTTCACTCAGACAGAACAGACAGATCGAAAAATACCAGCGGGAACTGATCGAAACACATTTTCAGGAAGTGGATACCATGTATCGTCAGATCCGCGGCTGGCGGCATGACTACCGGGGGCATATCCAGACGATGAAGGCCTATGCCGCTGAAGAAAACTGGGAAGCCATCAAAGCATATCTGGATCTTCTGGATACGGATCTTAAGACGGTGGATACAGTGATCAAGACGGGCAACGCCATGACAGATGCTATTTTGAACAGTAAAATCAATTTGGCTAAAGATAAAGGAATCCCTGTTCATGCTGAAGCAGAGATTCCTTATGAGTTAAAGATTTCTGAACTGGATCTGTGCGTGATCCTCGGCAATCTGTTTGACAATGCCATCGAGGCCAGCCTGGAACTTCCGGAAGATCAGCGTCTGATCCGGATATACATGGCTATGAAAGGCCCGCAGCTGTATATTTCGTTTACGAATTACTGCGCCGGAAAGAAAAAACAGATGACCCACGGCGTTTTCGCTTCCACCAAGGGCGCAGGGCATGGGCTTGGACTGATAAGAATCGATCAGGTTGTGGAAAAATTGGGCGGTTATCTCACCCGGGGCTCGGAGGATGGCGCTTTTACCACCGAAATTTTGCTGCCCCAGCAGCTGTAAGAGTGCTTGGTCATCTATTTGCTAACTTTGGCTAATCTTTAATTGGATATTTTTCAATAAAACTTCATCTAAAAAATCAGGCATCGGGCATCTGGAGCATCACGACAGAGATAAAGGTTTTATCTTCCCACGAAATCTGCATTCGGCCGCCATATTTCTGAGCCGTCTGCTCAATGTTCTTCAGTCCCCATCCATGTCCGCTGTCA
>CACZRP010000030.1 GCA_902783575.1 uncultured Eubacteriales bacterium
AGAGCGCGAAACGAGATTCGAACTCGCGACCCTCGCCTTGGCAAGGCGATGCTCTACCACTGAGCCATTCGCGCATAGTAGCGGAGAGGAGATTCGAACTCTTGACACCGCGGGTATGAACCGCGTGCTCTAGCCAACTGAGCTACTCCGCCATGTTAAATTGTTTTCCTTGTAAGGCCTAAAAAATGGGCCTTCAGGGACTCGAACCCGGGACCAACCGGTTATGAGCCGGGGGCTCTGACCAACTGAGCTAAAGGCCCATAATGACCCCGAGGAGAATCGAACTCCTGTTTCCGCCGTGAGAGGGCGGCGTCTTAGCCGCTTGACCACGGGGCCATCTGCTTTATTCAAGCAAGGATTAGTATATCAAATCTTATGTTTTTTGTCAACAATATTTTAAAAAAACATTGTCATTTGTATATAAGAGGGAAAGGATTTTCTCCTTTCCCTCCCTGCGGGCCCAGTTTCGGGCCATTCAACACTTAGCCAAAGTATCTCTTCAGAAGACCTTCAAAACCTTTTCCGTGTCTCGCTTCATCGCGGCCAATCTCATGAACGATGTCATGAATGGCATCCAGATTGAGGGCTTTGGCTCTCTTAGCCAGATCAGCACGTCCCTGAGTAGCGCCGTATTCAGCATCTGCACGCAGCTCCAGATTCTTCTTGGTGCTGTCGGTAACAACTTCGCCCAGAAGCTCAGCGAAATGAGCGGCATGCCATGCTTCTTCCATAGCAGCTTTCTCAAAGAATGCGCCGACCTCGGGATATCCTTCGCGGATAGCAACACGGCTCATCGCCAGATACATACCGACTTCAGAGCACTCGCCGTTGAACATGTCACGAAGATCCTTCTTGATATCTTCGGGAGCGTCAGAAGCTACGCCTACCACATGCTCTGCAGCCCAGACCTTTTCACTGTCCTGTTTAAGGAACTTGGAAGCGGGAGCCTTACAAACCGGGCACTTCTCCGGAGCAGCTTCTCCTTCATATACATAACCGCAAACACTGCAAACCCATTTTGCCATGATTATTTCCTCCTATATTCTACACAAATAAAGATCTTAACGACCTTACGAACATCTTACCATGAAAACGACAGCTTTGTCAATTCAATAAATCGGTATCTTCAGATTGTCCAGCACATCGAACTGCTCCGGCCAGCAGAGAAACCATCTGGTCAGCCTTCTCCGGTACAATTCCCGCAAAACCTATCACCAGCACAGCCTCGGAACCAGGCAGACTCATGAGAGAAAGCCCCTCTTCTTTAGCCTTATGAAGCAGCGTTTCCCTGTCCGTACCCGAAAGGTGCAGCAGAAAATGCAGGCCGGCGTCACTGCCGCTGATGGATGCGCCGGGGATTGCGTCCAGAAGTCTTTTCTCCAGGTACTCCTTTCGTTCTTTATAGATACGGGTAGTTCTCCGCACATGGCGGCTGTATCCCCCGCTGTTTAGGAACCGGCTGAGCACCTGCTGCTCCAGCCTGGAAACCGTACAGTCATATCCTCGGAAAACCTTCCGGTAGCGATTGGCCAGCGGTCGGGGCAGCACCGCATAGGCAATACGAATCGAGGGCGCGATGCTCCGGCTGAATGTTCCCAGAAAGATGACTCGGTCCTTGGTATCTATCCCCTGCAGTGCCGGTGTGGGTCTCGTCTGATACCGGAATTCGCTGTCATAATCATCTTCAATGATATAGGCATCAGCCTGACGGGCCCACAGCAAAAGTTCCGATCTTCGTCCGATGGACATGGTCACGCCGGTGGGAAACTGATGGGATGGCGTGGTAAAGCAGAGCCGAACCTCCGGATGGGTATAAAGCTCCTTCACGGAAATACCCTGGTCATCCAGGGATATGGGAACGATATCCCGCCCCAGAAAATGGCCTGCCTTGAAAACTCCGGGATAACCGGGGCTCTCGACTCCCACAGCCTTTCTCTCCGGCATCAGCTTCATAATGAGATCCAGAAGATAAGAGGCGCCGGCCCCCACAACAATCTGATCCGGGGTACACCGGACAGCCCGGTATTCGGAAAGGAAGTTGCAAAGAGATTCCCGAAGCTCCAGGTCTCCCTGCCCATCTCCTTTTTCCAGCAGTCCCGGATAGGTATAAAGGGTCTCCCGGTAAAGTCTCGCCCAGGAATCAAAGGGGAAGGAAGCGGTCTCCACTGAACTGGTGGAAAAAGAAAGCTTTTGCCTGCTGATTGAAAAATCGTCAGACTGATTTGAAGAATCATCCTCTGGCAGATGCTGACTGTTCTCAGCCAATGAAGTTTCAGTTTCATCAGGCAGGGCCAGGATACGAAGAACCCGGTAGCCTTTACGAGGGATACTTTCAATATATCCTTCCGCCAGCATCAGGGCGTAGGCGCTTTCCACCGTACTGTGGCTCACATTCAAAGTATCACAGAGCACCCTTTTGGAAGGGAGATATTCCCCCTCCTTCAGCGTTCCACCCATGATCTGGGACGTGAGGGCTCTGTATATCTGCTGATACATGGGCTCCTTCGCATTTGGTTCAAGCTCAATCAATGAAATCATTCTCACTACTCCACGGTTCTGGCATCATAGTTCCCATTGGTCAAATTTTAGATAGAAAAAAGAGCCACGAACTGTGGCTCTCTCTTTTTTCTCATTAGTCTTCTTCGACGTTGATAACCTGTCTCTTGTTATAGGTTCCGCAATTAGGGCAAACGCGATGAGGCATAATTAACGCGCCGCACTTGCTGCATTTTGCCATGCTCGGAACAGACAGTTTCCAGTTCGCCGTTCTGCGTTTGTCGCGGCGAGCCTTCGAAGTCCTATGTTTCGGTCCAATAGCTCCCATGGTTACACCTCCTGTCACAATAGATTCTTAAGTGCGTCCCATCTCGGGTCAGAAAAGTCTTCTTCGCACTCACAAAGTCCCTCATTCAGGTTTTTCCCGCAGATCGGACAAAGCCCGAGGCAGTCCTCCTTGCATAAAACCTTGGCAGGGATATTCAGCTGCACATCATAATGGATGACATCTTCAAGATCGATCACATCGTTCACAATCGGAAGATAATCGAAATCATAATCCGATGTGCTGCTGTCGGTCTTTTCTCCCTTGACGAAACGCTGTCTGATATCGACTGCGAGCGGAATATCTACCTGTCTCAGGCAACGGTCACAGGCCATACGAAGAACCGTACGGACACACCCGCTGAACTCGATGACATCTTTACCCGTCTCGTCCATACCAACATAGAATAATTCACCTTTGATATCCCAGGGCTCCAGGCAGCTGTAAGTGCTGAAACCATCGGAAACTTCAGGAATATTCCATGTCGCTTCTACCGGAAGCCTCAAGGAAGGATCCTTTAGAAGCGGACGAATCTGAAAAGAAAACATTCGGCGCCCCTTTCGTCACATCTTGATATTATAAGCGATCTTAAGCGCTTTGTCAACAGGAAATTAGCAGTTAGTCAGAGCTTTTGTCTCTCTGGCAATGGCAAGTTCCTCGTTGGTGGGGATCAGCAGAACCTTAACCTTGGAATTCGGAGTGGACAGAACGACTCTCTCTCCTCTGGCCTTGTTGGCTTCGGGATCCAGCTCCACGCCCAGATAACCCAGGTAGCTGCAGACCTCAGCGCGGAATTCACCGTCATTCTCGCCGATGCCGGCAGTGAATACGATGGCATCCACACCATTCATGGCTGCCGTGTAAGCGCCAATGTACTTGGCGACTCTGTAACGGCTGGCAGTCATGGCCACATCAGCCAGATGATTACCCTCTTTCTGAGCCTTGGCGATATCACGGTTGTCAGAGGAAAGTCCGCCGGACATACCCAGGTAACCGGATTTCTTGTTCAGGATATTCAGCATTTCGTTAACATCGATGTGTTCGTGGTTACAGATAAACTGAACGACAGCAGGATCGATATCGCCGGAACGGGTTCCCATGATCAGACCCTCCAGAGGAGTCAGACCCATGGAAGTATCCACGCAGCGGCCGCCGATGGAAGCGGAAACGGAAGAACCGTTGCCCAGATGGCAGACAATCACCTTGCCTTTCTTGGGATCCAGGTTAGCAAACTTCAGAGCCTCGCCGGAAACGAACTTGTGGCTGGTGCCGTGGAAGCCGTAACGGCGTACACCGTACTTCTCCAGATACTCATGAGGAATCGCGTAGGTGTAGGCATACTCTTCCATACCCATACCGAAGGCGGTATCAAAGACAGCCACATTGGGCTTGCCAGGCATGGCGGCCTCAGCAGCCTCAATACCGATCAGGTTGGCGGGATTGTGCAGAGGGCCAAGGTCAAAGCACTCACGGATGACTTTCTTGACATCGTCATTTACAACGATGGAATCGGAGTACTTAGTGCCGCCGTGCAGCACGCGGTGACCAATGGCAGCGATCTCGTCGACACTCTTGATCACGCCTACTTCGGGATCTACCAGTGCTTTCAGCACCTTCTCTACAGCCACTTTATGGTCGGGAAGATCGGAGTCGTCCACGTAGTTGGGCTTGCCTTCGACTTTGTGAGTCAGCAGAGAACCGTCAATACCGATTCTCTCGCACAGGCCTTTAGCCAGTACGGACTC
>CACZRP010000031.1 GCA_902783575.1 uncultured Eubacteriales bacterium
CGCTCGCAGCCGTGCACCATCGCGGCATAGGCTGTCTTATAGGTTCCGACCGCGTTGTTTTTTATTGCTTCGCAGGGGCTGTCCTCCATGAGGGGCACGTGCTTATGTGCTGCCGCGTGATAAACGATCTGCGGTCTGTACAGCTCAAACACCTCGAACATCCGGCGGCTGTCGCGGACGGATCCGATGAGGGTCACCAGATTCAGCTCCGGGTATTTATCCTTCAGTTCCAGCTGAATGGAATAGGCATTGTTTTCATAGATATCAAAGATGATGAGCTGTTTCGGCTTGTGTGCCGCGATCTGCCGGCAAAGCTCGGAACCGATGGATCCGCCCCCGCCGGTCACCAGGACAACCTTGCCGGTGATGAAATTGAAGACCTCCGCCAGATCCGCTTTGATCGGTTCACGTCCCAGAAGATCCTCGATCGCCACTTCCTTCATGGCGCTGACGGTGATTTCCCCTGTCACAAACTGGTAAAGTCCGGGCAGCTGCCGGAGCTTGCACCTGGTTTCTTTGCAAATATTCAGGATATCCCTTTTCTGATGAACGGTCGCGCTGGGAATTGCCAGAAAGATTTCGTCAACCTTATATTTTTCAGCTGCGGAAAGGATTTCATCACGCCCTCCGATGATCGGGATTCCATTCAGATATCGGTTCCACTTGTTCGAATTATCATCGATAATACAAACAACCTTATCCTTGACTTCCTTGGCCCTGGACATATCACGGAGAATCATCTGACCGGCGCTGCCTGCGCCGATCAGCATCACCCGCTTGCCTTCTACGGGTTCATGCTTCTTTTTCAGAATCTGAACGAAGCGGAAGGAAAACCGGACGATCACCAGAAATGCACCCTGGAAAAGAGCGCCGAGAATATAATAGGAAATGGGCATCCGGCAAAGGATCACGGTAATCAGAATGGTGTGAAGGATCGAGGCCGTCAGAGAACCCAGGCAGGTCCTGACCAGCTCCGAAAAGCTTGCGTATCTCCACATTCCGCTGTACATGCGGAAGAAAATGAAGAGGATGACCGAAACCGCCGCTGCCGGAAGGATGAACTGAAGATAGGGATTGAAGTACTGACCTGGAATCTGGCTGAAAACCCCATCAAACCGCAGCCAGAGCGCAAGAAAGTACGAGACGCAAACTGCGATAAAATCATAAACCGCCAGAAAGATCGCAACAATCTGCCAGTGCTCAATGTGTCCTAACCAACGCTTGGGCTTTTTCTCATTTTGTTCCAAAGGAGAGTCCCCTCCTTCAATTCTTGATCTTTTTCATGACCCGATGCAAAAGCTCCCGGATCATCTCATCCTGACGCCAGGCCAGGAAGGCCGCATAGGCTCCAAAGAAGCATACCGCTGCTGTTGCCAATGTCCAAATGGGCTGCCACCCGGTAAAATGAACCCAGAAGCCTGCGCCGACAGCCAGGATCAGCGCGGTCATCAGGCGAAGCCATCTGTATTCCCGGAAGAAGTGTTTCAATTCGTTCCGCAGTACGGCATACTGGATGGCTGTCACAACCGCTTCAGCGGCCAGGGTACCGACCGCTGCACCTGCCGCGCCCCATTTGGGGATCAGCAGGAGGTTCAGGATCAGATCCGTGATGACACCCCCAATTTCGGAGCGGAGAACCACCTTTTCCTGTCCCAGAGGTACCAGGATCTGAATGCCCAGAATATTGCTCAGCCCGATGAAGATCAGTGTCGGCAGAATAATCCGCATGGCCGGAACCGCCGGCAGGAATTTCTCTCCGGAAAGGTAGAGGACACATTCCTCGGCATACAGGATGAAGAATACCGTCAATGCGGCAGCTGCGGGGATCACAAAGCGAAGCGCTTTCCGGGTCGTCTGTCGGAACTCTTCCAGCTCTCCGTGTTCCACGTTCCAGGAGGAGCGGGGAAGAAGAACAGCCCCCAAGGACGTGACCAGCGTCACCAGGACTGTCTTGACCTTCACCGCCGCCGCGTAGTAGCCCACATCCATGTCGGTCGTCATGAAACCCAGCATGACGGAATCCAGGTTGGTATAAACCGTCGTGGCGCAGGCCATGGCGAAGAAAACAAGCACCGGTTTCAGATGCTTTCTCCAGTCGCAGCCCTTCGGTCTGCGGAAGGAGATATAGTTTCTGGAATGAATGAAGTTCAGGATATTCGAGGCAGATGCGGCAAAGATGGATACTCCGCCGTAGAGGATGTAATCCGTCTGCTCATGAATCAGGAGAAACAGGGCCAGAATAGCTATCACTTTGAAAATCAGGGATCTGCCTGTAATGTAGGTATATTCCTCCAGCCCCTTGTACAGCCACTCCATCCCGATGGAATTCAGGAAGATTGTCGTGCTGAGAATCGTGAAAAGGAGTTTCTCCTCTCCCAGTCTGGGGATGCACAGGACAGCCAGGGCCAGCAGGGCATAGGAAATCAGGTCCATCTCCAGATTGATGCTCAGCAGCTCATGAACCGTTCTGGACAGTGCCTCCCGGTCATCCCGTACCTTCGCGCAGGCCCGGATCCCGTAGGTTGGGATGCCCAGCTGGGCAAACATGGAGAAATACGCCACGATCGAGGTGGCGAACGTGACGGTTCCGATCCCTTCGGGAAGCAGGATTCTGGATACATAGCGGAAGGAAATCAGCGGAAAGATCACACCGGAGACGGCCAGCAAGGCGTTCATCAGGAAATTCCACTGAATGGACTTCGCTGCCGGTTTTCTGCTCACGCTTTCCTGGCGCGGGTTTTCTGAGGTTTCCCGGTTTTTTCCCTGCTGTTTTCCCGGTTCGGTTATCTGTGTTTCCGTTTGTTCCGAACTTAGCTCTGCGAGCTTTTCCGCTTTTTGCAGGGCCGCCTTCAGATATTGGC
>CACZRP010000032.1 GCA_902783575.1 uncultured Eubacteriales bacterium
GGCAGGCACAGCCATAATGGCGCCGGTGCCATAGCTCATCAGTACATAATCGGAAATCCAGATGGGAATTTCCGTGCCGTTGACGGGATTGACAGCCCGGATACCTTTGATCTCCACGCCGGTCTTTTCTTTAGCCAGCTCCGTACGCTCGAAATCGGATTTGCTTCTGGCAAAGGCGCGGTACTGCTCAATTTCGTCGAAATTCTGGATCTGATCCTTCCATTCGTCGATGAAGGGATGCTCCGGAGACATAACCATGTAAGTGGCGCCGAAAAGGGTATCGGGCCGGGTGGTATAAATGGTCAGGGTCTTTCCGGCAGCAGTGAAATCCACCTCGGCTCCCTCGCTGCGGCCGATCCAGTTGATCTGCTGGGTCTTAACCCGCTCGATAAAGTCCAGGTCCTCCAGACCATCGATGAGCTTCTGGGCATATTCAGTAATTTTCAGCATCCACTGGGTTTTCATGCGGTGCTCGACGGGGGTGCCGCAGCGCTCGCAGCAGCCGTCCACCACTTCCTCGTTGGCAAGACCGACCTTACAGGAGGGGCACCAGTTGACGGCGATTTCCTTCTTGTAGGCCAGGCCCTTCTTGAAGAGCTGCAGGAAAATCCACTGAGTCCAGCGGTAATAGGAAGGATCGGTGGTATTCACTTCACGGTCCCAGTCGAAGGAAAAGCCGAGGCTCTTCAGCTGGGCCTTGAATCTGGCAACGTTGTTTTTGGTTACCTCAGCGGGATGCACATGATTCTTGATGGCATAGTTCTCGGTGGGAAGTCCGAAGGCGTCCCAGCCCATGGGAAACAGCACATTGTATCCCTGCATGCGGCGCTTGCGGGCAATAATATCCATGGCGGTATAGGGTCTGGGATGTCCCACGTGAAGTCCCTGTCCCGAGGGATAGGGAAACTCGATCAGGCCGTAGAACTTCGGTTTGGAATGATCGATCTCCACATGGAAGGCTTTTTCTTCGTCCCAGATATTCTGCCACTTTTTCTCAATTGCGATATGGTTGTAAGCTTTCAATGGTCTTTCTCCTTGGATTCAAAAGGAATGCTTGCAAAAAAATACTAAACTTTATTGTAACAGAAAACAGGCTTGAATTCAAGCTTTTTCATGGAAGAACTGTTCGGCGTAGCGGACCGCTCCCATGGCGTCTTTGGAATAAAAATCGGCCTTCATGGAGGCGGCGTATTCTTCTGTCAGAGCCGCTCCTCCCACCATGACACGGCACTGGGGGATCTCCTCCTTCAGCATTCGGACCGTGGTGGCCATGTTGGCGACAGTGGTGGTCATGAGGGCGGATAAACCGATCAGACTGATCTGCTCCCTCTTGGCCGTTTCCACAATCATCTCCGGGGCCACATCCTTGCCGAGATCCAGCACATCAAAGCCATAGTTCTCCAGCAGTATGCGGACGATATTCTTTCCGATGTCGTGAATATCTCCCTGCACCGTGGCCAGAATGATCCGTCCCTTGCTGCTCTCTTCCGTCCGGGGCAATACCTCCCTGATCACACTGAAGGCCGCCTGAGCCGCCGCCGCGCTGGTCAGCAGCTGGGGCAGGAAGAACCTTCCGCTCTCGAAGGCCGCGCCGGCCTCGTTAAGGGCGGGGATCATATCCCTGTCGATAATCTCCAGCGCTTCTCTGGTTTCCAGGGCTTTTCTGGTCTCTTCTCTGGCCGCCTGGTCCAGGCCCTGAAGGATGGCCTGTCCGATGGGTCCAAAGCCTGTCCATGCCCCGCCTGGCGAGGCATTATTTCCGCTATTCTTTTTCACTGCTGCGGCCGCGGTTTCATCGGAATAGTTTTCCAGATAATACTTCAGATTCTCATCCATGCCATGCAGGGCGCGGAAGGCATCATAAGCCTGTCTCATCAGGGCGCTGCCTGGATTGATGATTCCCAGGCTCAGCCCCCGCTCCATGGCCATAGTGTAAAAATAGCTGTTGATCAGCTCCCGGTTCGGCAGACCGAAGGACACGTTGGAAACACCCAGCACCGTCCCGACGCCGAGCTTTGTCCGAACCGCCTCCAGGGCGTCCAGGGTAATGCCGGCCTGATCGTTGCCCGTGCTGATGGTCAGCGTCAGGGTATCCACCACGATATCCTTTCGGGATATTCCGTATTTCTCAGCCTCCCGGATGATTTTTTCGGCAATGGCGAACCGTCCCTCCGCTGTATCGGGAATTCCGTTCTCATCCAGTGTCAGGGCCACCACAACGCCGCCGTAACGGCGGACCAGAGGAAAGACGGCGTCCATCACTTCCTGTTTGCCGTTCACGGAATTGATCAGAGGCTTGCCGTTGTAAATTCGAAGCGCGCGCTCCATGGCAGCGGGATCGGAGGTATCGATCTGGAGTGGAAGCCGGCACACCCTCTGGATCTGACGGATGGCTTTCTCCATGGTTTCCGGTTCGTTGATTTCCGGCAGGCCCACATTGACATCCAGGAAATGGGCCCCCTGCTTCTCCTGCCGCAGAGCCTCCTGCTGCAGATAGCCGAAATCGGCGTTCTTCAGCGCGTTCTTGAGTTTTTTCTTACCGGTGGGATTGAGTCTTTCCCCGATAATCTTCGGCTCCTGTCCCACTGTTTCGCAGATGCCGTAGGAGCTGACCAGCGTCAGACCCTTATCTTCCGCTTTTTTCCTGGGCAGCGGACGGCAGATTTCCGTCATTCGGCGGATATGCGAAGGAGTGGTTCCGCAGCAGCCCCCCAAAGCCTGAACGCCGGCAGCCAGGATTTTCTCCTGCAGCCGGGCAAAGCGCTCCGGTCCGATATCATAAATGGCTTTGCCATGGACTATTCTGGGAAGACCCGCATTGGGGCTTACCAGAATCGGTTTTGAACAGTATTTCACAAAGTTTGGGAGAATCTTCAGCATTTCTTCCGGGCCGAGGCTGCAGTTCAGACCGATGACATCCACCCCCAGGCCCTCCAGCATGGCAATGGCGCATTCACAGCTGCCGCCGGTAAAAAGACGGCCGGATTCATCCACGGTCATGGTCACCGCCACGGGAAGATCACTATTGTCTTTGGCTGCCAGAGCTGCCGCTTTCATCTCATAGGGATCGTTCATGGTCTCGATCAGTATCAGATCACACTGTCCCCGGGCAGCAAGAATCACCTCTTTAAAGACATCATAGGCTTCCTCAAAGCCCAGATCTCCCAGAGGCTCCATCAGATGTCCCGTGGAACCGATATCCAGCGCGCAGAAGCCGCGGCCCATATCCGTGGGCACGTTGTCCAGCGCCTCATTGACAATCTTCAGCGCTTCCCGGGTCAGCTGCTCCACCGTATAGCCGGTGCCCTCCAGCTTGAATCGGTTCAGTCCAAAGGTATTGGCCTGGATTACATGGGCACCGCTTCTTAAATAGCTTTCATGGATGCCGCGGATGATATCCGGCTTCAGGATATTCCAGGTCTCGGGAATGTCCTGCAGCGTCAGTCCCTTCTCCATGAGCTGGGTTCCCATGGCTCCGTCAAAAAAGAGAGTTCTCTCAGCTAATGCTTCTAGAAACTTCATACTTCCAGATCTCCGAAATATTCTGCATAATTGCCCTGGCCACTTCCGGCTTGTTCATGGTATAGACATGAATGTGCTTCACTCCGTTGGCCAGAAGATCCACAATCTGCTCACTGGTGTAAAGAATGCCTGCCTGAGACATGGCCCTGTCATCCCCGCCGAACCGGTCCACCATGGCGGTAAAGCTCTGGGGAATAAAGGCTCCGGACATAGATACTATCCTTTTCATCTGCCGGCCGGAGGTCACAGGCATGAGTCCCGCGCACACGGGAACCTGAATGCCGATTTCCCGGATTCTGTACAGGAAACGGTAGAACAGCTCCGTCTGGAAAAACATCTGGGTGGTAAGGAAATCCACGCCGCAGTCCACCTTTTCCTTCAGGTATCTCAAATCTTCATTTTTGTCTCTGGATTCGGGATGTCCCTCCGGATAGCAGGCGGCGCCGATACAGAAATCCCCGGAGGCGCGGATCTGGCTGATCAGGTCCGAGGCGTGACGGTAGTCGCTAATGGTGCCTCCCTCGGGAATATCGCCCCGCAGCGCCAGAATATTCTCAATGCCCCGGATTTTCAGCTGCTCCAGCATGTTCTCCACCTGCTGTCTGGTGGATGAAACGCAGGTCAGATGAGACAGCACCGGAATTCCCAGCGTTCGCTGCAGCTGGTCCACCATCTCCACCGTATAGGCGCTGGTGCCTCCGCCGGCTCCGTAGGTAACACTCATGAAATCCGGTCCCAGGGATCCGATACGGAAAGCGGACCGTTTGACATCCTCAAATTTGTCCTGGGTCTTTGGCGGGAAAACCTCAAAGGACAGGGTTGGCTTTCCCGAATTCAGTAAATCTGATACTCTTTTCATCTTAATACTCCCAAAGAGCGATGGGCTTCTGGGGCATGGCCTGTTCGTCGGTCAGGCTCAGAAGACCTGAATTGGAATCTCTTTCATAAATCACAAGATTGTCGGAAAGCTGATTGGCCGCGATCAGCAGCTTCTCATCCCGGGTCAGAATAAAGTCCCTGGGATACCAGCCTCGGGTGGAGGCACTGGAAGAAAGCGAAATCCGGCCGTTTTCAGGATTGACGGCGAAGCAGGCAATGGTGTCCTCTCCGCGGTTGGAAACATAGACAAATCTTCCATCTCCGGTGATACGGATTGCCGCCGGATAATTGCGGCTGAGACCATACTCCGGATTCAGCGTGCTGACTTTTTCAATCAGGGCAAATCCGGTTTCATGATGATAGCTCAGCACCAGGATTTCCGAGCTGAGCTCACAGGCCACATAGGCAAACCTGCCGTCCGGAGAAAAAACCATATGCCTCGGGCCGGTGCCGGCGGGAGCCTTGAAGTTGAGCTTTGTCATCCGGTGCAGCTTTCCCGTATCCTCGTTCAGCGTATAGACCAGCAGCATGTCCATTCCCAGATCACAGACCACCGCGTATTTCCCCTCGGGAGTGAAGACAACGCTGTGGGCATGGGCGGCCTCCTGGCGGTCCAGCACCGGGCCGGATCCCATATGGTGCCTGAGGGAGAACATGGGCGTGATCTGACCGTCCCGCACCGGATAGGTCTGAATGGTGGCCTCATCGTAGCAGGTAACAACCAGGTTTTTTTCCGACGGATCCATGGTGACATGGCACAGGCCGGCACCCGCGGCGGTTCTCTCACTGACCAGCGTCAGCGCTGTCGTTTCCGGATCCACCTGATAGGCGTCGATTTTACCTTTTTCCTCCGGAGATTCGGTGACGGCAAACAGCAGCTTTTTATCCCCGGTCATATAAAAGTAGCTGGGCGAAACCTGCCGGGCCGCCAGAGTCCGTTCTGTCAGTTTTCCTTTATCATCAATCAGGAGCCGGTAAATGCCTTCGGCCTTTTCGGCATCCTGTGCGGTATTCTGGTGAGTATAGCATCCAAGAAATACGGTATACATAAAAATCCCCCTGAAAAAGCGAATCATTAATTCATTCTACTTCATCAGGGGGATTTTATCAAGAAATTGTTATACCATTTTCTCGGGAACCAGCAGCTTGTCCACTTCTTCGTCGGACATGATGTGCTTGGATTTCAGCACCTCTCTCACAGGTTTCCCTGTGCGGATTGCCTCCTTCGCCACATCCGCGGCTGCCTGATAGCCCACCTCCGGGGCGATGACCGTAATGATGCCCACGGAATGCTCCACATACTCATGGCAGCGTTTTTCATTGGCCACGATATCGGGAATGCAGTTATCCACCAGGGTTTCCACGCCGCCGGTAATGGAGCGGATGGATTCGAAGAGCTTATAGAAAACCACGGGTTCATAGGCGTTCAGCTCCAGCTGGCCGCCCTCACAGGCCATCATGATGGTGGTATCGTTGCCGATGATCAGATAGGAAATCTGTGCGATAACCTCAGGCACCACAGGATTGACCTTGCCCGGCATAATGGAGGAACCGTTCTGCTTGGATGGGAGGGTGATCTCGCCAAAGCCGCAGCGGGGACCGGAGGACATCAGCATGAGGTCATGGGACATCTTGGCCAGTGAAATGACGCAGGTTTTCAAAATGGAAGAAACAAAGGCAAAGCAGTCCAGATTCTGGGTTCCGTCCACCAGGTTTTCGCACTGGGTTAAGGGAAGGCCGCTGACCTTCACCAGATTGGGGACGATGGTTTCCACATAGCCCTTGGGCGCATTCAGAGCCGTGCCCACGGCGGTACCTCCCATATTCACCACGGACATTTCCTCGATGGCATGGTCAAAACGGCGGATGTCACGCTGCACCGCGCATTTGTAAGCGCCGAATTCCTGTCCCAGCCGGATGGGAACCGCATCCTGCATTTCGGTTCGTCCCATCTTGATGATGCCCCAGAACTCCTTCTCCTTCACTGCCAGTACATGCTCCAGACGTTTCAGCTGGTCCTGGGCCTGATGCAGAAGCTTGAAGGCCGTCAGCTTTCCCGCCGTAGGAATCACGTCATTGGTGGACTGAGACCGGTTCACATGATCATTGGGATGAACGATGGAATAATCTCCCTTCTGGCCGCCCAGTATTTCGATGGCCCGGTTGGCGATGACTTCGTTGGCGTTCATATTGATGGTGGTGCCGGCGCTGCCCTGAACCGGATCACAGATAAAGGAATCATGAAATCTGCCTTCCAGGATCTCCCGGCAGGCCTGGCAGATGGCTTCGCAGATGTTCTGGCTGAACTCATGCTGCTCATAATTGGTGATGGCGCAGGCCATTTTGATCTCCGCCAGGGATTCAATATATTCCTTCATCAGATGATGGCCTGTGATGTTGAAGTTTTCGTGTCCTCTCAGGGACTGCACTCCATAATAGGCATCGATAGGTATCTTTCTTTCTCCAATGGAATCCTTTTCGATTCGGTACTGCATGACATAACTCCTTGAATTACATAGAAATAAGCGGTATAATGACGGATTTCTTTCAAATCCAAAAGCATTATACCACTTATTGAATGAATTTCAAGTGTTTTGCAAGTTTTCTTGCGAAATATCAGGCTTTTTCCAGTGCCTGGGCCACATCATCCAGAATATCCTTTACATTCTCAAGACCCACGGAGAGACGGATCATGCCGCCGTCAATGCCGGCAGCCTCCAGCTGCTCATCGGTCAGCTGGCGATGGGTGGATGAAGCGGGATGAAGCACGCAGGTCCTGATATCAGCTACGTGGACTTCGTTGGTGACCAGCTCCAGGGCGTTAATAAATCTTTCCGCTACCGTGCGGCCGCCCTTGATATTGAAGGAAATCACGCCGCTGGTGCCGAGGGGCAGATATTTCTGCGCCAGCTCATGATAATGGTCGGAAGCCAGGCCGGGATAATGAACAGCGGAAACCTTCTCATGCTTCTCCAGAAACTCGGCAACGGTCAGCGCGTTTTCGCAGTACTGCTTCATCCGCACAGGCAGGGTTTCCAGACCCAGGTTCAGCAGGAAAGCGGAATGAGCAGCGGGATAGCAGCCGAAATCTCTCATCAGCTGCATTCTGGCTTTGATAATATAAGCCATGGGACCAAAGGCTTCCGTATAGACGACGCCATGATAGCTCTCGTCCGGCTCGGTGAACTCGGGAAATTTGCCGCTGGCCTTCCAGTCGAAGGTGCCTCCGTCCACAATGACGCCGCCCACCTGAAGGGCATGTCCATCCATATATTTGGTGGTGGAATGAACAACGATATCCGCACCGAATTCAAAGGGTCTGCAGAGAATGGGAGTGGCAAAGGTATTATCTACAATCAGAGGAATCTTATTCTCGTGGGCAATCTTCGCGAAACGCTCGATATCGAAAACCACCAGCGCCGGATTGGCCAGCGTCTCTCCGAATACCAGACGGGTGTTGGGCTTGATGGCAGCGCGGATTTCATCATCAGAGGCATCGGGCTCCACCCAGATGCATTCGATACCCAGCTTTTTCAGGGTGAATCCGAACAGATTGATGGTGCCTCCGTAGATGGCGGATACAGCCACAATGCTGTCCCCTGCCTGGGCAAGGTTCAGAACGGATAAAAGGCTGGCAGCCTGACCGCTGGTGCAGAGCATGGCTCCCACGCCGCCTTCCATTTCCGCGATTTTCTTTTCCACAGCATCACAGGTGGGATTGGCAAAACGGGAATACATGTATTCCATAGGCATATCAAACAGGGCTGCGATATGCTCTGAAGAATCAAAGGCATAGGTAGTGCTCTGAACGATGGGAAGAACCCGGGGGCCGCCGTTTTCCGGAGTATAGCCGGAGTGAAGAGCCTTGGTCTCAATCGCCGCAGTGGGTTTCACAGGTTTCATAAATCGTACCTCCATATGTTAGGATGAGATGCATCCATGTTTACAAACAAAAAACGCAAAAACAAATATATCACATTTTTACAGTAATTGCTACATGAAAAATGTTCAATTTCAAAATGCTTTGACAATCCAGGTATCTGCACATATAATTAGTCTGAATTTCATTTTTCAGACCATTGATACGGAAAGGGTTTACAGCATGAGCAATTTCCTCTACAGCCTGGAGAGTGTCGGACCACTGTTTATTCTGGTCCTCACCGGCTATCTGCTGCGTAAATATAAAATCATCAACGAGTCGTTTATCAGCGCCGGATCTAAAATCGTCTTTAAAATATCCCTTCCCATTCAGCTGTTCCGGCAGATTAAAGCAGCGGATCTGACCACGATTTTCAACCCCTCTCTCATTTTCTTCGCCATGCTCTCCACGGTGGTGATCATCGCGCTTCTGATTGTCATCGCCCGGGCCTTTATTCCCTCCAAATCCAGCCAGGGCGCCTTCATACAGGGTATCTACCGCGGCAACTTCTCCATTCTGGGCGTTCCTCTGGCCATCAGCATGTTCGGCGAGACCGGCGCCGCCTCCACCTCGCTGCTGCTGCCCTTCACCGTGCCTCTCTACAACATTTCCGCGGTCATCATTCTGACGATGTTCCGAGACCGGGCGGAAAATGAGAAGGCTCAGAAGATTTCCGCCGTGAAGATGCTGAAGGATATCGTCACCAATCCGCTGATTATCGGTATTGTGCTGGGTCTTCCCTTCTCCTTCTTCCACTGGTCTCTGCCTGCGGTCATCGAAACCTCCCTTTCCCAGTTTGCCTCGCTGACAACACCCCTGGCCCTCATCTGTCTGGGCGGACAGTTTACCATCCAGGCTGCCAGAAAGTATTTCAAGCTGACCTTCTGGGCCGTGCTGCTGAAAATGGTGCTGATTCCCGTGGCTGTGGTGGGTCTGGCCGTGGTCATGGGCTTCAGAAACGAAGAACTGGGCGCCCTGTTTATTCAGTTCATGGCTCCCAGCGCCGTATCCAGCTATATCATGGCAAAGAACATGCACTCCGACGACGAGCTGGCCGGACAGATTCTGATTTTCACCACGCTGATTTCTTCGGTTACGCTTTTCATCGGCATCTTCCTGCTGAAATCCTTCCATCTGATCTAAAGACATCCCATCCGAAAACTCATCGCGCAAAAAGGAGGACTTGCTCCTCCTTTTTCTTTGTGCTATAATACTTCTAATATTCTATATTAAATCATCGAAAGGTAAGCCTCATCATGTCCGATAACCATAGCTTTGTGCTGAGCTGTTGCTCAACAGCTGATCTGTCCAAGGATCATTTTGAAACTCGCGATATACATTACATCTGTTTCCACTATTTCCTCGACGGCAAAGAATATCCCGATGATCTCGGACAGTCTATTCCCTTCCATGATTTCTATCAGGCTATGGTCAATGGCGCTGAAACAAAGACCTCTCAGGTTTCCATCGGAGAGTTTACCGCTTATTTCCGTCCTTTCCTGGAGGAAGGAAAGGATATTCTTCATGTCACCCTCTCCACCGGCATCAGCGGCGTCTACAACTCCGCCTCCTCTGCCGCCGAGATTCTTCGGGAAGAATTTCCCGACCGCAAGATCTATATCGTCGATTCCCTGGGCGCTTCCTCCGGATACGGTCTTCTGATGGATCACCTGGCTGATCTTCGTGACGAAGGAAAAACCATCGACGAGGTTCATGATTTCGCGGAAGCCCATAAGCTCAACCTTCATCACTGGTTCTTCTCCACCGATCTGACTTTCTATATCAAGGGCGGCCGGGTTACCAAGACCGCCGGCTTTGTGGGCACCCTGCTGAAAATCTGTCCCCTTCTGAACATGGATGATCTGGGACGCCTGATTCCCCGGTATAAAATCCGTACCAAGCAGGCCGTCATCCGCCAGATTGTTGAAAAGATGAAAGAACATGCCGAGGGCGGCCTGGATTATTCCGGCAAATGCTATATTTCCAACTCCGACTGTCCGGAGGATGCCCGGGCTGTGGCGGATCTTGTGGAGCAAACCTTCCCCAAGCTGAATGGCCGTGTCGAGATCAACAGCGTGGGTACCACCATAGGTTCCCATACCGGTCCCGGCACCGTCGCTCTCTTCTTCTGGGGCGATGAGCGGGTCAGATAAGTTCTTGACTAAAAACAGGAACAATGATAAACTATCCTTTGTTCCTGCGGATGTGGCGGAATTGGCAGACGCGCTAGACTTAGGATCTAGTGTCCATGACGTGGGGGTTCGAGTCCCTTCATCCGCATATTCCGAGGCCGCGTTGTTTCGCGGCTTTTTTTGTATGATCCATGGCTATCGCGAATGGGGAGAATAAATATGAATCAGATCAATCTGTTTGATGACAGGCCAGTGGTGGCCCCGCTGGCCAGCCGTCTGAGGCCTGCCTCTCTGGAGGAATTTGTCGGCCAGACCCATCTGCTGGGTCCGGGCATGATTCTCCGTCAGATCATAGAAAGAGATGAAATCTCCTCCATGATATTCTGGGGGCCTCCCGGTGTGGGAAAAACCACCCTGGCGAGGATCATCGCCAATCATACCCGTTCCGAATTTGTGGATTTCAGTGCGGTCACCAGCGGTATTAAGGAAATCAGGGAAGTGATGGCTGCCGCAGACAGAAGCCGCCTGATGGGTATTCGGACCGTGCTGTTTGTGGATGAAATCCATCGTTTTAACAAAGCCCAGCAGGATGCCTTCCTTCCCTATGTGGAAAAGGGAAGCATTATTCTCATCGGCGCCACCACCGAGAATCCATCCTTTGAGATCAACAGCGCTCTTCTCTCCCGCTGCCGTGTCTTTGTCCTGAAACAGCTTACGGAAGAGGAAATGATGGACCTGCTCAAAAGAGCTCTCGTCCACCCCCAGGGCTACAGAGACCAGCATGTACTCATCAGTGAAGATCAGCTTCGGGTGATTGCCCGTTTCGCAAACGGTGACGCCCGTACAGCCCTTGGAACGCTGGAAATGACCGTGCTCAACGGCAGGATCTCCAGCGATGGCATCCTGGTAACGGATGAAATCCTCGCCCAGTGCACCAACCGCCGCTCCCTGCTCTACGACAAAACGGGAGAGGAACACTATAATCTCATATCCGCCCTTCACAAGTCCATGCGTAACTCCGACCCCGATGCAGCCGTCTATTACATGGAACGGATGCTGCAGGGCGGCGAAGATCCGCTGTATATCGCCCGGCGTCTCATCCGCTTCGCCAGTGAAGATGTGGGTCTGGCGGACCCTCAGGCCCTGCCCCTTTGCGTAGCTGCCTATCAGGCCTGTCATTTCAACGGCATGCCGGAATGTGATGTCAACCTGGCCGAGGCAGTGATCTATCTCAGCATGGCTCCCAAATCCAATGCCCTGTATATCGCCGCCGAAGAAGCCAAGCGGGATATCCGGGAGAAGCCCCTGGAGCCGGTGCCGCTGCAGATCAGAAACGCGCCCACCAGGCTGATGGAAGACCTGCACTATGGCGAAGGCTATCAATATGCCCATGATACCAAAGAGAAACTGACCCGGATGCACTGCCTTCCTGATGCTCTCGCGGACAGACGCTATTACCGTCCCGCGGGTGAAGGACAGGAAAAGGAAGTCAGGGAGCGGCTGGAGGAAATTCTGGACTGGAAGGCCCATGAAAACTGAATATCGAAAGTCCTGCTCCGATGTGGGTCCAGAAGCTCACACAAAAAAGAACCGCAGCCAACGCTGCGGTTCTTTATGTTTTCAGGGGTGATCTTATTTGCCGGAGTCCTGGACATACAGGCGGCGGACTTCATTCTCTGCCTTGGCGGGAGCGGCCTTGGGAGCTGCTTCTTCAGCGGCCTTGCCGTCTCTCCAGTCGAAGAATTTCATGGCTACCTGGGGGAACAGCGCGTAGGAAAGAACATCTTCTTCCTTGTGAGCGCGGTCACCCAGCTCGGCCTTGTATTTGTCGTACTCAGGCTCGATCAGATCTGCCGGACGGCAGGTGATGATCTCTTCAGGCTTGATGCCGGCTTTCTTGCGGACTTCCTCATTGATCTCGCCGGGAACCTTGCCGTATTCGCCCTTCAGGACGCCCTTGGCTTCCTTGGTAACCATCTTGTATCTCTCACCGGTCAGCACGTTCAGCACGGCCTGAGAACCGACGATCTGAGAGGTCGGGGTAACCAGAGGCAGATAACCGAAATCGGCACGCACCTTCGGAACCTCAGCCAGCACATCGTAGTACTTGTCTTCAGCGTTGGCCTGCTTCAGCTGAGAAATCAGGTTGGAAAGCATACCGCCGGGAACCTGGTACAGCAGGGTGTTGGTATCTACATGAAGCACCTTGGTGTTCAGAGAGCCTTCATCCTGCAGCCTCTGAGCCACTTTACGGAAATGAACAGCGGCCTCGGAAAGCTTGGACAGATCCAGTCCGGTATCACGGTCGGTACCGGCCAGGGTCGCCACCAGAGATTCGGTGGTGGGCTGGGAAGTACCATTCGCCAGAGGGGACAGCGCGGTATCGACGATATCCACACCGGCTTCCGCAGCCTTCAGATACACCATGTCACCGGTACCGGTGGTGTTGTGGGTATGCAGATGCAGCGGAATGGAAAGCTCGCTCTTCAGCCGTTTAACCAGGCTGTAAGCTTCATAGGGAAGCAGCAGGTTGGCCATATCCTTGATGGCGATGGTATCGGCGCCCATATCCTGCAGCTGGCAGGCCAGGCGGACGAAATAGTCCTCATCGTGGACAGGGCTGATGGTGTAGCTGATGCAGGCCTCAACGGTACCGCCGTAGTACTTGGTGTACTTCATGGCAGCTTCCATATTTCTGGGGTCATTCAGAGCGTCGAAAATACGGACAACCTGAATACCGTTCTCGATGGACTTTTTGCAGAACTGCTCTACCACGTCATCGGCATAGTGCTTGTAGCCCAGCAGGTTCTGACCGCGGAGAAGCATCTGAAGAGGGGTTTTGGGCATAGCCTTTTTCAGGGCCCGCAGTCTCTCCCAGGGATCCTCGTTCAGGAAACGCATGCAGGAATCAAAGGTGGCGCCGCCCCAGCACTCCAGGGACCAGTAGCCCATGTTGTCCAGCAGCTCGCAGGCCGGAAGCATATCCTCCGTGCGCATACGGGTCGCGGCCTGGGACTGATGGGCGTCACGCAGGATTGTATCTGTAATTCTTAAGGGATTTTTTGCCATTATACTTTACCTCCTGGAACCTTAGCCGAACAGGGCCATCAGCACACCGGCTGCGATAGCGGAACCGATAACGCCGGCCACGTTGGGACCCATGGCATGCATGAGCAGGAAGTTGCCGGGTTTGGCTTTCTGACCTTCCGTGTTGGAAACGCGGGCAGCCATAGGAACGGCAGAAACACCGGCGGAACCAATCAGCGGGTTGATCTTCTCGGTCATAAACAGGTTCATGAACTTGGCAAGCAGGACACCGCCGGCAGTACCGAATCCGAAGGCAACGATACCCATGGCCATGATACCCAGGGTACGAAGGCTCAGGAAGGTGTTGGCTGTGGCAGTGGCACCGACAGAAATGCCAAGGAAAATGGTAACGATATTCATCAGCTCGTTCTGGGCAGTCTTGGAAAGACGCTCGGTAACGCCGCTCTCCTTCAGAAGGTTACCAAACATCAGGCAGCCGATCAGAGGCGCTGCGGAAGGAACCAGGAAGGAAACAAATACGGTAACGATGATGGGGAAGATAATCTTCTCGACCTTCTTAACAGGACGAAGCTGCTTCATGGAAATCTGACGCTCTTCCTTGGTGGTCAGCATACGCATGATGGGCGGCTGAATAACCGGCACCAGAGCCATGTAGGAATAGGCTGCTACAGCGATGGGGCCCAGCAGATCGGGAGCCAGACGGGAAGTTACGTAGATGGCGGTAGGACCATCGGCGCCGCCGATGATACCGATGGAAGCGGCCTCATTGGGCTTGAAGCCAAGAATGGTGGAAGCCGCAATGAAGGTCAGGAAAATGCCCAGCTGAGCGGCAGCGCCCAGCAGAAGGCTCTTGGGGTTGGCAATCAGGGGACCGAAGTCCGTCATGGCGCCGACGCCCATGAAAATCAAGCAGGGGTAGATACCGAGCTTAACGCCCAGGTACAGGATATCAATCAGGCCAGCCGTGGCGCTGGAGCCTACGGCAATCTGACTGTAAACATTTTCAGCGACACCCACGGAAGCCATTTCACTGGCCAGTTCCTGGGTCATGGCGCCGCCGTGCAGCAGTTCCCACTGGACATGTCCGCCGGCGAAGAAGATCTCATGGAACATTTCTGCTCCGGGAAGATTCGTCAGCAGCATACCAAAGGAAATAGGTAAAAGCAGCAGCGGTTCAAACTGCTTTTTGATGGCCAGGTACATCAGCAGGAAAGCGATCACAATCATGACCAACTGCTGCCAGTTAACCGTGGCAAAACCAGTTTGTACTAGAAAGTTCTGGATATACTCCATTTGACAAGCTCCTTTTCACTATTCTGTGGATACGGTAGGTTTGTGATCAGCTAAGAACAACAAGCACAGCGCCGGATTCGACAGAAGATCCTTTGGAGACATTGATGGAAGCAACAGTTCCGTCGACGGGAGCCTGAATCTCGTTTTCCATCTTCATAGCTTCAAGAATAACCAGAGTCTGGCCAGCGGCAACCATCTGTCCCTGGGTGACTTTGATATCCAGGATGTTGCCGGGCATGGGAGCGGTAACGGGGGTTCCGCCTGCGGGAGCGGCGGCCTTGGAAGCAGCAGGAGCTGCGGGAGCTGCCTTGGGAGCGAAATCCTCGCCCTCTTTGAGCGCTTCTAAAGTAATTTCATAATCAGTGCCGTTTACGTTAACCAGGTACTTTTTCATTGTGTGTTTCCTCTCTGAAATCAGATTTTTTTGATCGAAACGATTTGAATTTTGTTGATATCGGTTCCCAGCTCCTCAGCAATGGCTGCAGATACAGCAGCGACAAACTCAGGTCTGTTGGGAATTTCGTTTGTGGAAGCTGCCGGCGCCGGCGCCATTACAGGTGCAGCCTTAACGGGCTCTGCCGGTTTGTCCTTCACAAGAAGATTGATCACCTTGCCCATGATTGTAATCAGGATGATGATGCAGATCAGTCCGAAGAACACAACGCCCAGTCCCATACCGATAACAAGACCATTCGAAATGCCTAATAACACGTTCGATCCTCCTTTCCCTGCTTGATTATACTTACTTAGAATTTGCTCAAAAGCCAACTCTAAGGCATCATAGCATATTGATGTTATTGTAGCACTAAAAGGAATAAATATCAACCTGTCCGGGCAGGCTTCCGGCAGAAAATTATCTGAGTCTGTCGATGGAGGATTTGCTGACGCCGCTGACCCTTGAAAGCTGCCTCACGCTGATCCTAAAATCTTTCTTCAGTATCCGGAGGGCTCTGTGCTGCGCTTCCTCAGGAGAAAGCGAATAATCCGCCTCTTCACATAGTTCCTGCAGCATCAGCCGCACCTCCTCATCGGAATAGGCGAACATCTCCCTTGTCTCTTCCAGCAGGCCCTGAACATCGGAACCTTTCCCCCTGTTTCCCGCCAGCCGCATCATCTCCAGCACCGGTTCAATGTCCAGCCTCGGTTCCATAGAATAATACTCTCCGGCACTGCTGAAGGGTCTGAGGATGGTTTTCGCCTCATCCTCATAATGAAAAGCGCTGACCAGCCTGACGATCCCGGCCGGATCCGTCATCCTGGCGGCGCTGAATCTGTCACGGAAGGCCGGTCCCTCCTCCACAATGTACTGCTTTCTGAGCCACCGGCTGTAGGAAATACCGATTCTTCTCATGAAATCGGAAATGCTTTCCTTTCCGTCCTCCTCCATCAGCAGGTGGGCGGCAGAATCCTGAATCAGAAAGGCGCAGACCCTGGCACCCGTCTTTTTTCGGAAACGGTAAATCAGAGAAATATAATGTTCTTTATCTTCAGCTTCCTGAAACAGGGGAAAATGATGATAACCCCTGAGCACAATGTGATATATACCCGGCTGAAAATGTCTGGCGGTATGAGGCATTGTCCTTCTCCTTCAATGATGATTCTTTCATTATATCCGGCCGCCTCTTTCTTTTCCATGGCACTTATGTCAGGACAAAAAGAAACCTGACCGATCCGGCCAGGTTCCCGATGCCTAATTCATTTTTAATTTTCAGAGCCAGGAGCACTGTTTTCGGTTTTTCTCTCATCTAGAGAAAACAGCGCCGTGGCGAATTCATCGGGATCAAAGGGTCTCAGATCGTTGATTCCTTCTCCGATTCCGATATACTTGACAGGAATTTCCAGCTCGTTCACAATGCCAATCACAACGCCGCCCTTGGCGGTGCCGTCCAGCTTTGTGAGAATGATACCGCTGATGGGTGCCACCTCTTTAAAGAGCTTGGCCTGACTCAGAGCATTCTGTCCGGTGGTGGCGTCCAGCACCAGCAGCACCTCCCTGTGAGCAGTGGGGAATTCCCTTTCCAGGATCTTTCCGATTTTCCTCAGCTCTTCCATCAGATTCTTTTTGTTCTGAAGCCGGCCTGCCGTATCCACCAGCAGAATATCCGCCCAGCGGGAATGGGTGATGTCAGCCGCGTCATAAACCACGGCTCCGGGGTCGGAACCCTCCTCATGGGACACAAAAGTAGCCCCCGCCCTGTCGGCCCACACCTTCAGCTGATCAATGGCGGCCGCGCGGAAGGTATCCGCGGCGGCAATGACCACATCATGGCCCTCCTCCTTCAGCTGATAAGCCAGCTTGCCTATGGTGGTGGTCTTTCCGGCGCCGTTGACGCCGATCACCAGAAGGACGTTGGTCATTCTGTCAATGACAGCCTTCGGCTTGCTGGTATAGAGAATTCTTTTGATTTCTTCAATGAAAACATCATATACCTGTTTGGTATATTTCAGGTTCCTCTCTTCTGCCTTTTCTCTGACCCTGGCCACAATATCCATGGAGGTAGTCATACCCAGATCCGCCAGAATCAGCGCTTCTTCCAGTTCGTCGTAAAAGTCGTCGCTGATCTCGCCATACTGGAGAAAGATTTCATCCACGACGCCCATGGATCCTTCGCGGGTCTTCCTCAGGCCCCTTTTCAGCGCGTCAAACAGCCCCATAGAGCTCCTCCTGTTCTTTTGAATCAAAATTGACGGAAATACACTTGGATACACCCTTCTCTTCCATGGTAACACCATACATCGTATCCGCAGCCACCATGGTTCCCTTTCTGTGGGTGATGACGATGAACTGCGTACTGGAGCACATCTTTTTCAGGTACCGGGCATATCTTTCCACATTGGCGTCATCCAGGGCAGCCTCGATCTCGTCAAGAATGCAGAAGGGTGCCGGATTCAGCTGCTGAATGGCAAACAGCAGGGCAATAGCCGTCAGGGCTCTTTCACCACCGGAAAGCAGCAGCATGCTCTGCAGCTTCTTTCCGGGAGGCTGGGCAATAATTTCGATGCCTGCCTCCAGTGAATCCTCTCCCTCGGTGAGGCGCAGGATGCCCTGACCGCCTCCGAACATCAGCTTAAACACCTGATCAAAAGAGGCAGCGATGCTGGCAAAGCCGGCCTTAAACTGCTCTTCCATCTTGCTGGTCATCTGAAGGATGATATCCTGAAGATTCTGTTCGGACTGAAGAATGTCATCCCTCTGCCGGGACAGAAATTCCACCCGCTCCGTGAGGGACTGGTATTCAGTAATCGCGGCTACATTGACGGGACCCAGCTTTTTGATCTCATCCTTCAGCTGGGAAATCTTCTGACGGCGCTTGGTTTTGGAGAGCTCCGAGGCCGCCTGCATGTCTTCATCGTCGTTGAATCCGCGGGCTGCCAGCTCCTTGGCGGCGCCATAGGTAATCTGATAATCTTCCCACATGCGGTCCTGAAGGTCGTCCAGATCTTTTTTGGCTCTTGATGACTGATTTTCCAGTCTTACCTGCTCCTTCTCCAGGCCAGAGAAGTTTCTTAAAAGCTCCTCTGTTTCCTTCAGCGCGGATTCTCTCTGTTCATCCACCTGCTCGAACAGCACTTCCTGCTTTTGAATGAGCTGCTGCTTTTCTTCCAGCTCCAGGCGGATCTTCTCCTGCCGTTCTCCGATGGCGACAATATCCTTCTGGGCCTTCTCCAGGGATTCCTTCACGCCGGCGGATTCATCGATAATGCCTTCTGCTTCCGTGGTCAGGGTTTCGATTTCGCCGGTTTCCCATTGAATCTGCTGCAGCATGAACTGTTTTTCCTGCTTCAGTCCGTTCAGACGCAGGGTCAGCTCCTGAATGCTCTGCTTTGTACCCGCCAGCGCTTCTTCCAGTTCATGAAGCTTCTGTTCTTCCTGCTTCAGCTTTTCCTGAAGACCGCTTCGGTTATCAGCTGCCTTCTGCAGGCGTTCTTTGCTTTTTTCAAAGGCCTCCTGATGCTCCTGATGAATTTTCAGAACATTATCGCCTTCGGTGCTTACCTCCTGCAGGCGGCGCTCTACTTCTTCAATCTGGAAACGGTACTGATCCATGGCAGCGCCGGTTTCCTGTCTGCTCTGTTCCAGACGGGTAAGGCTGTTCTTCAGCTCCGCAATCCCGGATGCCTGACTGGCGAGGGCCGAGCCAAGATCCCGGATTTCATGAAACAGCTGGTCTCCCTCTTTTCTTTTGACCGCGAGACTTTCCCGCAGGTCATCCATTTCCGCCTTGCGGCTCAGGATTCCGCTCTTCTGCTGGTGGTTACTGCCGCCGGTAATGGAGCCGCCGATATTGAAGATATCACCATCCAGCGTTACGACCCGGACCACCTGGCCATGGGCCCTGGATACCCGGGAGGCACTGTCAAAGTCTTTGGCCACCACCACGCCGCCCAGCTGGCGGGAAAGGATCTTCCGGTAGATATCCTTCGTTTCCACCAGGGTATTGGCAAAGCCGATGACTCCCGGCATGGCGAGAATTTCCTTCTCCGCGGCAATCCGGCCGCGGGCTGTGACCGAATCCAGAGGAAGGAATGTCGCTCTTCCGATTCTCTTGTCTCTCAGATAACTGATCAGAGATTTCGCGCCGGAGGTGTTGTCCACCACCACATTCTGCAGCGCGGCGCCCAGAGCCACGTCCAGGGCAACGCTGTATTCTTTCTTTACATGAATCAGATCCGCCAGAGTCCCGTGAATCGATCCGCCCAGTCTGAATTCATAGCTTCCTTCCTGGGCCTTCTTTAACTTCATCAGCGCCTTGACCGATCCGCTGAAGCCTTCGTAATCCTGATTCAGGCCGTTCAGCCAGCCGATCTTGCCCTGCATATCCTTCAGCTGAAGCATCAGGGATTCCTGCTGGCGCCGTTTATCATCCTGCAGCTTTTTATCCTGGCTGTATCTGTCCTCGGCCTTTTTCAGCCTTTCGGAAAGATCGTCGAATTCCTTCTGCTGTCCGGCCAGCCTGGCATCCAGCTCCTGAAGGGCCTGCTCGGCCCCGGCTTTTCGCGCCTGAAGGCCGGAGATCTCTTCCCTGGAGTTTTCCAGCTGGTCCTTGTCCTGGCTGCTCAGCAGCTCGTAGCGCTGGTATTCCACAGAGGCGAACTGATATTCATCCTCGGCTTCTGTCAGCTCTTTGCGGGCTTTCTGAACCGCGGCTCCCTGAAGCTCATTCTCCTTCTGCTGGGAAAGAGACTGTTCCTCCAGTTTTTTCTGTGCTTCGGACTGTTCACTGATTTTTTCATCCAGACTTCTGGATTTGTTTTCTTCCTTTTCCAGGGTACGGGTTCGGTCGGATATTCTGGTTTTCAGTTCATCCAGCCGAATCTGGAGGGATTCCATATCTTCCTGATAATGGGAAATCTGCTCCAGCAATACTCTTTTATCGCCTTCACCGCTCTCCTGGCTGAGCTTCAGATCGCTCAGCTCCTGATTCAGGGACAGCAGGCGCCGGCGGTTCTCATCCACGGACCTGGCCAGCTGCTCGGATTTTTCTTTGGCCGCTTCTTCCAGAGCCTTGGAGGAAGCAATCTGCTCCTCCAGGTCGGAAAGAAGGGCTTCCACCCTATCATACTGGGCTTTGAGCTGCTCGTATTCACCAATGAAGGAAGACACCTCATAGAGCTTCAGCTCATCCCTCAGCTCCAGATATTTTTTCGCCGCCTCCGACTGCTGCCGCAGGGGCTCAATTCTGGAATTCAGTTCATTCAGAATATCGCTGACCCTGTCCAGCCGTCCGGCTTCATCTGCCAGCTGTTTCTGAGCCTGGTCACGCCTGGTCTTGAACTTGGTGATACCGGCCGCTTCTTCAAATATCATACGCCGGTCCTGGGGCTTGGAGCTCAGCAGCTGGTCAATCTGACCCTGACCGATGAGGCTGTATCCATCCTTGCCTATACCGGTGTCCATGAGCATTTCCTGGACATCCCTCAGGCGGCAGCGGCCTCCGTTGATGGCGTATTCACTTTCGCCGGAGCGGTAGATCCGGCGGCTGATGGCCACTTCTTCATAATCCACGGACATCTTGCGGTCCCGGTTATCCAGTACCAGGGTGACCTGGGCAAAGCCCAGGGGCTTTCTGCGCTCGGTACCGGCAAAGATGACGTCCTCCATCTTGGAGCCTCGCAGGGTTTTGGCGCTCTGTTCTCCCAGCACCCAGCGCACGGCATCAGCGATATTGCTTTTGCCGCTGCCGTTGGGGCCGACGATCGCCGTCACGCCCTCACCGAATTCCACCCGTACCTTGTCCGGAAAGGATTTGAATCCGATGATCTCCACTCGTTTAAGTTCCATACATGCTCCCGATCAATTGTTTTTACTGTATAAAAGCTGAATTGCCTGCAGAGCGGCATTCTGTTCAGCCTGCTTTTTGCTGTGTCCGGCGGCGCGGCAGATGGAATGTCCGTCCACCGTAATCTCCACCGTAAAGACCCGGTTGTGGGGCGGTCCCTCTTCCAGAATGACCTGATAAGACGGGGCCTGCTTTCCTTCCGCCTGAACCAGCTCCTGAAGGGCGGACTTATGATCCGTACCCCTCACTGAAGGAATCTCGTCCAGATGATGATAAAGAATCCGCTGAATGAGGCTCCTGGCCTCTTCCATCCCTCCGTCCAGGTAGACGGCTCCGATGATGGATTCCACAATATCGCATAAAATGGAAGGCCGCTGCCGGCCTCCCGTCTTTTCTTCTCCGTAGCTGAGGATCAGATATTTACCCAGGGACAGCTTTTCCGCCACAAAGGAGAGAGATTCTTCACAGACAATATTGGCCCGCTGCCTTGTCAGTTTTCCCTCCGTCCAGTCAAAACGGTGAAAAAGCATATCCGAGGTGCACAGCTCCAGGACCGCGTCGCCCAGAAACTCCAGGCGCTCGTAATCCGGAACGGTTTTTCCCGTCTGGGACTGTTCCCGGCTGTAGGATGAGTGCGTCAGCGCCTGGGACAGAAGACGGGCATCGTGAAAATGATACCGGAGAATTCCCTCCAGCTCACGTATTTCCTGATTGGACAGATACCGGCTCATCTCACCATTCTTCCAGGCTCTTCAGAATATCGCCCACGGTGCGGATATCCTCAAAATCCGCCTGCTCGTAGTCGATGCCGAATTCCATTTCACAGGCCACCAGCACCTGCATGATGGAATTTCTGTCCATGTCCAGATCCTCATCAAAGGACATTTCTTCCGTTATATCCTGAGGGTTGATATCCATCTCCTCGGCAATGATTTCGCAGATGATATCAAAAGGTTTTCTTTCTTCCTTACTCATTTCCAGCTTCCTTTCCCGCTGCCTTGGCTTTGGCCAGTTCCTCCTCGATGGTGCGGTTGACTCCTGTATCAATGAATTTAAGGCACTGCTCCACAGCGCTCACAAAGGCTTCCGCCCGGGAATTGCCGTGGGCCTTGATGACAGCCCCGTTCACCCCCAGAAGCGGGGTGCCTCCCACGGTTCTGGGATCCAGGCTGTTCTTCAGACCCTTGAGTGCCGGCATAATCAGCAGGGCGCCGATCTTCGTTCTCAGACTGCTCATCAGGCTCTTTTTAATGGAGCTGAACATATAGGCAGCCAGTCCCTCGGAGCCCTTCAGCAGTATATTTCCCGCAAAGCCTTCGGTCACGATGATTTCGGCCTGATTGTTAAAGTATTCTCTGGCTTCGATGTTGCCTGTAAAGTTGATGCCGGGCGCTGTCTTCAGAAGATCATAGGTCTCCTTGGCCAGCTGATTGCCCTTGCCCTCTTCCACGCCCACGTTGAGCAGGGCCACCCGGGGCTCCTTCACGTTGTAAAGGCTCCGGTAATAGATGGAGGCCATCTGCGCAAACTGCACCAGATACTGGGGCTTGGCGTCCATGTTGGCACCCACGTCCAGCAGGAGTGTCGGGGTCTGACCCGTGGGCAGCGCCAGGGTCAGTGCCGGGCGGAATACCCCGCGGATTCTTCCCGCAATGAGGGTCGCGCCGGAAAGCAGCGCTCCGGTATTGCCGGCGCTGATCATTCCGTCCGCTTCCTGATGGCGGATCATATTCAGTCCCACCACCATGGAGGAATCCTTTTTCTTTTTGATGGCGTCCACGGGAGAATGCTCCTCATTCTCCACCACCTGAGTGGCATAGACCAGGTTCAGCCGGGCAGCATCGTATTCCTTGCCTGCCAGCTCACGGTCCAGGGCTTCCCTGGTTCCCACAAGGGTCACGGACAGGTTCGGATATTTTTGAAGGGCCAGCAGCGTACCGGCCACAGGGGCCTCAGGCGCGTAGTCGCCGCCCATGGCGTCAATGACGATTTTCTTGTACTGTGTATCCATATGTTCTACCCCTTTCAGGTGCAATCACGAAATAAAAATACCATCCCAATACTATACACTTTTTTCTTCATCTTGGCAAGTATCAGTCTTAAAAACGCCCCTGGCTTCCATCTTCGCGTACTTCAGCGCCGCGGGCAGATAATGAAGATAGGCTCCTCCCTTATCCTCCACCAGCAGCTCCCTGGAAAAGGCGCTGTAGGGAATGGAGGAACGGCCGCCTTCTTTATAGTAATATTCCTTCAATACCTCCACCGGAAGCACATAGGTTTCCTGGTAATCGGTGAAATGCACCAGCAGAAAGGCGATGCCGCCCTGCTGGGCAAAATCGGACATGAACTGCACCTGGTGAGGATGAATATTGGAAAAGGGAAGACTTTTCTTTCCGCACTCCTTGGCGTCAAAGCAGATGGGAATGCCGCCCATGATGCCGATATAGTCCACGGTACTTTTCTGCTCGAAATAGGCCAGGGATATGGTCCGTCTTTCATGATCAATCTCGATGGGCTTGATGGGAGTGGGTATTTTCTGAATCAGAGCCAGCCCCTCCTTGCGATACTGCTCATTGGTCATATTCAGCGTATCCTCAAAGGCACTGCCCCGCAGTCCTCTGGTATTCCAATGACTCATAAGAACCTCCCGCTGGATTATCTGATATTTTCTATGCCCCGGTAGATGAATACTTCTCCGGGATTCAGGTTCCCAAGGCTTTTATTATTTCTGACCGCGCCGTCATCCAGGAAAAACAGTCCGTAAACCGGGAGCTGTTCCAGAGACTCCATGGCTTTTCCCGTCAGGACCCGTACCACTTCCTCTTCCGTCAGCGCTTCCGAAAGGGCCTCCTCCGCCCCGATCATCCGGACGCCCTGCAGCAGATGCACATCCCTTCGGACAACTCTCAGATCATAGTCGCCAAAGGTAACCAGGGTCGCGTCCATCCCACATTCCTTCAGGCAGTCCGCAACGGCGGCTGCCGCTCTGGTCAGCACCGGATCCGAGGCATCATACATCAGCCGGACGGTCTGCACATTTTCTCCGCTGACAGCCACCATGGCTGCCCTCTCCGGATCATAGGGGTAGGTTTCCGGAATTCTTTTTCCGTACCAGTAATCTGTCCGGATGGGCGTTTCACAGACATAGCCATAGCCCAGGGCTGCTTCCCTCAACACCCTTTCACTGTCAATGGCCCAGGCTGTCTTCTGCCTGTTGGACAGAACACTCCCGAAACCGGCCGTGGAAAACTCAAGGTAAACCAGAGAGGATCCCGGACAGGTGTCAATCTGATAATTCGCGTTAAACTGATATTCATCCCATGGCATGTTATCCATGTGGAAAAGGTCCGATCTTCCCGAATCAAAAGCCTGTTTGACGCTTTTCGCGTCCTGGGTGTAGATGACCCGGATTCCCGGTATCTCCGGAACCTTGCCGTGATAATCCTCAAAAGCGGACAGCCGCATCTGCCTCCGGTCCGAGTCCTCTGAAAACAGATAGGGTCCGGTGCCGGCAGGATAGGCAGCTGTTCCCGTCTCCTCGGGCACCACGGGAAAAATCAGCTCTTCCAGGGCATAAAATCCGGGATTCTTAAGATAGATCCGGATGGTATAAAAGTCCACCACCGTCATTCCTTCCACGGACTCCAGTGCTCCCCGGTACCATCCGCCCATGGACCGGATGCTGCGCATGGTTTCATATACATCTCCCGCGTCCAGGCCGGAGCCGTCGTGAAAGAGGATATTCTTCTTCAGCGCCACATCCAGATAGGTGCCATCCTCCGAAAGCTCATAGCTCTCCGCCAGCACCAGATCAGGCTTTCCGTCAGAGCCGGGGACCCACAGAGGCTCGCAGATCAGGCTCAGAAGGTCCGCCTCATAGCTGTTGCTGATCATCCAGGGCAGCAGGGAATCCGGCTTCGGCATACACAGGGTGATCTGGGTTTCCGTCATTTCCTGCTGATCCTGCACCCGGGCGGCAGGATGAATTTCTGACAGGGCATCCCCCGCCGGTTCCGCCTCTTCAGCCTCCGGCGAAGCTTCCGGCTCCTGCCCCAGTGGATCACGACATCCGGTCATCAGCAGAGACAGCATCAATATAAACAGGATTACTTTTTTCATTGCAGATTTTCCACTGCCAGGTCCACCTGGCGGTAAAGCTCCTCCAGGGAGCCCCGGCCGCTCCGGATCACCTGATGGGCAAAGCTGAGATAGGTCTCATCATCCCACTGGCTGGAGATCCGGCTTTCAGCCTCTTCTCTGGACAGGGACCGTTCCTTCATCATTCGGGAAATACGGATTTCCGGATCCGCGTAGACCACCCAGATGGTATCCACCATGTCTTTAAGCGGAGTGGTGACCAGCTCAATGGCCTCCACCACCACCAGAGTAAGGGGCTCAGAGGCCTCATGGCGGCAGTCTTCGATCATCTCACCGATTCTGCGGCAGGTTTCCGGGTGCACCAGAGAATTCAGCAGCTTCAGCTTCTGCTCATCGCTGAATACGATGCTGCCCAGGGCTTTCCTGTCCACAGTACCGTCCTTCAGGATTTCCTGTCCGAAATGCCACGCCAGCAGCTGGGCCGATTCCTCCACCACCCGCCTGGCCACCAGATCGGCATCGATGTGCATCGCGTGATAATGATCTCTCAGATACCGGGATACCGTGCTCTTTCCGGAAGCGATGGTTCCGGTCAGGCCAATCACCCGAAACTTATTTGGCGTCATACCAGTTTTCTCCCGTGTGGACTTCGATCACCAGCGGAACCAGGAGGGATGCCGCCCCGGTCATTTCCTCCTTCAGGATCTGCTCTACCTTTTTCTCTTCAGGCCGGTAAACCTCGATCAGAAGCTCATCATGCACCTGAACGATCATCCGGCTCTTCAGTCCCTCTGCCTTCATCCGGTAATAAACCCGGTTCATGGCAATTTTGATAATATCCGCCGCTGTTCCCTGAATGGGCATGTTCTTGGCCACCCGTTCGCCAAAGGAACGCTGGGCGAAATTCTTTGCTCGTAACTCTTCAATCTGACGGCGTCGGTGGTACTTGGTCTCACCGTAGCCTTTGGCTTTGGCATCGGCAACACACTGATCCAGGAATCGTTTGACGCCGGGAAAACGAAGAAAATAATGATTGATATAATCCGCCGCTTCCTGATTGGAGATACCCAGGTCTCCTGCCAGGGAAAAGGCGCTGATACCATAAACAATGCCGAAATTAACCGCCTTCGCGCTGCTTCTCTGGGCGGAGGAAACCTCCTCATAGGGAATATGCAGCACCTGGGAAGCGGTCAGACGGTGAATATCATCGCCCCGCTGATAGGCGTCGATCAGATTCTGATCCGCCGACATGTCCGCCAGCAGCCTCAGCTCAATCTGGGAATAATCGGCATCCATGAAGAAATAATCTTCACTGCTGGGAAGGAATGCCCGCCTCAGCTGTCTGCCCATATCTTCCCGGATGGGGATATTCTGCAGATTGGGATCCGTACAGGAAAGTCTTCCGGTGGCGGTCACCGCCTGCTGAAAGCTGGGATGAATATGGCCATCTTCACCGATAAAGGGCTTCAGGCCTTCCACGTAGGTGGATTCCAGCTTGGACAGCTGCCGGTACTGCAGAATCGCGCCTATGATGGGATGATAGCCGATCATGCCCTCCAGCACCTCCGCCGAGGTGGAATAGCCGGATTTGGTTTTCTTTCCGGCGGGAAGGCCCAGCCGTTCAAACAGAATGACACCCAGCTGTTTGGTGGAATTGATGTTGAATTTCTCTCCGGCCATATCGTAAATATCCTGACGGAGTCTGGCAATTTCCTTTCTGAGGAAGGAACCGATTTCCTCCAGCACCTGGGCGTCGCAGCGGATGCCAAAGGACTCCATGGAGGCCAGCACCTCCGTCAGAGGAAGCTCGATCTCCTGATACAGCTCCTCCGCTTCCTTTTCTCTTAGATCCTCGATCATCCTGTCCCGGCAGCGGTAAAGAACCCTCGCGCAGGTCAGGGCGTAGGCGGCTCTCTGATCAAAGCCGGCCTCGGACCATGTCTTTTTCCGGGCGCCGGTTCCCAGCACATCCGATTCCGTGGGAATATATTCTTCGAGATAATGCACCGCCAGCTCATCCACGGTATAGCTGCCTTTAGAGGCGTTTAGCAGATAAGCGGCCAGCATCAGATCATCCATGGGCTCAGCGACCGGCGCCAGCTGTCTGTCCAGAAGAAACCGCTGGATGGGTTTAAGGTCAAAGAAAACCTTGGGCACACCGCTGCCGGCAAGAAAATCAGCAAAAATACTGATATCCTCTTCCTCCGCGGGCTCAAAGTACATGCGCTCTTCCCCGCAGCAAAGGGCAAAGCCCACGAGGCGGCCTTCCTCCAGGAGGGGGAAAACGGCCATCATTTTTTTCTCCTGTCCTGCCTTCGCCATCAGACCGGTCAGCTGCGCCCGGGTGGCGGCTTTGACTTCATCCGCCGGCAGGGCGGGAGCCGCCGCTTCCATGAGGCTCATCTGCTCCTCGGCAGGCTCGCTGGGTTTTCTGGCGTTTACCCGGCTAAGAAGGCTTTTCAGCTCATAGGTGCGCAGTCCGTCAATAAATTCCTTCTGCTGGAAAAGCGCGGGGGTCACGGGCGTAACCTGGCCCGGATCCGGCACATCGGTGCAGATGGTGGCCAGCTTCAGGGACAGTCTGGCCTGGTCCTGATATTCCTGCAGATTCGCCCCTGCCTTGGCAGGCTTGATTTCTGCCGCATGACGAATGGCCTCTTCCAGGCTGCCGTAGGCCAGGATAATTTTCGAAGCGGTCTTCTCACCGATGGAGGGCACGCCGGGAATGTTGTCGGAGCTGTCCCCCATCAGTGCTTTCATCTGCAGATAGCCCTCGGGACCCACGCCGTATTTTTCCGTTACCTCGGGAATATGATAGATTTCCGTTTCTGTGCCGCCCTTCTTGGTTTTGGGAATCAGCAGGGTCAGATGCTCATCCACCAGCTGCAGCAGATCCCGGTCGCCGGAAAGGATCATGACCTCATCCTCCCGGGCGCTGTGCTGTTTGCCTATGGTTCCGAGAATATCGTCCGCTTCGTAGCCTTCCTTGGTCAAAAGGCGGATGCCGGCCTTCTCCAGCAGCTCCTGGAGCAGGGGAATCTGCTCCTTCAGCTCGTCGGGGAAGCCCTCCCGGTTGCCCTTATAGGCTTCATACATCTGATGCCGGAAGGTGGGAGCCGGAAGGTCAAAGGCAATGCCCACCGCATCCGGCTTCACCTCATCCATGGTCCTGAACAGAATATTGAAAAAGCCCAGCAGAGCGTTAGTGTGAACGCCCTGGGTGTTGGTAAGCAGAGGCAGTCCGTAAAAAGCCCGGTTGGCTATGGAATGTCCGTCCACCAGTAAAATCTTCTGACTCATACACTCATCCCCTCTTTCAGTGAAATCCTTATTTAAATAAAACCTCAGGATGCCTGATAAAGAAAAAAGCCGCTCTCTGCGGCTTCTTAAGTGCCGGTGGTGGGACTCGAACCCACACGATGTCGCCATCAACGGATTTTGAGTCCGTCACGTCTGCCAATTCCATCACACCGACATA
>CACZRP010000033.1 GCA_902783575.1 uncultured Eubacteriales bacterium
GGGGCGGTCATCCAGGCATCATTCTTCCTGATAACACCATTTTGTATTACCCCATCCCTGGAGATGAAGATGAGGATCGTTATAGTGTTATAAAAGGAACTGATGGAATCGCTATGGATATTGGGATGAAGCGGTTTTATCAAGATACAGACGACATTAAATTGTTATACTTATGCCACCACAAGGAATGATGAACTGGTTAAACAATTAAACCAGTTTGTCGGGGCGTAAGTATCTGGCACAAAAATAGTGGCACAACTCCATAAAATGATCGTTTTATGCCAGTTTGTGCCACCCGTTATCAGAAAAAAGAAAACCCCGGAAGCCGCATAAACAGTGGCTTCCGGGCTAAAAAACGAAAATGGAGACGGAGGGATTCGAACCCTTGACCTCTCGGATGCGAACCGAACGCTCTCCCAGCTGAGCTACGCCCCCAATCGAGCCTTGGCATCTTCCTCACTTGTTAGTTGTGAGGCTCGATCCAAGTTTCGCTGCGCGAAACTTCCAAGGTATAAAACAGATAAATCCTCCAGAGTGCCGGTCCTGCAAATTGACGCCTAGCCAAAAAGCTAGGTGGGTGACCGCAGCGCATGGGTCTGTCTTCCTCTGCCGCCGGGGATACCGGTACGGAATTAGCTTGAGGCCTGACATAGCATGCCGTAACATTAGGAAACCCTTATAAAGAGTGTAGGTTCAATTAAACAGGTTATCGAACACCCCAGAAAGATTTACTGTATGCTATTATAGCTTTTAGGCCGGAAAAACGCAAGTTATTTTTTCCGTGCAGCCCCGGTTTAGTAATTTGGCAGAATCAGACGCTTTTCCACCACCTCCGCCACCAGCTGAATCCGGCTGTGGCAGCCGGTTTTCTGCAGCAGATTCTTCACATGATACTTGACGGTATTGGTGGACATGTAAAGAGCCTCCGCGGTTTCCTCGTAGCTGAGTCCCTGAGCCAGAGCCCGCATGACCTCCAGCTCCCGGTCCGTAAATTCCTCGCTGTAAGCCTGCCCGATCATAATCCGGGGCGACTTCTCAGGCCAGACAAACTCACCCCGCATGGTGCGGTCGCATACCTCCAGCAAAGACATGTCATCCGTTTCCTTGTACCAAAAGCTGTCGCATTGGGCAGCTTTTGCTTTTTGCAGGAAAGAATGCTCCGGCATGGAGGTCATCATGATGACCTTCACCTGAGGGTCATGCCGCTTGATCCGGGCAGCGGCCTCCAGCCCCGACTCCCCGTCGGCGGTGCAGATATCCATCAGCACCAGATCAATGCGGTTTTTCATGCAGGCAATCTCCGCATTGGCGGCGTTGGCGATGGCCGCTGCCACCACATAGCCCGGGGCAGAGGAGAGCTCGCGCTCAAAAACCTCCCGGGAAATGCGGGAATCTTCAACGATCAGCACATGTATCATAGGGACCTCCGATCATCGGGCAGAGTAATATATAAATGAACTTCCGGGAAAGAAACAATTTGAAGAGAAGCGCCTTCCTCCTCCAGCCGGCGCCGCAGGTGCTTCAGGCCTCCCTGTTCCACAATTTCCTGACGGGGCGGCATGCCGTTGCTGAAAATATCCGCCTGATAGCCCTGGGAACTCCGGACGCACCGCACCCACAGAGCATTGGCGCCCGAATGCCGCACCGCGTTGATGAGGCCCTCCCGGACAGCGGCGTAGAACAGCAGCTGCTGTTCTCTGCCCTGGGGCCGTTCTCCTTCGAAAATAATCTGGCACCCAATCATTGAGGCGACCTTCAGAAGCTCCGCCTCCGGCTGCGAAAGATCCCTGATTTGGGGATCTCTGGCGTTTTCCATATCTGTGACGGTGTTCTGCCAGGACTCAAAAAGGCCGTCGTCCACTTGATCCGAGGAGGAGGAGAGGGTATTTCTGGTCATCAGCAGCAGCCGGCCAAACCGGTCGTGGACCCGGATCTTGGCGTTCAGCAGCTCCTTATTTTCGTTATTCTGAATGATATTTTTCAGCAGCTCCCGCTGCCGCTCCTGCTGGGCCTGCTCCCGGGCAATGGTGTCGGAAAGCTGGGCCCGGTACTGCTCCAGGGTGGTGATATCCGAGGCTTCGTATTGATAGATCATCTGATTCTGCACCCGCAGCAGCTGCCGCTGAAACTGCCATATCCGGCCGTCCCCCGTCCAAAGGATCAGCCGGTCCAGCTTCTGGGTGAGCTGCTCCTGACTGGCGAGGAGCGTCAGCTCCTGCCACATGGCCGAGGCGTTTACCACGGTATGGCCGGTGAGCTGATAGCAGAGAGAGTTGATGGCCCGGTTGGCCAGGATGGGCCGGCCGTCCATGGCGGCAAAGCAGATGCCGTCGGGATAGGTATTGATGGCGGAGCGGATCAGCAGGGATTTCCGATAATAGTTTTTCAGTCTGTCCCAGATCATTTACCGGCCCTCCAGTCTGGGACCAGCCGCAGCGGTGCCCTCCAGTATGCGCTCGTCCACATCGGTGCCAATCAGGCGCAGAATCAGCGCGCCCTCCCGGGCCAGGATGCTTACCTTTGTAAAGGCGTACTGTTCCATTTCCAGAATCTCTTCAAACCACTCGAAGGCGTCGATGGCTTCTTCGCAGTCCAGCTGAAGGCCTGTCTGCCAGTCAAACTCCGTGGGAACCCCTATCAGGGAGAGGGCAGAGAGCATATCCTGAAAGCTGAGGCGGAAATCCTCCTCCGGAACGCTGCCGTATTCCTTCTGGATCAGGCTCAGGTTGCAGCGGCGCTTCACATAGGTGCCCAGCAGGAGCAGCTCCTGGAGCCTTCGCCGCTGGTCCTTGCCGGAGGCGGGGCCGGATAGCTTCTTCATCATATCCAGCTGCCGCTTCACCAGATCGGTCAGCTCGTTGTAAATCACGTTTTTCGCCGCAGTGGCGGCTTCCTCGTTCCGCGTGCGCAGCTCCGCCGACAGCAGCACGCTCTCCTGCTGCAGGGATTCCGCCCGCTGGCTGAGCTCCGAAATGACCTGCTGAATCTTCGATACATCCTTTTCCCAGATAAATATCTGGTCATCCAGCGGATAGGTATGAATCTCCTTGCCGGGAGGGGCCGGACTGACGGTGGAACCTGCCGGCAGCAGCTTCATGGACACGGTGGAATGATCGAAAATTTCCTGATAGCCCGTGTTGACGGGCACCAGCCCCAGATAGATGTAGAATTCCCAGCTCAGAATTTCGATATAATAGATTCTGGCGTAAAACTCCAGCACCTCCACCCCTTCTAGCTGGGGAATGAGGCCCGTGGAAACCATAATAAAGGAAAAAGAAGCAAGAAGAATCAGCATGGGCTCAAACATTGGAACCAGCCACCGCAGTACCGGCCGGTCGGACAGAATGCGGTTCTTCTTGTAAATAATCACGATCTGCCAGCCAAGAAGCACAAATCCCATCAGGTAGATGAGCACGAAGCCCACGCCGGGATGGAAAATCAGGTTGGGCTGGGGCTCCTCCGGAACAATATAGCAAACAAAATGGTGCAGCTCATCCGTCAGATTGAGAAGGCAGAGGATCACCACCGGAATGAGAATCAGGAACCATCGCCAGGGAATCCGGTAGTCATCCCGCTGGCCGATGCCCAGGGTGGCAAAGAAGCCCATGGCCAGGGCGGGAAGGGTGGTGCCCGACACCCACAGGCCCGTGATGCGCATCAGCAGGACGTTTTCGTACAGGAAGGTATCCTGGACAAAACGGATCGTCATGGCAAACAGAATGATGGCATCCTCCGCCAGCAGGAAAATCCGCATGGTCCGCTGGGTCACCCGCAGCCAGATGGAAATCGCCCAGGCGATGCAGAGAAACAGGTAGCAGCCGTAGAGAATATAGGTGCGCACCGGATCGCCGGGCCAGAGCCGCAGGCTGATCTGGCGGTAGAGGGAAACAAAAAACAGCAGAAGAAAGGCATACAAGTTCAGCAGAAACTGTCTTTTACCAACGCTCATCGCATCCTCCCTTCCGCCGGTCACGGCAAATCTGTCCTATTATAGCACGTTTTCGGAAAGTTGAAAACAATCCCCCGGCAGGAGAAATCTTCTTGAGAAATCTCTCCTTGAGAGATGAGAGGCAGTGTGATATGATCAGAAAAGCAAAAATACCGGGAGGTGCCCGTCATGTTTATTTTTGGCAGAAAAGTTCTTCAGGATCAGGACGTCCTGCTGATCCGTACCGAGGTCCAGCGAGCGGACCCGGCCATCAACTGGGCACCCTGCGAGAAATACGCCATCTGCTTGCCGCACAAGCATCCCCTGCTGGGATATACGGTGGTGGGCGGCTGCGATCTGCGGTTCGGCTATAACGAGAATCTCTATTACGGCGGGCACATAGGCTATCATGTGGACGCGCCCTATCAGGGCAATCATATGGCGCTGAAGGCCGCCAGGCTTCTGATGGAGGAGGCCTGGAATATCGGCATGCCCTATGTTTACGTTACTTGCAATCCCGACAACTGGGCCTCCCGGCGCACCCTGGAGCTGCTGATAGAGGAATATAAGGCCATGGGGCGGCGGGCGAGCCTGCTGGATATCGTGGACCTTCCCGAATACAACGATATGTACAAGGACGGAGAAAGGCAGAAATGCGTTTTCCGCTTCTCTCCGGGAATTCTCGAAGCGGAAGACGGGGGAGAGGCCCATGCGTGAAGACAGACCCCGCTTTTCCTGCAGCTTTCTGCATCACCTCTGATTATTTGCCTTGTGCTGCACGAAGTTGTTTGCAAATTGCTCGTCTCTTTGATTTTTGCTGTCAGAAGCTTCTGCGTTTTGCAAATCCGAATGGCGCAAAAGGAAAAGCCTTTTCCGGCCATTTGGGGTAAACTATAGTCAACAATTTTTAGACCTGCCCATCAAAATCTCGGAGGTATTTACCATGAAGAAACTCAGAATCGGAATCGTCGGCTGCGGCGGCATCGCCAATCAGAAGCACCTGCCTTCCCTGAAAGCCAACGCGGATAAATGTGAAATCGTCGCATTTTGCGATATCATCGAAGAGCGCGCCATCAAGGCCTGCCAGGAATACGGCGCTCCCGGCGCGAAAGTTTACACCGACCACCAGGAAATGCTGAAGGACGCCGATATCGATGTGGTGCACGTGCTGACACCCAACGTGGCTCACTGCGAGATCACCGTTCATGCCTTCGAGGCCGGCAAGCATGTCATGTGCGAAAAGCCCATGGCCGCCAACACCGCTGACGCCCAGAAGATGATCGACGCCTGGAAGAAGAGCGGCAAAAAGTTCACCATCGGTTACCAGAACCGTTTCCGTCCCGAGGTTCAGAACCTGAAGAAGGCCTGCGAGGCCGGCGACCTCGGCGAAATCTACTACGGCAAGGCCCACGCCATCCGCCGCCGCGCCGTTCCCACCTGGGGCGTATTCCCCAACAAAGCCCTGCAGGGCGGCGGTCCCCTGATTGATATCGGAACCCATGCCCTGGACATGACCCTGTGGTGCATGGACAACTACGAGCCCGCCCGCGTTTCCGGCAGCGTGTTCTACAAGCTGGGCCACCTGCAGCAGGCCACCGAAGGCAACATCTTCGGGCCCTGGGATCCTGAAACCTACGAGGTGGAAGACTCCGCCATGGGCTTCATCGTCATGAAGGACGGCACCACCATCAACCTAGAAGCTGCCTGGGCCATCAACATGACGGATGCCAGAGAAGCCTCCACCACCCTTTGCGGCACCAAGGCCGGCGCTGAGATCTTCTCCGGTATGAGCTATTCCACCGACACTCTGGTTTACAACCGCGGCAGAAACGGCCAGCTGATGGATGAGAAGCTGGCAGGCGGCGGCGCCATCGCTTACTTCGAGGGCGGTTCCTCTGCTCCCGGCGTGGTGGAAGCCGACCAGTGGCTCCGCGCCATCCTGGAGGACGGCGAGCCTGTGGTCAAGCCCGAGCAGGCCTTTGTGGTGACCCAGATTCTGGAAGCCATCTACAAATCCGCCGAGACCGGCAAGGAAGTTGTTTTTGATTAATCCACAAGAGGTGTAATCCATGTATACCTACGACAGAAAAGGACCGAAGCGCGGGGTAGCTCTTTACAGCTATTCCGCCGAGTTCGGCCTCACCAAAACCCTGGAAGACTGCTTTGAAGACGTGCACGATATGGGCGCCCACGGTATCGAGATCCTGGCCAATACCCATATTGAGAACTATCCCTATCCCTCCGACCAGTGGGTGGAGAACTGGTTCCGTCTCTGCGATAAATACGAGATCGTGCCCGTGGAATACGGCCACTGGATTGATTCCCACGCCGTTCGCGGCCGGGAGCTCACCACCGAGGAGAGCGTGGAGATGCTTTGCCGGGATCTGCGGCTGGCCCATCGCCTGGGCTTCACCGTGATGCGCACCAAGATGCCCGTCATTAACGAGAAGCTGGAGCCCGTCACTAACTGGCGCGAAATCATCAAAGGCGCGCTGCCCCTGGCCGAAAAGCTGGGCATTCAGATGTGCCCTGAAATCCACACCCCCTCCAACCTGAAGGGCGAGATGGTCAGCGAGTACGTCAAGTTTATTGAAGAGACTGGCACTAAGAATTTCGGCCTGAATATCGACTTTTCCGTTTTCCGCACCGTTTTCGGCGAGGGCGAGTGGAAGGATCCCGCCTTCACCCCCAATGTGCCGGAGGACATCATCCCCCTGCTGCCCTATGTCTATTGCTGCCACGCGAAATTCATCAACATGAGCGACGATTTCGAAGAGACCACCATTCCTTATCCTGAGATCATTCGGATTCTTCAGGAGCACGGCTGGAACGGCTATCTGCTCTCCGAGTACGAAGGCGCGGATAAATATGACGATGGCTACGAGGTTGGCCAGACCCTTCGCAAGCAGCACATCATGATGAAGAATCTGATTGGCGATTAAGGGGAGGAGACAAGTATGGAAAAACAAGTTATTCAGTCAGTCGGCTTCCGCAATATCTGCGAGAACGGCACTGTCACCGGCTTCCAGTTTAAGATCCGCCTTCCTTACTACCGCGGCGTGTTCCTTTCTCAGCTGATGCCCGGCACCCTGTTTGTGGACGGGGAGCGCATCGAAAAGGAAGACATCACCTGGTGCCTCAAGGGCGAGGACTACACCCTGGAGGAGATGAAGGAAGACTTCAAAACCCACTGGACTCCTACGGACCTCATGGTTCTGAAGGTGAAAAAGCCCGGCGGCCTGGCCCAGGGCTATCATGACCTCAAGTACGGCTTCTGCTTTACCTCCAGCTACATGCCTCCCTTCCTGCAGGCTGCTCTGGATCCCGACAAGGAAAGCTTCGTCTTCATGCCCGAATTCGGCAAGCATGTCAACGAGCGCCGTCTGCTGATCGTCTGATATTTCAGCATCACCGGCCTGAAAAGGCCGCCGAACTACCCAAAAAAGAAGAACCCGCAGCGGCCATTCTGCCGTTTGCGGGTTCTTTTCTTGAGGGAACAGCCGATCTCTATTCGTAGATAAGCTTTTCCTTTCTATGTATTTTTTGTTTTCGAGGATATTTCCTGGTTCTTGCAGTTCTCCTCGAATTTGCTTCTTTTCTGCTATTTTTTGTCGAGGAAATTTCACACCACAAGTAGCTTTCCTCGATCTGCTTTTTATCATTCGGACGATGCCTCTCTGAATTCGAGGATATTTCTTCTGTGCATGAAATATCCTCGAAATAATCAAGTTGACGAGGATTCATGATCGAGGAAAACTTCCTCATATGTGAAATCTCCTCGACACCTAAAAACCTTGTCGAGGAAAACTGCCTTCCGCGTGAAATTTCCTCGACAAAAAAACAGCGATCGAGGATTTTTCAGCTATATATGAAATTTCCTCGACCGCAGGGCTTGCATAGGGTGTATAGGGTGTATAGGGGACGATTCTTCGCGTTTGCTTTTATAACGCCGGCCGCGGCATGGCGGGCCACAAAGCGGCGAGGGCCTTCTCAATCGCCAGCAGCCGCAGATCCTGACCCGGCCGGGCATAGAGAAATGCCGCCATGGGATAACCCGGATACTTTCCTTCCTTTGCCACGCCCAGGGGCAGGGTCACCGCCGGGAAGCCGCCAAAGGGCGCAAAGCCCGGAAAATCCATGCCAATAATGGCATCCAGCTGATTCTCTTCCAGATACTCATCCATTTCTTTTTGGGCTGCCCGGCGCATCTCCAGGGCCTCCCGATATTCCGGCTCGTCCATCCGGCCGGAGGTATCCTTGTCCCGCGCCTCCAGCAGCGAGTGCCCGTAGGGCGAAGACTCCGGATGGGCATGAACATAATCCAGAATATCCGTCAGAGAATGCATGGCAGTGCGCTCGCCGTCGGCATTGGCCCAGTCCAGGAAGGCATTGATGCTGCCCTTGATTTCATATTGCATAAGCTCCATGATGCCCTTGTTGGGACCGCGCCGTGCATCCCTCATCAACTGGACGCCGGAAGCCTCCAGTGTCTTGAGGAACGCATCGAAAACCTGATATTCCTCTTCGGTGGGATCCCAGGAGCCCCGCTTGTCCGGATCCTTCGGGGCGATGACGCCGAGACGAAGAGAAGAAAGCTTGCCGGAAAAAGCGTCCGCAGCCTTCCGGTACTGTTCCTCCAGCTCGGCCTGGTCAAGGCCCGCAAGACCAGCCAGCAGAATAGCGCAGTCATCGGCGCAGCGGGCCATGGGGCCCGGAGTGTCCAGGGTGGAGGAGATGGGAATCACTTTTTCATTGGAAACCAGCCCTGCGGTGGGCTTTAGTCCCACCAGACCGTTGGCGCAGGAAGGGGACAGAATGGAACCGCTGGTTTCGGTACCCACGGCCACCGTGCACAGCCCGGCGGCGGTGGCCACTCCGGAACCGGAACTGGAGCCGCTGGGATCAAAGTGGTCTTCCTGCTTGTAGTTGCCCAGCTCAAAGGTAGACAGATCCTCTGGCACCGGCTCGTAGGGACTCACGCACTGGCCGCCTCGGGCGGACCAGCCGTTGGGATTGCCTTCGGTATAGTAGTTGGCAAATTCGGAAAGATTGGCCTTGCCAAGGATCACGGCGCCCGCCTGCCGCAGATTCGCGGCGCAGGGGGCATCCTCCGGACACAGCAGATCCGCCAGAGCCGCGGCTCCGGCGCTGGTATGAAGTTGATCGCCGGTGGCGATGTTATCCTTCAGCAGCACGGGAATGCCGAAAAGCAGCGGAAGCTCCGCCGGGGAAGCGCCGCCGGCCGGCGAAGACTGATCAGCACCGCCCTCCGCCGGGTCAGCACCGCCGGCCGGCCGGGCATGCCTTCTCAGCAGGCCGAGCGCCTCGTCCAGCTGATCCGCGATGGCAAGGGCATCGGGATTGACCTCGATGACAGCGTGAAGATAGGGGTTATACTTTTCGATGGCCTCCAGAAACTCTTCTGTCACGGCCCGGACGGTGGTTTCGCCGGCCAGGTAAGCGGCATGGATTTCTGCGATGGAGGCAAAACGGTAGGACTTTTTATTATCCATATTTCTTCCTTTGGAGCCGGGCTCCCTGAGGGGTTGTTTTCCAAGAGAAACACAAAGAACCGGGCCACAGAGCAGCGTCCCTCGTGTTACAGCTCTTTCAGTCTATTCAGCAGGCTGTCCACATGCTCCGGGGGCGTTGCCCAGCTGGTGCAGAAGCGGACGATGCCGTGGGTCTCGTCGTAGCGGGCGAAGGGCTCAAAGGCGAATTCTTTGCCGATTTCCTCGGCCAGGGAATCCTCCAGCACCACGAACTGCTGGTTGGTGGGGGAGTCGATGAACAGCTGGCAGCCGGCCTCCACCAGGCCCTGCTTCAGCTTCTGGGCCAGAGAAGTGGCATGGCGTCCCATTTCAAGATACAGGCAGTCCGCGCCTTCCGGCTCGAAGGCCGCGCCGAACTGTACGCCCAGCAGCCGGCCCTTGGCCAGCATACCGCCCTTTTGCTTCATCAGATAGCGGAAATCTTTGGCAATGGCGGGATTGGTAATCACCACAGCCTCGCCGAAAAGCATGCCCACCTTGGTGCCGCCGATATAGAAAATATCCGCCAGCTGGCACAGATCCCGGAGGGTGACGTCGTTCTGGGCAGAGCCCAGGGCGTAGCCCAGCCGGGCGCCGTCGATGAACAGCGGCAGGCCGTGGCTGCGGCACACGGCAGAGATGGCCTTCAGCTCTTCCAGAGAATAAATGGTACCGTACTCTGTGGGCTGGGAAATATACACCATGCCCGGCTGCACGATATGCTCGTAGGCACCGTCAGCATAGTGGGCCTTCACTGCCTGGTCGATCTGCTCAGCCGTGATTTTTCCGTAGTGGCGATAGGGAAGGGACTCCTCCTTGATACCAGGGAGAGGCAGCACCTTGTGGCCGCAGGCCTCAATGGCGCCTGTCTCGTGGACATTGATATGGCCGGTGGGAGCGCAGAGCACACCCTGATGGGGACGCAGGCAGGCCAGAATGGCGGTCAGGTTAGTCTGGGTGCCGCCCACCAGAAAATGCACCACGGGATGATCCGCGTCGGCTCCAGCCGCCAGGGCCCGTGCCTGCTCCGGTCCATAGGCCGCCGCCGCAGCATCCTCCGCCGCGCCCAGAGCCTTCAGAATGAGAGCCTTGGCCAGATCGCAGTAGGGATCCTCGCTGTAGCCGCCGGTCTGGTCCATGTTGGTATCAATGAGAGCCTGAAGAATCTTCGGATGGGCTCCTTCGGAATAGTCACTGCTGAATCGAATCATGTTCAAATCCTTTCATAATAAAGACAGGAGCATGTGCCTCAGGCCGGCTTTTGGTCTCCTAATTTTCTGTAAAGCGTGAAATACATAGTTACATAGCAGGCGCCGCCGCCCAGAAGATCGCTGATGGGCTCGGACAGGAAAACGCCGTCCACCCCCAGACCGAACAGGTGGGGCAGAATCAGCACCAGCGGCACCACCAGGATGACCTTGCGTAACAGGGAGAAGAAAATCGCCTGTTTGGACTTGCCCAGCCCCACAAACACCGACTGGCCCGAGGACTGCAGGCTCATGAGGAAATAGCCCATATAATACAGCCGCAGGGCATGCTTGCCAATCTTCAGCAGCTCAGGGTCCTGATTGAAAATGCTGATCCAGAACGTGGGGAACAGCATCAGCAGCACCCACACAAACGTACAGAACAGAACGCCCGTCACGCTGATAAAACGGATGCCGTTCTTGACTCTGCCGTACTCCCCGGCGCCGTAATTGTACCCCAGCACGGGCTGAGCGCCGCTGGTCAGGCCGTGCACCGGCATGAACACAATCTCCCGGATGGAGTTCAGCACTGTCATGACGCCCACGTAGAGATCGCCGCCGAAGGCCTGGAGGGAAGCGTTGCAGGCAATCTGCACCGCGCTGTTGGTGCAGGCCATGGTGAAGCCCGAAAGGCCCAGCCCCAGGATGCGTTTGATGATGGTCCCGTCCAGCCCGCCGGGCCTCAGCGACAGCCGCAGGATGGCCCTGTCGGAGGTCAGGAACCGCAGCACCCACACCGCCGACACCGCCTGGGAAATAATGGTGGCCAGAGCCGCGCCCTGAACCCCCATATGCATCAGGAAGATAAAAATCGGGTCCAGAATAATATTGACGATGGCTCCGATGAGCACCGAAAACATGCCCACGCGGGCGAAGCCCTGGGCGTTGATGAAGCTGTTCATGCCAAGCCCTGTCATCACAAAGACGGAGCCCAGCAGATAGATGGTGATATACTTGTCCGCGTAGGGCCAGGTGACATCCGAGGCGCCGAAGGCGTAGAGCAGGGGCTTCTTGAACAGCAGCCCCAGAATGGTCAGCACCACCCCCGACAGGATTAGCAGCTGGAAGGAGTTGTTCATGATTTTCTCCGCGTAATCCAGCTTCCCCTCGCCCCGGGCGATGGAAGTCAGAGGCGCGCCGCCATCGCCGAAAAGCCGGGTGAAGGCGGTCACAAACATGATGATTGGGAAAGTCACCCCAAGGCCCGTGAGGGAAACCATTCCCGTTTCGGGAATGTGCCCTATGTACATCCGGTCAACAACATTGTATAATACGTTAATGAGCTGAGCGAAGGTCATAGGCACTGCCAGACGGAGCATGTTTCCGGACATGCTGCCCTGGGTAAAGTCATTGCGTGCCTGTTTGGACATTTTTATAAAACCTTTCCTATTATATGACTCATACGAAATGGAGTATAGCATAATTCATGACAGAAAAAAAGAAAATTCGGCTGATAGGCAACAAGGCCTTTTACCGGATGGTCTTTAAGGTCACCATCCCGATTATTATACAGAACCTCATTACCAGCTTTGTCAGTCTGCTGGACAACATCATGGTGGGGCAGGTGGGCACCGAGTCCATGTCCGGCGTGGCCATCGCCAACCAGCTGATGTTCATTTTCAACCTGGCCATTTTCGGCGCCTTTTCCGGTATCGGCATTTTCACGGCCCAGTTTTTCGGCGCCGGCGATGAGGAGGGCGTCCGCCATACCTTCCGTGCGAAGTGGTATATCTGCCTGATCCTTCTGGGACTGTTCATCATATTGGCGCTGACCAAGGGCCAGTTCCTCATCGGTCTGTTCCTCCAGGCCGGCGACGATCCCGCCAAGGTGCAGCTCACCCTGAAGGAGGGAATGCGCTATCTGCGCGTCATGGTGATTGGGCTGCTGCCCTTCTGCCTCAGCCAGGTGTATTCCTCCACCCTGAGGGAGGCGGGCGAGACCCGGCTTCCCATGATTGCCGGCGTGGTGGCTGTGTTTGTCAACCTGTGCTTTAACTATATCCTGATTTTCGGACATTTCGGCGCTCCTGCCCTGGGTGTGGCCGGTGCCGCCATCGCCACTGTGCTGGCCCGTTTTGTGGAAATGTTCATCAATGTGGCCGCCGCCCACCGCAATCAGGAGCGGTTCTCCTTCATCCGGGGCGCCTACAGCTCCCTGCGGGTACCCGGCGACCTGCTCAAGAAGATGATCCTCCGCGGCACGCCTTTGCTGCTGAATGAGTTCCTCTGGGCCGTGGCCATGAGTGCGGTGCAGCAGAGCTACAGCACCCGCGGCCTCAACGCCGTGGCAGCCATGAATATCGCCAGCACCGTTTCGAACCTCTTCGCCCAGGCCTATTTCGCCATGGGCTCCGCCGTGGCCATCATCGTGGGCCAGCTGCTGGGCGCCGGCAAGTTCGACGAGGCCAGGGAGACTGATTACCAGCTGATTACTTTCTCCCTGATGATGAGTACCGTGGTGGCCGTCGCAGCGGCCCTCTTCGCGCCGCTGTTCCCGCAGCTTTACAACACCACGGAAGAGGTCCGGGCCCTGGCCACCAACATCCTGCGCATCATGGCTCTGTTCATGCCCGTCATGAGCATCGTCCACTGCAGCTATTTCACCATGCGCTCCGGCGGCAAAACGGTGCTGACCTTCTTCTTTGACAGCTTCTACATGATGGTGCTGGTTTTCCCGCTCTCCTTCGTCCTGTCCCGCTTCACCTCCATGAATATGGAAGCCCTTTACTTCTCCATGTGCTGCCTGGACCTGGTGAAAGCCATCGTGGGCCTGATCCTGGTGCGCAAAGGCATCTGGATCAACAACCTCGTGGCGAAGAAGGAGTGATTCTTCGCGGGGCTGCCGGGCATCGCTTTCACCAGCCTGTCTGCTGCGCGCTGGCCTGCCCGCCGCCCTTCGCGCTCCGCGGGTAGGCAATTATCAACCAGACGACAAGACTTCCTACTCATCGGTAGGAACTCTTTATCAATATGACGTGACTTCCTACCCGGTCGCCATCGGCTGGTAGGAAATCCCTAGTTTTTAGCCAATACTTCCTACTTTCGAGTAGGAAGTATTGTCGTTTTTCTGATCAGTTCCTACTGCAAGATTCTTTTGAGTGCCCTAGCCAGTAGGAAGTCTGCAGTTATTTCGACACTTTTCCTCCTCAACAGTAGGAAGATCATTCAAAATCCAGTCGATTTCCTACTATCAAAAATCTTCCTGGTAGGAAGTTCACAGCTTTGGGGCTGATCTTCCTACCATCAAGTAGAAAGTATTGCTGCTTTCCTGAAATCTTCCTACTACCAAATCGACCAGTTGAACGCCTTAAACCCCTGCGGGGAGGAGAAGTGTTGAAAAAGAGCCTGACCGCCTCCCCTGCGGGGAGGAGAAGTGTCAAAAAAGAGCCTGACTGCCTCCCCAGCGGGGAGGAGAAGTGTTGAAAAAGAGCCTGACCGTCTCCACTGCGGGGAGGAGAAGTGTTCAAAAAAGCCATGATCTCCTCCCCAACGGGGAGTCACTCGCCAGAAAAATGGCATGATCTCCTCCCCACCGGGGAGTCACTCACCAGAAAAATGCCATGATCTCCTCCCCGCCAGGGAGGAGATTACCAAGGAATCCCATAAATCTCCTCCCTGCAACCCAACAAAAGTAAAAAACAACCAGCCTCAAATCCTCGAGGCTGGTTGTTTTCATGAAAAAGCTGTTTTTAGATTATTCGCGCCCCTGGATCATCAAATCAACTGATGCTCCAGCCATTTGCCGCTGCGCTGCCGGGCCACCAGAATAATGGCCTTCAGGCTCCAGTCGCTCACCATGGCAATGGCGATACCAATGACGCCCATGTGCAGCCATACGGCCAGCACCACAGAAAGCAGCGTCCGGAACACCACAGTGCAGAAAATGGAAGCATACATAGTGAACTTCACATCGCCCGCGGCGCGAAGACCGGCGGAGAAGGGGCCGAACAGAGCACCGATGGAGCCGCAGAACACATTGTGTATGATGACAATGATAATCAGCAGACTGCGGGTTTCAGCGGAGATGTCATACAGCGGCAGGATCGCGGGAAGAAGTGCCAGAATCAGCAAATTCCAGGCGGCGGCCAGCAGGGTCGTGATGCGGGTCATCTTCCAGATGTAGTACTCAGCGGCTTCCGTATCTTTGCCGCCAATGCACTGGCCGATAACAGTGACAAACGCAGGGCTCATGGAGCTGGAAACGCAGGCTGCCACTGACCAGATGGTCTGGCCGATGCCATTGGCTGCGATCTGGGCGGTGCCGAAGGTGGCGATGATGGAACCCAGGAAAACCTTCGCCGCCTGGAAGAGGCCGCTTTCGATGCTGTTGGGCACGGCCACCTTCAGGATGCGGCGGATCATGTCACCATTGGGCTTGAAGATGTTTTTCAGCGTAATATATACGGTATGCTTTTTGCTGAAGCAAAGGGCAGTCATCACAATGGCCGCGAAATACCAGGAAATGGTAGTGGGCCAGGCCACACCGGCGGCGCCGGCATGCAGCACGAAGATACCGATGGCGTTGCCTGCGATGTTGATCAGGTTCATGGCGATGGAAACCTTCATGGTGGTGGAGGTTTTACCCATGCTGCGGTACAGAGCAGTACCCGCGTTGTACACCGCATTGGCCGGGAATGAGTAAGCCACGATCCGCAGGTAAATCCGGCAGGCTTCCTGCACCTCGGGATCCGCGGCGCCGTACAGCAGAGAGATGATGCCGTTGCCGAACACCAGTACCAGAATCATGCAGACGGTGGAAAAAACAAGAGCAATGAAGAACACCTGGGAGGCGGAGACATTGGCTTTTTTCTCATCCCGGCTGCCGATATACTGGGAAACAATGACGGCGCCGCCGGTGCCTACAGCCGTGAACATGAAGATGAAAATGGTATAGAACATCGTATCCAGAGAAACACCGGAAACGGTGGCTTCGCCGGCGTAGGTTACCATCATGGTGTCTGCCATACCGACTACCATGAGCAGCAGCTGCTCAATAAACAGCGGCAGAATCAGCTGCTTCAGGAAATTGTTATCGAAGCGCTTTCTTTCCTCGGGAATCTGTTTTCTGGGTTCGATGATTTTCTCTAAAAACGACATGGCGCTGGCCTCCTTGCTTTTCTAACTGATGCAAGTATAGCACAGCGCCTGAATGATGTAAAATACTTAGGATGAATGTCGAATTATACGGAATCCGAATGAGACGTCATGAACTCCAGAAACTTCTCCATCAGGGGCGTGTTCAGCGGCCGTTTCTTCCAGACCAGATAAGCCGGCTGCCGGGGAAACTCTCGCAGAGGAATGAAAGAAAGATCATCCCGGGGAATGTTGTTGTTCCAGACACACAGTGCGACGCCTGCCCGCTCCTTTACCAAAGTGATCGAGTTGTAAATCAGGTTGCTGTATCCCACCACCTGCTTGTCTAAATCCGGCCCCAGCCGCAGCAGCATCTCCTGCTGAAAACCATAGTTTTCCGGCAGAATGAGGCGTTCTCCCTTTAGCTCGGCCGATCCAACGGAATCTTTTTTCGCAAGAGGATGATCTTTTGGCACCAGCACACCCCATTGCTCATGCAGGGGCAGCTGATAGAACTCAAATAAAGCCGGGTTTACCTGGCGGATTACCAGTCCCACATCCAGAACTCCCTTTTCCACATCCTCAAAAATGCGCTCTCCATTTTCCGAGATCACATGAAATCGCACCTTCGGATGCAGCCTGGTAAAGGCATCCAGCTTTTTCGCCGCATAGGTGAAAGAAGAAGCTTCGCCCGAGCCGAGATACAGATCCCCGGCCAGCTCCTCCCCATCCTGAGGCCGATGGGAAAGCTCCTTCCGATACAGTGTCAGAATCTCCTGAGCACTCTCCCGAAACAGCAACCCCTCCTGGGTCAGCGTCACGCTTCTCTTGGAACGATCAAACAGCTTCCTTCCCAGTTCTTCCTCCAGTTCCATCAGCTGGCGGCTCACCGTGGGCTGAGACACATGAAGAAGCTCCGCCGCCCTGGTAATGCTGCCCTCCTGGGCCGCCACCACAAAATACTCCAAAACCCTGATATCCAAATCAAATCTCCGTTCTGCCGCAAAAAAGTGTCTGAAAATATTATAACTTCAGCGATCATGGAAGACAAGAATTTAAAAGTAAGAAGAATCATGGGAAAATACGGCAGAGGTTCTTCATAAGAACCGATGATCCCTTTGTTTGGCTTAATCATAACTTGCCACAAGGCTTCCGACTGTCAAGGCCGCAGCCGCTGCGCGGTGCAAAGCGAAAGCTTTGCAGCCTTGACAGGCTCAGGAAGCTCTTGTGGCAAAAGATAATTAAGCCAAACAAAGGAGGAGTGGGCTGATTTCAGCGCAGCTCATTCTTGTGATTTTTACTCTATATATTTTGTCGAGTAGCTTGCTGCCCGACGATTGGTGCAATCGAGATTGCTACTTCGGCCGTAGCACCACGATTTGGTGCAACGGGACACTCCAACAAGGCCGTTGCACCATTTTTTGGTGCTTTCTTCAACTTTTATGGTGCATTGCACCACATATTTGCGATATTGCACCAAACCTTGGTGCTCGCGGCATAGTGAGAACCGTGGTTGCACCAAACCTTGGTGATCGAAGAATTGTGAGAGCTGTGGTTGCACCAAGCAGTGGTGCTCGCGTCATCATATGTGGTGCTCGCGGCGCAGCGCGAGTCATGGCGGCACCAGTCGTCATGCTCGTCTATTTGATTTTCTTAGCATTTTAAAAATCCTGATTGAAAAACCGAATTTCCTGATGAAAAAACTACTTTTGGTCTTGTCCGGGGGGGCTACATTTGGTATAATTTGATAGTTTCAAGCTGCAAAACCGACGATAGGTGTCGGACCACCAGTCCTTGGAAAAATTCTTCAATTTGGAAGGGGTTATTGGTTATGGTAAACCAAAAAGAAATCTTCGAGACCTACGAGTCCGAAGTACGTTCTTATTGCCGTAATTTCCCTACCGTGTTCACCACGGCAAAGGGATCTGTTGTCACAGACAGCGACGGAAATAGCTTTATCGATTTTTTCAATGGTGCCGGTGCTCTGAATTATGGACA
>CACZRP010000034.1 GCA_902783575.1 uncultured Eubacteriales bacterium
ATACAACATAAAAACCCTCCGATGTCCGCTGTTTAAGCGGGCTTCAGAGGGTTTAACTCTTTTTTACTGTCAAAGACGGGATTATAATATCATATTTTTCAGGCCGTGTCAATTACTTTTCCAAGAAAAATTCGATGACCTCGTCATTCAGTCCGAATACGAAGGCGATTCTTACAGGATAGAAGCCTCCGATATTCACATCATTCGGCGCATTCTTTTCTCTGGCGCCGGCTGCCAGGGCCGCCTGAAAGTCACCATCCACGTCTTCGGAACGAAGGGCGATATGTTCAAAATGGGGAAAGCTCTCATCCTCCGATCCGCCGCCGGCAAAGATCTCTATGATATTGTTTCCGCCGACATCCAGCATGCAGACTTCTTTTTCTCCCTCACCCCAGGAACGGACCACAGAGCATCCCAGCGCTTCATAAAAAGCGATGGTCTTGTGAAGGTCCCTGGCTCTCAAAGCGACATGATGATATCCCAACCGATTTGCCATAACAGTATACCCCTTGAATTAAGATTCGTTATTTTTACTAAATCCGACGGTGGATTTGTATTAATTTTCATTGTATAGAAACCCGGTCACCGTGTCAAGAATTGTTGACACATTTTGCCGGAAGGGGATATAATTATATAGTTGCAGCACTTCGGCAAAATAAATGAAAAGGAAGATTCCTCATGGTAAGAGCGATTGTAGGAGCAAACTGGGGCGACGAAGGCAAGGGTAAAATTACCGACATGCTGGCCGCCAAATCAGATATCGTAGTACGTTTTCAGGGCGGAGCCAACGCCGGTCATACCATTATCAATGACTATGGCCGTTTCGCGCTGCACCTTTTGCCCAGCGGCGTCTGCTATCCGAACACTGTCAATATTCTGGGCAACGGAGTAGCGCTGGATATTCCCAAGCTGATGGCGGAGCTTGCTTCTGTGAAAGAACGCGGCGTCAATCCTCATATTCTGGTTTCCGACCGGGCTCAGGTAATGCTGCCTTACCATGTTCAGCTGGATGTATATGAAGAAGAGCGTCTGGGTGCGGCGGCTTTTGGTTCCACCAAGTCCGGTATCGCCCCCTTCTTCTCCGATAAATTCGCGAAGATCGGCGTTCAGGTCAATGAGCTCTTCTATCCCGAGATTCTCCGGGAAAAGCTGGGCCGCGTTGTGGAATATAAAAATCAGCTGCTGGAGCACGTGTATCACAAGCCCCTCATCGATCTGGATGAGCTGCTGAAGCTGCTGGATTCCTATCGTGAGCAGATTGCTCCCTATGTGTGCGATACCGCCAAATATCTGCGGGAGGCGCTGGCCGAGGGCAAAACTGTCCTGTTGGAGGGCCAGCTGGGCACCCTGAAGGATCCCGATTTCGGTATCTATCCCATGGTCACCTCTTCCTCTCCTCTCGCCTCCTATGGCGCTGTGGGCGCCGGCATTCCCGCCCGGCTGATTGAGGATGTGGTCTGTGTGACCAAGGCCTATTCCAGCGCTGTGGGCGCCGGCGAATTTGTTTCCGAGATTTTCGGCGACGAGGCCCAGGAGCTTCGCCTTCACGGCGGTGACAAGGGTGAATTCGGAGCCACCACCGGCCGTCCCCGCCGCGTGGGCTGGTACGACTGCGTCGCTTCCCGTTACGGCGTGCAGATGCAGGGCGCCACTCAGGTAGCTCTGACCGCCATTGACTGCCTCTCCTACCGGGATGAGATTCCGGTTTGCGTGGCTTACGAAATCGATGGAGAAATCGTAAAAGACTTCCCGGTGACTCCCCTTCTTTCCAAGGCCAAGCCTGTGCTGAAGGTATTCCCCGGCTGGAAATGCGATATCCGCGGCATCCGCGAATTTGATAAGCTGCCCAAGGAAGCTCAGGACTACGTCCTGTTTATTGAGCAGGAGCTAGGCGTTCCGATCACTATGGTTTCCAACGGTCCCGGCCGCGAAGAAATCATTTACCGTTAAGTTAATAATTTGAAAAGGGGTACCATCAACCGTCTGGCTGATGGTACCCCGTCTGCTTTTTGGAGGACCTATGGAAAAAATACTGGTACTGGATTTTGGCGGTCAGTATAATCAGCTGATCGCGCGCCGCGTCAGAGACCTTTCTGTGTACGCGGAGATTCTCCCCTATACCACACCCCTGGAAACCATTAAAAACGCCGGATATAAGGGCATCATCTTCACCGGTGGACCCAACTCCGTCTATGAGGAATCCTCTCCCCACTACAGCCCCGATATTCTGAAGCTGGGCATTCCCGTGCTGGGCATCTGCTACGGCGCCCAGCTGATGGCCTGGATGCTTTCCGGCGAAATCCGCCACGCGGACACCCGGGAGTACGGCCGCACGGAGATTACCGCCAACACCAGCAGCATGCTTTTCCGGGGCATTCCCGAGAAAAGCCTGGTGTGGATGAGCCATACCGATTTTATTTCCAAAGCACCCAAAAACTTCATGATCAGCGCCTGGTCCAAAAGCTGCCCCTGCGCCGCCATGGAAAATGCCAAGAAGCGCCTCTATGCCGTTCAGTTCCATCCGGAGGTAACCCATACCGAATTCGGAAAGACCATCCTCGCGAATTTTCTTTATCAGATCTGCGGCTGCAAGGGTGACTGGAAGATGGAAAACTTCATCGACCGTACCGTGGCCGAGCTGAGGGAAACCATCGGAGACAAGGGAGTCATCCTGGGCCTGTCCGGCGGCGTCGACAGCTCTGTGGCAGCCGCCCTGCTCAGCCGCGCCGTGGGCGACCGGCTGACCTGCGTTTTTGTGGACCAGGGCCTGATGCGCAAAGATGAAGGCGACATGGTGGAAGCCGCTTTTAAGAACCTCTTCCCCATGAATTTTGTCCGGGTGGAATGCCAGCAGGAGTTTCTTTCTCATCTGAAGGGCGTTACGGATCCCGAGGAAAAGCGCCAGATCATTGGCGTGCAGTTCTATCAGGTTTTCTGGAACAAGGTCCGGGATCTCTACCAGGGAGGCTTCTTTGCCCAGGGCACCATTTACCCTGACCGTATTGAGAGCGGCAAAGGCGATGCCGCGAAAATCAAAACCCATCATAACCAGGTCAAAATGCCCGAGGATATCCAGTTTGATGGCATCATCGAGCCTCTGAAGGACCTGTTCAAGGATGAAGTCCGTGAAGTGGGTGAAAAGCTTGGTCTGCCCCACGATCTGGTCTGGAGGCAGCCCTTCCCCGGTCCGGGACTGGGGGTTCGGGTGATTGGTGAAGTCACCGCCGAGCGGGTCCGGATGCTGCAGGAGGCCGATGCCGTTCTGCGGGATGAAATCAGAAAAAGCGACTATGAAAGCCAGCTGGCTCAGTTTTTTGCCGTCCTTCCGGGAGTCCGCACGGTGGGCGTCATGGGCGATGCCCGCACCTACTCAGAGCTGATTGCCATCCGGGCTGTCACCACGGATGATTTCATGACCGCCGACTGGGCCAAGATCCCCTACGATATTCTGGGCCGGATTTCCACCAGGATTATCAACGAGGTGGACGGCGTAAACCGCGTGGTATATGACATATCCCAGAAACCGCCGGCCACAGTGGAGTGGGAATAATGCGTCTTTTGACTCAAAATGTGCTGAGTTATCTTAAATCGCTCGAAACAGCAGGCATTCTTCGGAGTGTCTGCTGTTTTCTGTTTTCAACAATGATAACATTTTGATCATAGTTTTGCGGCGGGGAGCAATCTCCGCCACTTTTTCTGTATGCAGCATTCCTTTTGTTGCGGCTTACGGGGTAGTATTATTGAACTTGAGCATGCCGTAGATCTCATCCGGATCGAACATCTGGTACATGAGTCTTATTGTTTTCATGACCGCACGACGGCATAAAAGCACTTGAATATTTCTGGGAGACTTTTTCTTTGCTTTCTATTGACAAAACGCAGAAAAACACGTATTATAATTAATGTTACATAACGACAGTTATATAAAGAGGAGAGAAAATGTGTATGCCGCCCAAAACAAGAATTACGAAAGACAT
>CACZRP010000035.1 GCA_902783575.1 uncultured Eubacteriales bacterium
GAGTGAGCTTTGACATCAGGGATTTCGGAATCGTAACCCTGCGACTTTCCTTCGATGATTGAAATTAACGCAAGATTATGGTATGATAGCCTATAAGCTATTTTACTCAGGAAAGGGCTGATACCTATGTATCATCGGATTATTTTAAAACTCAGCGGAGAAGCGCTCTCCGGCGAGGCCGGATTCGGACTGAATCTGAATGAGGCCAGAAAAGTTGCCCGTCAGGTCAAGGAAGCCAAGGATCTCGGATGCCAGATCGGTATCGTGATCGGCGGCGGAAACTTCTGGCGCGGCCGCAGCTCGGAAGGCATTGACCGTGTGAAGGCTGACCAGATCGGCATGCTGGGCACCGTCATGAACTGCCTCTATGTTTCTGAGGTTTTCAGAACCGAAGGCATGGATACTTCCGTTTACACTCCCTATCCCATCGGGCTTTACACGGAAGTCTTCAACAAGGACAAAGCCGTGCGCGATATGGAAGCGGGAAAGATTGTTTTCTTTGCCGGCGGAACGGGACATCCCTTCTTTTCCACCGACATGGGCGTGGCGCTTCGGGCGGTGGAGACCGACTGCGATATCATCCTCATGGCGAAAAACGTGGATGGCGTCTATGATTCCGATCCCAACCTGAATCCCAACGCCGTCAAATTTGATGAACTGAGTTATCAGGAAATGGTTTCCAAGACTCTTCGGGTCATCGATCTTACCGCGGCGGCCTTTCTGATGGATAACCAGATGCCCTGCAAGCTCTTCGCGCTTTCGGAAGAGGGCAGCATCAGCCGTGCCGTCAGAGGCGAAAAAATAGGTACCGATATTCATTGATTCTTATATCATTTTCAACTAAGGAGGCATATCATGGCAAATCATCAGGAAATTGATGACTGCAAAGTCAGGATGAACAAAGCACTGGACAATCTGGAGAGTGAATACAACACCATCCGTGTGGGACGCGCTAATCCCCATGTGCTGGACCGTATCATGGTGAACTATTACGGTACGCCCACTCCGCTTCAGCAGATTGGCAACATCAGCGTTCCCGAACCGAGAATGATCGTGATTCAGCCCTGGGAAAGCAACATGCTGAAGGAAGTTGAGAAGGCCATTCAGATTTCCGACCTGGGCATCCATCCCAGCAACGACGGCAAGGTGATCCGTCTGGTTTTCCCCGAGCTTACCGAGGAAAAACGTAAAGAGACCAGCAAGGATGTCAAGAAACGCGGTGAAGGCGCCAAGGTAGCTCTCCGTAATATCCGCCGTGACGTAATGGAGCTCATCAAGAAGGAAAAGAAAGACAGCATCATCACGGAAGATGATCAGAAGCTCCTGGAAGAAAAGCTGCAGAAGCTGACCGATGAGTATATCAAAAAAGTAGATCAGATGGTGGAAGCCAAGACGAAGGAAGTCATGGCAGTCTGATGACCTGACGACCAAGGCCCCGATCCGGTTTAGACGGGGGTTTTCTCCCGGCCGGACCGGGGCTTTTCGCAGTAAGCCCCAATAAAGGACATGATTCCATGAATACAAATACAGAAACAAAACCGTATCCCAGACATATTGCCATTATTCTGGACGGCAACGGCCGTTTCGCGAAGAAGCACGGCCTTCTCCGTCAGCAGGGACACAAAGCCGGCGCCGACAATGTGGAAGCCGTCGGTGATCTGTTTATCGAAAAGGGAATTCCCTATATGACCGTATACGCGTTTTCCACGGAAAACTGGAAACGCTCCGAAGACGAAGTTTCGTATCTGATGGCGCTGATGAAGCGCTATCTGACTAAAAATAAAGTGGACGCCCTGAGAAAGGGCATCCGCATCCGGGTGATCGGCGACAGAAGCCGTCTGAGCCGTGACCTTCAGGAACTGATCGTATCCATGGAAGAGGATACGAAGGATATGAAAAATCTGAACCTGACCTTTGCCATCAATTACGGCGGCAGGGATGAGATCCGGCGCGCTGTTTCGAAAATGATTTCGGACGGAGTGAAGGCGGATCAGGTGGACGAGGCCTTAATCTCCTCCTACCTGGATACATCCGACCTGCCGGATCCGGATCTTCTGATCCGGACCTCCGGTGAAGAGAGGATCAGCAATTTCCTGCTGTGGCAGATTGCCTATGCCGAGATGTATTTTACAGATAAGCTCTGGCCGGAATTTGATGAAGCGGAGCTGGACCAGGCGCTGGCCAGCTTTCAGAAGAGGGACAGAAGATTTGGCGGGAGGAAGGAAGAATGAAAACAAGGATCATCAGCGGCGTTGTACTGATTATTCTGATGGCTGCGCTGCTGTTTCTCGGCGGAAATGTGCTGCTGGCGGCGATGCTGCTCTTAAGCATCGGCGGCCTCTTTGAGCTGGGTGCTGCCCTGACCAAGGCAGTTCCTCAGCCTGACGGCATCAAGACTGTCATGTACAGACCCTATACCTATACCAGCATGATCTGTGCCGCCGTCTGGTATGTGCTCCTGTTTTTTGTCCGGGATGGCGTCTGGAACGGACACTGGTCCCTGTATTACTTCACCGCCCTGGTGATGGTGATGATGGTGCTGGGCATCGTCTATTACCCCAAGAGAAGATTCGCGGATGCTGCCATTTCAGGCTTTTCCGTTCTGTATATCCCGGTGCTGTTCTCCTTTGTCTATATCCTGAGGGAAAGCACCAATGGCCAGTTCTATGTCTGGTACATTGTGGCAGCCGCCTGGGGAAGCGATACCCTTGCCTATTTTACCGGCATGATTTTCGGACGGCATAAGCTGTGCCCCCGTCTGAGCCCCAAGAAAACCATTGAGGGCGCCGTGGGCGGCGTGCTGGGTTCAGCGGTTTTATGCACCATCTATGGCCTGATTATTGCGGCAACCGTGGAGGTGGAGAGCGGCATCATGCTGAAGCTGTCTCTGCTGATCGGCGTCCTGGGCTCCCTGGCTTCCATCGGAGGAGACCTTTTCGCATCCTCCATTAAAAGAACCATGCGGATCAAGGATTACAGCAACCTGATTCCCGGTCACGGCGGCATCCTGGACCGCTTTGATTCCATGCTGTTTGTAGCCCCCGTGGTGGTGATTATTCTGGATCTCTTTAAGGTGATAGCATGAAAAAGATAGTTGTTCTGGGCAGCACCGGCTCCATTGGCACCCAGAGCCTGGACGTAATCCGCAGGGAACCGGAGAAGCTTTCGCTGCTGGCTCTGGCCGCGGCGGGCAGCAGACCCGGTCTGATGGCGGAACAGATCAGAGAGTTCCGGCCATCGGTGGTCTGTGTTTACCATGAGGATAAGCTCCCGGATGTGAAGAACGCCCTCCGGTCCCTCGGCATGGATCCCGGGGAAGTCAGCTTTCTGACCGGCATGGAAGGCCTGAAAACGCTGGCCGCCCTGCCTGAGGCGGATCTGGTGGTGACCTCCCTGGTGGGAATGATTGGAATTCTGCCCACCATTGCCGCCATTGAGGCAGGAAAGGACATTGCCCTGGCCAATAAGGAAACCCTGGCCTGCGCCGGACGAAAGATTATGGGTCTGGCGGCAGAGAAGGGGATCCGAATTCTTCCGGTAGATTCGGAGCACGGAGCGATTTTTCAGTGTATGGAAGGCGTCAGAAGAGAGGATGTCACCAGAATCTGGCTGACGGCCTCCGGAGGACCCTTCCGGGGATATACGAAGGAGCAGATTGAGGCTGTTACGCTGGCGCAGGCCCTGAAGCATCCCAACTGGTCCATGGGCGCGAAAATCACCATTGACAGCGCCTCCCTGATGAATAAGGGAATTGAAATGATCGAGGCCAAATGGCTGTATGGCGTTCAGCCTGAGCAGGTGTGTCCCATTGTCCATCCCCAGAGTATCGTTCACTCCATGATTGAGCTGAAGGACGGCTCCGTGCTGGCTCAGCTGGGCCCTGTGGATATGCGGCTGCCCATCGAAGTCATGCTGATGTATCCGGAGAGAGGGCGGGCTCTGATGGAGCCTCTGGACTTTGCCAAGGTAGGCCCCCTGAGCTTTGAGCCCATCGACGAGGAGGTTTTCCCCTCCATCCGCATGGCCCGCTGGAGCATGCAGAAGGACGGTCTGTTCCCGGCCTGCTTTAACGCGGCCAATGAGCTGGCCAATGAGGCCTTCCGCCAGGGGAAAATCGGCTTTACCGATATCTTCCGCTTGACGGAGAAGGCGCTGGAGAAGCTGGATGCGGAAAACATCAGCCGCAAAGACTACGAAATACAGGAAATCATCGAAATGCCCGAAAGGGTCAGAAGATATCTCGGTTTCGATGATACGAACTGATTGTTAAGGAAGTTATATGAGTATTATTATTACACTGCTGGTTTTTACTTTCATCGTTGTGATCCATGAGGGAGGACATTTTCTCATGGCCCGGCGGTGCGGCATTTTTGTGGAAGAATTTTCCGTGGGCATGGGGCCCATCCTTCTGAAGCATAAAACAAAGAAAGACCTTCTGGTATCCCTCCGGCTGCTGCCCATCGGCGGCTTCTGCCGGATGAAGGGAGAAGAACCGGACCCGGAGCATCCGGAGGCCCTTCCCGAGCCGGATTCCTTTAACGGAGTCAGCGTGGGGAAAAGGGCCCTGGTGGTGGCGGCAGGCCCGGTGATGAACTTTATCCTGGCCTTTGTACTGCTGCTGATCTTTAACATGCTCATGGGCTTTACCAGCCGCCAGGTAGCGGCGGTGGATGCGGATTATCCGGCGGCCCAGGCAGGCCTGGAGGCGGGAGATACCATTACCGGACTGAACGGCGAGAGCGTTCATGTCTATGGCAAGATCAGCTTCCTTCTGATGAACTATCAGGAAGGGGAGGAAGTGAAGCTGGAGGCGAAGAGCGCGGACGGCACCAGGAAAACCCTGAGCTTTCCGTTGAAATATGATGAAGAGCTTCAAAGATACCGGATGGGCTTCACTGTGGCCGCCAGAGGATCTCTGGCGGAGGAAATCTCCCGGCAGGGTTTCTTCCCGGCGCTGGGTGAGGTGATTGCCGAGAGCTTCTGGTATACGGGCTTTGAGATTGAGGTTACCATCCGGTCCCTGGGCATGCTGCTTACGGGAAAGGTGGGCATCGATGCCCTGACAGGCCCCATCGGCATGGTTTCCGTGGTGGGCGATACCTATCAGGAAGCCGCCAGATATGGCTTTATGACGGTGCTGGCCAGCATCAGCAGCATCATTGTGCTGATCAGCGCCAACCTGGGCGTGCTGAATCTGTTCCCCATTCCGGGACTGGACGGCAGCCGCCTGGTGTTCCTGGCCATTGAGAAGATCCGCAAAAAGCCCATGGATCCGAAGATTGAGAATATTATCTATATTATCGGCTTTGTGCTGCTGTTCGGACTGATGATCGCTGTTGCCTTCAACGACATACTCAGGCTGATACACTAAGAAAAGAGGAACGATTTTGAACAGAAATCAGACGAAAACCGTACGGATTGGAAATGTGCTGATCGGCGGAGGCCATCCTATTGCCATTCAGTCCATGACAAATACCAAAACCGCTGATGTCGCCGCCACGGTGAATCAGATTCTGAGGCTGGAGGAGGCGGGATGCGAGATCATCCGATGCACCGTGCCCGACGAGGAGAGTGCCCTGGCGATTCCCAGAATCAAACAGCAGATCCATATTCCCCTGGTGGCTGACATTCACTTTGACTACCGTCTGGCCATAGCCGCGGTAAAGAACGGCGCTGATAAAATCCGCATCAATCCCGGCAATATCGGCAGCAGGGAAAGGCTGGAGAAGGTTGTCCAGACCTGCAAGGAATACGAGGTGCCTATCCGGGTGGGCGTCAATGCCGGTTCCCTGGACAAGGCCATGGAAGAAAAGTACGGAAGAACCGCCAGAGCTCTCGCGGAGAGCGCCCGGGAAAGTGTCCGGATTATGGAGGAGGCGGATTTTGACAATATCGTGGTGGCCATCAAGGCCTCCAATGTGCGGCTGTGTGTGGAGAGCTTCCGGGATTTCGCGAAGGATTGTCCCTATCCGCTCCATGTGGGCCTGACGGAGGCCGGCCGGGTGGAGGACGGAACCATTAAATCCGCCCTGGCCCTGGGTCAGCTGCTTTCCGAAGGCATCGGAGATACCATCCGCGTTTCTCTCACCGGGGATCCGGTGGAGGAGGTGGAGGCTGCCAAGAAGATTCTCAGCTTCCTGGATATCCGGAAATTCGGTCCGGAAATCATCTCCTGCCCCACCTGCGGAAGAACCAATATTGACCTGATTCCGCTGGTACAGAAGGTGGCCGAGGCCATGAAGCCCTTCCGCACCCCCATGAAGGTGGCGGTGATGGGATGCGTCGTCAACGGTCCCGGAGAAGCCAAAGATGCTGATTTCGGTATCTGCGGCGGCAAGGGCGAGGGCCTTCTGATCCGGAAAGGAGAAATTGTCTGCAAGGTTCCCGAGGAAAAGCTGCTGGAAGCGCTGGTGGAAGAGGCAAAAAGGTATGAACGGGAGCATTAAAACGCTGCCGGAGGTTTTTCCTGGCGCTTTTACGGGAAGATGTCTGGAGCTGGCTCAGACGATCGGCGTTGTCTCCGTGTCTCTTTCCATCGAAAAGCGGAGGATGGTTCTGATCATTGCTCCGGAGGAACCCCTGACAGAAGAACAGCGGGCCCACCTTCTGGCATGTCTCGACATGGCTCTGAAGGGTCAGGTCCAGATAGAACTTCATATTCAGGCGCCCGTGGAAGAAATTCACAGGCGCTTTCAACGTTTGCCCGAAAAAGAGAAAACCAGGCTGATTCTGGAGCAGTTTGCCAGCCTTCAGCCCGGCGCTGCCAGCATTTTGTCCCGCTGCCCCTTTGAATATACCCAGGAGGGTGTGGTGCTTCATGTGACGGAAGCCGCATCCCTGCTCATGAAAGCCAGACAGTCGGAAGCGGCCCTGCAGCAGATTTTCGAAACTCTGGGCGGTGAAGGAAAAGTGATGGTGGATACCAATGGCCAGCTGGAGCCGGCCAGGGACAATTCCCCCATCCTCAGATCCCAGGCTCCTGCGGCGGAAACGCGGAACAATGATGGAGCGCCTGTGCCGGCACCGGCAGGGGAATCCATGGGTGCATCTGCGATGGTTCCGCCCTGGGAAGAGCTTCCCCCGGTTCCTTCGGAACCGATTCCTGCGAATTATCAGGAAATTTCTCCTCCCCCGATGCCATCTGCAGATGCGGATTCTGCTGCTGCGGAATCTGGTGAAGCTGTCGGCGAGGGTTCCATCTCCGCTGCCGGAGAGGAAAGCGGGCCGGCAGAGAAACCCAAGAAGAAAACCAACCGGGTTATGACGGGAAAACCCATCCAGACAAAGGATGAAATCCCCCTTTCCCGGTGCGATGTAGAGATCCGTCAGCTGGTCACCAGGGGCATCATCAGCTCCATCAGCATCCGTGAAATCTCCAACGGAAAGGGCATTGTTTCCATCCGGATCACCGATTATGTGAGCTCCGTCAATGTCAAGGCCTTCGTCGTGATGAAAACCTGGCAGGAGAAGCTGGAATCCCAGCTGGTGAAGGGAGCCACCATTCTGGTGAAGGGATCCCTTCAGATGGATACCTATGTGCAGGATCTGGTGCTGACGGCCACGGCCATCACCCTCTGCGCCGAGCCTCTGCGCATTGATGAAGAGAAGAAGGCTGCCGTGGACGCGATGATTCTGGGCAGACCCTTTGAAGGAAAAAGAACGGATATTAAAGCCGTACTGTCCGATCTTTACATACAGAACCTGCAGACCGGAAAGACCATTCTGCAGGGAGATATCATTACCACCGAAGCCAAGGAACTGAAAAACGACCGGACCCTGATGACCATTGACATCACGGACTATACCGATTCCATTTCTGTGAAGGCCTTCTTTGACAACGAAGATCTGGAGAAGAAGGGCGGCATGCTCAAAAAGGGCAAGCAGATCAAGGTCCTGGGCAAGGTGATCTATGATGATCAGTTTTCCCACGAATATCAGATGAGCGCGGACTCCATCGCCCCGGCCTCCGATCAGCTGAAGCCGGAACGGCAGGACACGGCTCCGGAAAAACGGGTGGAGCTTCATATGCATACCAAGATCTCGGAGATGGATGCCGTTTCCTCGCCGAAGGATCTGGTCATGCAGGCTTACCGCTGGGGCCACAAGGCTGTGGCCATTACGGACCACGGCGTGGTGCAGGGCTTCCCCGAAGCCATGGATGCCGCGAAAAAATGCGGAATTAAAGTGATTTACGGTGTCGAGGCCTATATTGTGGATGACACCAAAAAAGCGGTGACCGGAGACAAGGGCCAGGACTTTACCGATTCCTATGTGGTTTTTGATATTGAGACCACAGGTTTTAACAAAGAGACAGACAGCATCATTGAAATAGGCGCTGTGAAGGTGTCAGGGGGACAGATTGTCGACCGGTTCAGCCATTTTGTGGATCCGGAAAGACCCATCCCGAAGCATATTACCGAGCTGACCTCCATCACCGATGAGCAGGTGAAGGGCCAGGGAACCATCCGGGAGATTCTTCCCCTGTTTAAGGAGTTTGCCAAAGGATGCGCCCTGGTGGCCCATAACGCCTCCTTTGATACCGGCTTTATCGCCAATAAGAACGCGAAGCTCGGTCTGGAACCCATGGACATGACCATCGTGGATACGCTGGAGCTGGCCCGGGGTCTGTACGAGCTGAAGCGGTATACGCTGGATTCGGTGGCCAGACACCTGGGGGTGGAGCTGAAGAGCCATCACCGGGCCGTGGATGACGCGGAATGCACGGCAGGCATTTTCCTCCGGATGCTGGAGGATCTGCGGGAGAAAAAAATCACCGCCCTGTCCGGCGTCAATCAGTATATTCACGAGCATACGGACGTGAAAAAGCTCCGTTCTCACCACGCGATTCTTCTTGTGAAAAACAAGGTGGGTCTGAAGAATCTCTATAAGCTCATTTCCCGCTCCCATCTGGACTATTTCTACCGGCAGCCCCGGATGCCCAAGAGTGTCATCAATGAACTGAGAGAGGGCATCATTCTGGGCTCTGCCTGCAGCGCGGGCGAGCTGTATGAGGCTGTGCTGGAGAACGATTCCCAGGAAACCATTGAACGGATTGTCAGCTTCTATGATTACCTGGAAATCCAGCCTCTGGCCAACAATATGTATCTGCTGAATGATGACAAGCACGCGGATGTTACCAGTGAGGAGGATCTGAGGAATATCAACCGCCGGATTGTGGAGCTGGGCAGAATCTACAACAAGCCCGTGGTGGCCACCTGCGATGCCCACTTCAAGGATCCGGAGGATGAGGAATTCAGAAGAATCCTTCTTTCCTCCATGAAGTTTTCCGATGCGGATAACCCCATGCCTCTGTATTTCCGGACCACCAACGAGATGCTGGAGGAGTTCTCCTATCTGGGAGAAGAAACCTGTCATGAGGTGGTGGTGACCAACCCCGGCCTGATTGCCGATCAGGTGGAGGTGATTCTTCCCATTCCCGACGGCCAGTTTTCACCGGTCATCGAGGGAGCCGAGGAAGAACTGAAGAACGTGTGCTACAGCAATGCCAAAGCCATGTACGGAGATCCCCTGCCGGAGATCGTTTCCGCCCGGCTGGACCATGAGCTGGGATGTATTATCCGCAACGGCTTCTCCACGCTGTATATCCTGGCACGGCGTCTGGTGCAGCACTCCGTGGCCGACGGCTACTATGTCGGTTCCCGTGGTTCCGTGGGATCCTCCTTCGCCGCCACCATGGCGGGCATCACAGAGGTAAACCCCCTGAAGGCCCATTATTACTGTCCCAAGTGTCACTTCACCGACTTTGACCCTGAAGAATCCAGGGGCGTCGCCGGTATGAGCGGATTTGACCTGCCTGACAGAATGTGTCCTGTCTGCGGCACCAAGCTGAAAAAGGACGGCCAGGAGATTCCCTTTGAGGTGTTCCTGGGATTTGACGGAGACAAGGAACCGGATATCGATCTGAACTTCTCCGGTGAATATCAGCCCAAGGCCCACGCCTACGTGGGTGAGATGTTCGGTGAGGACCATGTTTACCGGGCAGGCACCATGGGCGGTCTGGCGGAAAAAACCGCCTATGGCATGGTCAAGCACTATCTGGAGGAGCATGGACGCACTGCTTCCAATGCCCAGATTAACTATCTGATTTCGGGATGTCTGGAGGTCAAGAGGACCACCGGACAGCATCCCGGCGGCATCCTGGTTGTGCCCACCCAGTACGATGTTTATGACTTTACCCCCATTCAGCATCCGGCCAATGATATGACCACGCCCATCATCACCTCCCATTACGATTACGATCAGCTCCACGGCCGTCTGCTGAAGCTGGATATTCTGGGACATGATGACCCCACCATGATCCGTATGCTGGAGGATATGACCCACACGGTGGCCACGGAGGTTCCCATTGACGATCCCGGTGTCATGCAGCTGTTTCTCGGCACGGAATCCCTGGGAGTCACCCCGGAGCAGATCGATTCTCCCGTGGGCACCTATGGCATCAGTGAATTCGGAACCCATTTTGTACGGCAGATGCTGGTGGACACCAAACCGAAAAACTTCTCGGATCTCTGCCGTATTTCCGGTCTGTCCCACGGCACCGATGTGTGGAACAACAACGCTAAGGATATCGTTGCCCAGGGCATCGCGCCCATTTCCGAATGCATCTGCACCCGTGAGGATATCATGATCGACCTGATCCATCTGGGAATGGACAAGCTGGAATCCTTTAAGATCATGGAGAAGGTGCGTAAGGGAAAGAAGAGCGGCGGCCTTTCTCCCACGGATATTGAGCATATGGTGGCCCATGGCATTGAGCCCTGGTACCTGGAATCCTGCAAGAAAATCCAGTACCTGTTCCCGAAGGGACACGCGGTGGCTTATGTCACCATGTCTCTTCGAATTGCCTATTATAAGGTCCACTATAAAGAATATTATTACGCGGCCTTCTTCACAATCAGGGCGGACAGCTTTGATTACGCCACCATGGCCATGGGCGAGCAGAAGGCCCGGGAAGCCAAGGCGGCCATCGAGGCCAAGGGCCAGAAGGAGCAGACCGCCAAGGACAAGGAAATCCATACCCTGCTGGAGCTGGTGATCGAGTTCTACGCCCGTGGTCTTTCTTTCCTGCCCATGGATCTGTACAAATCGGATCATCATAAATTCCAGGTCATCGACGGCCAGCTGCTGCCTCCCTTTGATACCATTTCCGGTATGGGTCAGACGGCGGCCAGGTCCATCACCCAGGCCAGGGAAGAGGGCGGTGATTTCACCACCATCGAGGACTTCCTGGAAAGGACCAAGGTATCCCGAACCATTGCGGATCTGATGAAAAACCTGGGAATTCTCGGGGATCTGCCGGAAACGGACCAGATGAGTCTTTTCTAGGGAAACTTGCAGAATCACAACACAACGGGTATAATAGAAGCAGATGAGAAAGAAGGTGATCAGATGAAATATACGCTTCGTACCATTCTCTTTATGATCAAAGCCTATTTTGCTTCTAAATGGGTTATGTTCAAGGCAAGACGGAAACCGGAAAAGGAAAGGTTTCAGGATGTCTATGAGTATTTCAGGGTTTACTGTCCGGGTCTGATGAAGGCCACCGGCTCCAGAATTATCTATCACGGCCTCGAGAACCTTCCGGAAAAGCCTGGCGCTCTGTATGTGTCCAACCATCAGAGCCTCTTTGATATCGTAGTGATTCTGGCAGTCATGGAATATCCGACGGCCTTTGTCAACAAGAAGGAGCTGGAGAAAACCATCTTTGTGGGACAGCTGATGCACAATATCGGCTGCGTATGGATGGACCGCAATGATCTGAGACAGTCTCTGGAAGCCATCAAGCAGGCCTCCGAGCGTCTGAAGGAAGGCCTGAACATGGTCATTTTCCCGGAGGGAACCCGCAGCAAGAACGGACAGATGGGAGAGTTCAAGAAGGGAAGCCTGAAAGCCGCTACCATGGCAGGCGCTCCCGTGGTGCCGGTCCGAATTACCAGCAGCATCCGGGATATCCTGGAAAACAACAAAGGAATTAAAATCGTTCCCCAGGAAGTCCATGTATATTTCGGAGAGCCCATTGATGTGGCTTCCATGACCCGCAAGGAGCAGAAGGAGCTGGCGGAAAATATTCAGAGCATCGTGGCTGAACTGAATTAAGACAAAATAAAAAAGACAGGGAATACTGCCAAGGATGGATTACCAGTGCAGTATTCCCTGTATTTTTATTGGTTGTTTTCGGAGGGAGATTCCTTTGCATGGAAGAAACCGTAGACGGCCTCGGCGGAGGCTGCGTTCATGGAGGGAACCTCCATCAGGGTTTCCACATCCGCGGCCTTGATCTGGTCCAGAGATTCAAAGTGGGTCAGCAGGGCCTTGCGGCGGGTGGGACCGATGCCGGGAATTGCCTCCAGCTGTGATTTGATCTGGGCATCGCCCCGGAGCTTTCGGTGGTAGGTGATGGCGAAGCGGTGGGCTTCATCCTGGATCCTTGTGATGAGCAGAAAGGCTTCCCGGTTGGAACCGAAGTCGATTTCCTGATTGTTGTAATACAGTCCCCGGGTCCGGTGATGATCATCCTTGACCATGCCGGCCACGGGAATGTCCAACCCCACCTTGGCCAGCACATCCAGGGCGATATTCACCTGGCCCCGGCCGCCGTCCATCAGCAGCAGATCCGGAAGCTTGGTAAAGCTGCCCAGGGAAGGATCCCGTCCCTCGGCGGATAATTCCTTCATTTCTCTGATGGCGTGGGTGAACCGGCGTGTCAGCACCTCCGCCATGGAAGCATAGTCGTCGGCGCCTTCCACGGTTTCTATTCTGAACTTTCGGTAATCGCTGTTCTTGGGCTTTCCATCCTCAAAAACCACCATGGAGCCCACGGACAGAGAGCCGAAGGTGTTGGAGATATCGAAAGCCTCGATGCGGCTGATGGGATATTCATCAAAATGAAGCAGGCTGGAAAGCTGCTGTACCGCGCCCCGGGTACGCCGCTCCTCGGACTTGAGACGCGTACCGAACTGTCCCAGAGTCAGCTCCGCGTTGCTTTTGGCGAGATTGACCAGCTTCAGCTTGTCTCCCCGCTGAGGCACCAGGATCTGAACCGAGCTGCCCCGTTTGGAGGTAAGAAATTCCGTGAGCAGCGGAGCATCCTCGGGCAATACCTGGGTCAGAAGCTCCTTGGGGACAAAGGCTGTGCCGCTGTAGAACTGCTGAATAAAGGCGCTGATCAGCTGGGATTCGGGCAGCATGCCGGCGGTTTCCAGCAGGAAGTGCTCCCGTCCGATGAGCTTTCCTCCCCGGATGAAGAACACCTGAATGAGAGCGTTGTCCTCGTCCTTCGCAACGCCGATGATATCCCGGTCCTCGTCCGCAGCCGCGTGCTCAATCTTCTGAGACTGGGACAGAAACTCGATGGCTTTGATCCGGTCCCTGAAGAGGGCAGCCTTTTCAAAATCGAGGGCATCGGAGGCCTGGAGCATTTTCTGCTTCAGATCCCGGATGACTTCGGTGTGGTGCCCGGACAGCAGGCTGATGGCCTGATCCACCATTTCCCGGTATTCCTCTTTGGATATCTTACCGGTGCAGGGACCGCAGCACTTGCCGATATGCAGATTCAGACAGGGCCTTTCCTTGCCGATGTCCCTGGGCAGGGAACGGTTACAGTTTCTCAGAGGCCAGAGTTTCTCCATAAGCTCCAGTGTCTGGTTGACCGCCAGGACGCTGGTATAGGGGCCGAAATATCTGGCCTTATCCCGGAGAATCTTTCTGGTTTTGATGATTCGGGGAAAGTCCTCCTGAAGGGTGACCTTGATGTAGGGATACTGCTTGTCATCCTTCAGCAGCGTATTATAAGGGGGACGGTGTTTTTTGATCAGATTGTTTTCCAGAATCAGGGCTTCCATCTCGGAATCCGTGACGATATATTCAAAGTATTCAACCCGGGAGACCATCTGAAGGATCTTGGAGGTTTTTCCCTTTGGGCTCTGGAAATACTGCCGTACCCGGTTATGAAGATCCACAGCCTTCCCCACATAGAGAATGAGATCGCCCTCATGCATAATATATACGCCCGGGCAATGGGGGATTTTTCTAAGCTCCGCTTTGATATCAAACATGGCTGCTTCCTTTCCTGATCAATGGGTACCGGGATAGTATATCTCAACTTTTCCATAACTGCAAGTTTCTTGACGATGGGAAGAAGAAATGGTAAACTATAATGACGGATTATATTGAAAACCGGTGGAGGACGAATGAACGCGAAGCAAAGACGTCTGTTTTTCCCGATTGCCTTCCTGGCCCTGGTGGTAGTCGGTCTGATAATGTTTATTATTGTAGGAGTCTACAATCATCTCTATGGAATGAAGTATGTCAGCTCCAAGGAAACAGCTCCGGAACTGGCCGAAGACGAATACAATATTGTTTTTAAGGGCGAATACAACGGCAAGGCCGTTCTGTATGATGATTATCTATATCTGGACATGGATCTGGTCAATGAAGACTGGGCCATGGGCCGCTTTTTCTATGCCGACACGGAGGATGTGGTTTTCTTTACCACATCCACGGAGCGGATCCGTTCCGAGGTGGGGGGCGACTTCTACAAGGAGCGGGATGGCAAAATCTATGTCCGCGCATCGGAATGCGAGGATAAATGCGGCATCCAGTACAGCATCAACTATGATGAGCAGATGGTCATGATCCGGGATCCCGAGGGAAGGGTGGCGGATGTGATGAAATCCGGCATCTATCTTCTTACGGAGCCGGATCCGGAAGTCAAGACCTACACAGCCAAGCTGAAAAAGGGTCAGACCATTGAGATCTATGACTGCGATACGGAAGGATATTACTTTGCCATGGATTTCAACGGCCATATGGGTTATGTTCCCCAGGAGGTGCTGAAAACCAGCAAGGCGAATCTTTCCCGCAAGGAATCCCAGAAGGTGGATATGGAAGACTATGATGTCAAGAGCGACCATATCTTCATGGTATTCCATCAGCGCTACACCAATGAGTTCAACTATGATGTGTATATGACCCTGGAGAATTCCTGGTATTACACCAATGTGGTGTGTCCCACCTGGTTCAAGGTCAACACCGACGGCAGCGTTTCAACCCTGGCCAACGCGGATTATGTGGATTCGGCCCGTGAACTGGGATCCCAGGTCTGGGGCCTTTTTGACAACCGCTTTGACAATGAGCTGACCTATGATCTTCTGAGCCGGACGGAGATCCGCGACAGGATCTGCCAGAGCCTGCTGAAGTACTGCAAGCAGTACAAGCTTCATGGAATCAATGTGGATTTTGAAGGTCTCACGGCGGAAACAGAACGGTATTTCATGCAGTTCCTCCGGGAGCTTTCCATCGTGCTCCGGCAGGAAGGCTTTCTGCTTTCCGTGGACGTTCCCGTTCCCTCGCCCTGGAGCGATTTTTATCAGAGAAAGCGCTACGCCGATGTCTGTGACTATATCATTGTCATGGCCTATGACGAGCACTACGGCGGCTCGGAGGTGGCCGGCAGCACCGCTTCCCGTCCCTTCACCGAGGCCGCCTGCCAGGATATGCTGGACGAAGGCATTCCCAGCCGGAAAATACTGCTGGGTATTCCCTGGTACACCCGTGTGTGGATCGGAGAAGGGGACGACATGGAAACCGAAGCCATCGGCATGGATGAAACCTGGGATCTGATCTATGAATATGACTTGACGGTGGAATATGACGAGGAAACCGGCCAGAACTATGCCCATGGCTACTGGGACGGAGAACTGTATCAGATCTGGATTGAGGATGAAACCTCGCTGAAATTCCGTCTGGACGCGGTTAAGAATTATGACCTGAAGGGCGTCGCCGCCTGGAGCTACGGTTTTGAGAACTGGCAGGTCTGGGAGGCCTACGATGCAGCCTTCTGGGTGGAGGATTAATGCTGTACGATACAAGTGAAGTAAAAGAACGTTTTATCCTGGTGGGCGTGGATACCGGCCGGGATCAGATTGACATGGAGTCTTCCCTGAACGAGCTGGAAGAGCTTTTGGCCACCGCCGGCGGCATCAGCTGCGGAAGGGTCATTCAGAATCTGCCTCAGATCAATCACCGCACCTATGTGGGCAGCGGCAAGGTGAATGAGATTAAGACCATTCTTCAGGATACCGGCGCGGATGGCATCATCTGCGATGATGAGCTTTCTCCCGCCCAGCTGAAAAACCTTTCCGACGAGCTGGGAGTGAAGGTGATCGACCGCACCCTGCTGATTCTGGATATTTTTACCCAGAGGGCTGTCACCAGAGAGGGACAGATGCAGATCGAGCTGGCGCAGCTGCAATACCGTCTGACCCGTCTGTCGGGCCTGGGCACGGAGCTTTCCAGACAGGGCGCCTCCGTGGGTGTGCATACCAGAGGCGCCGGCGAAACCAAGCTGGAAATGGACCGCCGCTATATCAGGGAGCGGATTGATGCCCTGAAGGCGGATCTGAAGGAAGTTTCTGAACGGCGGACCATGGAACGGACCCAGCGGAAGAAGGCCCATCTGCCCATCATCGCGCTGGTGGGCTATACCAACGCGGGCAAATCCACCATCTTTAACCGGCTGACGGAAGCCTCTGTCCTGGAGGAGGACAAGCTTTTCGCCACCCTGGACACGACGGTGCGCCGGACAGATCTTTCCTCTGGCAGAAGCGTGCTCTTTGTTGATACCGTCGGCTTTATCCATAAGCTGCCTCACCAGCTGGTGAACGCCTTCCGGGCAACTCTGGAGGAGGCCTGCGAGGCGGATGTGCTGCTGCACGTGGTGGACAGCTCCGACCCGAAGGCTGCCATGCAGATGAAGGTGACCTACGATACCCTGGTGGATCTGAAGGCGGCGGATAAGCCTATCATTACCGTTTTTAACAAGCAGGATCTGGTACAGGATCCCCAGCCGGTGCATATTCCCTATCAGCCGGAGGCGGTGATCCGCATCAGCGCCCTGGAGCAGGAGGGCATCGAGGAGGTCAGGAGACAGACGGATCTGCTGCTGGATCAGGCCGACAGGCCTATGACGCTGCTGATTCCCTATACAGAAGGAAGTCTGATACAGCCGCTTCATGATCAGGCTGTGATATTGGAAGAAAACTATACGGAAGAGGGCATCCGGATGAGAGTGCGGGTCAAGGAACCCCTTCTCAGCAAGGTGCGTCCATTCGAGACAGAAAATGATGATTGAGACAGTTTTATCCCCCGTGAGCCCGGAAAGTCTGGCGATGGCGGGGAAATTGTTCAGGGAAGGCCAGATTGTGGCTTTTCCGACGGAGACCGTATATGGTCTCGGCGCCTGGGCTATGTCCAGGGAGGGAATCCGGCGGATTTATGAAGCCAAAGGAAGACCCTCTGACAATCCGCTGATTGTTCATGTGGCGCCGGGCATGAGTCTGGAGGGACTGGCCGGCGAAATACCCGAAAAGGCAAAAATTCTCATGGAAAAATTCTGGCCTGGCCCCCTGACGATGATTTTTCCCAAGGGAGACAGAATCCTGCCCGAGGTCACCGGAGGCCTGGATACGGTGGCCATCCGCATGCCTTCCCATCCGGTGGCCATGAAGCTGATTGAAAGCTGTGGGCTGCCCATTGTGGCTCCCAGTGCCAACACCTCCGGAAGACCCAGCCCCACCACAGCCCAGCATGTGCTGGAGGATCTCTCAGGCAAAGTGCCGCTGATTCTTGACGGCGGACCCTGCAGTGTCGGACTGGAATCCACCATTGTGGATCTCACGGGAGAGGTTCCCATGATTCTCCGGCCGGGAGCCATCACTGAAGAGATGCTGCAGGAGGCGCTGGGAGAAGTCACGGTGGATCCTGCGGTGGCGGCGGCTGTCAGTCTGGCCAAGGATATCAAGCCTAAAGCCCCCGGGATGAAATACCGGCATTACGCGCCCAAGGGACGCCTGATTATCACCGATTATCCGGCGGGGGACATTGCTTCCTGGATCAGGGAGGATGAGAAGCTGCCCGGAGAAAAACTGGGGCTCATTGGCAGCAGCGAATGGCTGGATGAAATCATGAATCATCTGGCAGAAAGCCATGAGGATCAGAATATCTGCCGGATTGATCTCGGAAAAAGAGAAGATAAGCAGCAGATCGCGGCTGCGCTGTTTGACGCTCTGAGAAGGGCGGATGAAACCGGGCTGACAAAAATGTACGGTGAGGCTTTTGCCAGGGAGGATCTGGGAGAAGCCATTATGAACCGTTTTTTAAAGGCCTCCAGCGAGAGAAGATTCATTAAGAGGTAAGTATGGAATTACAAGGTCTTACCATAGAACAGGTTCAGGAAAGAATCGAGCAGGGACAGACCAACCGGACAGGCGGCGGAACCAAAAGCGTCAGGCGAATTATCCTGGAACATACGGTAACGCTGTTTAACATTATGAACCTGGCGCTGGCCGTGGCTGTCTTTGCCGTAGGCAGTTACCGGAACATGCTTTTCATGTTCGTGGTCATCGCCAATACCGCCATCGGCGTGATTCAGGAGATTCGTTCCAAGCGCATGGTGGATAAGCTCTCCATCATGGTGTCCTCCAAGGTGGAGACCCTGAGAGAAGGAGCGGTGGAGATGGTAACCTCCGAGGACCTGGTAAAGGATGATGTGATTCATCTTCACCGGGGATCCCAGGTGCCCGCCGACGCGCTGATCCTTCAGGGCGCTGTGGACGCCAACGAAAGCCTTCTGACCGGTGAGCCGGATCTGATTGCCAAGGCCGAGGGAAAAGAGCTTTTCTCAGGCAGCTTTATTGCGGCCGGCGAGTGCTGGGCCCAGGTGATCCGGGTGGGCAAGGACTCCTTCGCGTCGAAGATTTCTCAGGAAGCCAAGCGGGTCAAGCGGGCGGAATCGGAAATCATGCGGACCTTAAAACGGATTATTTCCATTATTTCCGTGATCCTGGTTCCTCTGGGCATTCTGCTTTACATGAATCAGATTTCCCTTCCCGGCGCCACTGTTAAAAGCGCAGTGGTGGGTACTGTGGCGGGTCTGATCAGTATGATTCCCGAGGGGCTGATGCTTCTTACCAGCTCCGTGCTGGCGGTGGCAGTCATCAGGCTGTCCCGGAAACAGGTGCTGGTGCAGCAGCTGTACTGCATTGAAACCCTGGCCCGGGTGGATGTTCTGTGTCTGGATAAGACAGGAACCATCACCAGCGGTGCCATGAAGGTGAACGGCCTGCTGGGCTTCGGGGACGCCACCCGGGAGCAGCTGGCCCTGGCCTTTGGATCCCTGGCTGCCGCGGCGAAGGATGACAGTCCCACCCTTTCGGCCATCCGGGCCGCTTTTCCCATGGAAAAGGCGCCGGAGACCGTCCGGTTTATCAGTTTCTCCTCAGAGAAGAAATGGTCCGGCGCTACCTTTGCCGATGGCACCACTTATGTAATGGGCGCCGGTGAGATGATTTTAAAGGACCGCTATACTCAGATTGAAAGAAGCTTCCGTCACCGCATCGGAATCAACCGGGTGCTGCTGCTGGCAAAATCCAGTCAGACCTTCAACGAAGCCGGAGACCTGCCCGAGGATATCCAGCCTCTGGGTGTCCTGCTGATTCAGGATGAAATCCGTAAGGAGGCTCCCGATACTATCCGGTATTTCCAGGAGCAGGGGGTAGAGCTGAAGGTTATCTCCGGAGACGGTGTCACCACCGTTTCCCAGATCGCCGAGAAGGCCGGCATTCCCGTGAACGGCAGGGCTGTGGATACCCGGACCCTGACCACGGAAGAGGATATGGAACGGGCGGCCCGGGACTATGTGGTATTCGGCCGTGTGACTCCTGCCCAGAAAAGACAGCTGGTGCGGGCTCTGCAGAAACAGGGACATACGGTGGCCATGACAGGAGACGGCGTCAACGATGTGCTGGCCATGAAGGAGTCCGACTGCTCGGTTTCCATGGCTTCCGGCTCTGAGGCGGCCAGAAATATCGCCCAGCTGGTGCTGACCACGGATGATTTCAGCTCCATGCCCAGCGTTGTGGCCGAGGGCCGAAGATCCATCAACAATATCCAGCGAAGCGCTTCCATGTTTCTGACGAAGACCATCTTCGCGATTCTGATCGGCATCCTGTTTACCTTGGTCAGCTGGCAGTATCCCTTCCAGCCCATCCAGATGTCCTTCATCAGCTCTCTGACCATCGGATTCCCCTCACTGATTCTGGCTCTGGAGCCCAACAAGGAGCGCATCAGCGGCAACTTCTTCTATAACATTATTACAAGAGCGCTTTCCGGCGGCGTGACCATGGCCATCGGAATTGGCCTGGTATACGCGGCAGGAGCCATTTTCAAGCTCAAGTACGAGGAAATCTCCATGCTGGCGGTCATTCTGACAGCCATGACCGGGGTTTTCCTGCTTTACAGAATTTCGGTTCCCTTTAACAAGGTGCGGCTGGGCCTGTTTATCCTGGTGGTATCCGGCCTGGTGCTGGGTGTTCTGTTCCTGGGACCGCTGTTCTCCTTCCCGCCTCTGACCTGGAAGCTGGGAGGATGCATCCTGGTGATCGGCACGGTGAACGGCGCGGTATTCTTCGTTCTGTTCAATATCATGGAGAAGATCCGCCTTAAAATGCTGACACCGGAGGAGATGGCAAAGACTGCGGAGCGGGCCAGACTCCGGCAGGAAAGAAAGGCTGAGCTTCGTTACCGCCGTCTGTACGAGTGGGAAAATCAGCCTAAGGCCTACAAGGGAATTGTCAAAGTCATTGCCTTCCCCATAGCGCTGGTAAATCAGGCCATCCGCCGCCTTTCCAGAAAAGAGTAACCGTTTTCAGGAGGTCCCTCATGAACAAGGAATCAGCCAGAAAGAAAGCCAAAGAACTCATTGCGAAGATGAGCACGGAGGAGAAGGTTTCCCAGCTTCTCTACGAGGCACCTGCCATTCCGAGACTGGGTATCGGGGAATATAACTGGTGGAACGAGGCCCTTCATGGCGTAGCCAGGGCCGGCCGGGCCGCGGTTTTTCCTCAGGCCATCGGTCTGGGGGCTTCCTTTGATCCTCTGATGGTCCGTCAGGTGGGTTCCATGGTGGGCCAGGAGGGCCGCATTAAAAATGAAATCTACCGCAGCGAAGGCCGCCGGGGAATATATCAGGGTCTGACCTTCTGGTCACCCAATATCAACATTGTCCGGGATCCCCGCTGGGGAAGAGCCCATGAGGCCTATGGTGAAGATCCCTTCCTGACCTCAGCCATCGGCACTGCCTTTGTCAGGGGCGTGCAGGGGGAGGATCCGGAGCATCTGCAGGCCGCGGCCTGTGCCAAGCATTTTGCCGTTCACAGCGGACCGGAAGCCACCCGCCACGGCTTCAATGCCGAGGTATCCGAGCAGGATTTGAGACAGACCTATCTGCCGGCCTTTGAGCATCTGGTCAAAGACGCCGACGTGGCCGGAGTAATGAGTGCCTATAACGCTGTCAACGGTGTTCCCAGCTCCTGCAGCTCCTATCTGCTGCGGGATATTCTCCGGGGGGAGTGGGGCTTCGACGGCTATACCGTCTCTGACTGCGGCGCCGTGCACGATATCTTTGAGCGGCATCATTTTACCGATACCAAGGTGGAAGCGGCCGGCCGGGCGGTATCCGCCGGCTGCAACCTGAACTGCGGCAGCATGTACGGATATCTGCTGGAGGCGCTGCAGAAGGGCTTTGTGACGGAAGAGGCCATCGATGAAGCGCTGGAAAATCTTTGGACCGTCCGTTTCCGGCTGGACATGGAAGGTGATGCCGATGGAGCCCAGACGGTGGACCGCTGGCTCCGGCTTTCTCCCAAGCTGTACAGGCTGGAAGAGCAGGCGGCCGAGGAGTCCCTGGTGCTGTTAAAAAACGATGGTATTCTTCCCCTGAAGAATCCGGAAAGAATTGCGGTGATCGGCCCCAACGCCCGCAGCGTAAGCGTGCTGGAGGGGAATTATCACGGCACCTCCGATCATTATGTCACGCTTCTTGAAGGAATCCGGGCAGAGTTTGCCGGCTCCCAGGTGCTGGGAGCGGATGGCTGCCATCTCTATAAAGCGCAGATCGAAGCCATGTCCCATGTGCCCGACGATCAGCTGGGCGAAGCCCTGGCCCTGGCGCGGGCCTGTGATGTTACCGTGCTGTGCCTCGGACTGGATCCTTCCATCGAGGGCGAGCTGGGAGACGCCTCCAATGAGTACGGAGCCGGGGATAAACCATCCCTGCTGCTGCCGGAATCCCAGAGAAGGCTGCTTCACGCCGTGCTGGATGCCTCGGACCGTGTGATCGTGGTGCTGCTTTCGGGCGGAGCCATCGATCTTCAGGAGGACGATGAGCGCATCAGCGCCCTTGTCCAGGCCTGGTATCCCGGAGCCCTGGGAGGAAAGGCCGTGGCCGGACTTCTTTCGGGCCGGGTCAATCCCACAGGCCGCCTGCCGGTGACTTTCTATCACAATCATCAGGTTTCCTGGGACTTTGAAGACTATTCCATGAAAGGGAAAACCTACCGTTACTTTGAAGGAAGGCCCCGGTATCCCTTCGGCTTCGGCCTGTCCTACCGGTATCTTCAGCTGTCGGAGGCCCGGATGGAAGACGAATGTGTTCATGTTCTGGCCTGCAATCCCCATTCGGCGGCGGTGGCCATGCCCCTTCAGATTTATGTCTCCTGGAATAATCCTTCCTTGGCGGCGCCCCTTCGCCAGCTGGCCGGCGTCACGATGATCCGGCTTCAGGCCGGAGAGCAGAAGGAGATCCGGATCCCCATCGACTCCTATTGGCTGTCGCTGGTGGATGAGAAAGGACACCGGGTTCCCCATGAGGGAGAGATTCTTTTCACCATTGGCGATCATCAGCCCGACGAGCGGAGCTGCGAGCTCTCCCATGAGCCTTTGCTGAGACTGTCCTTCAAGGCGGACTGATTCCAATTCCTTGATACAATTTACCCCTGAACATACGAAAAACGATGTTCAGGGGTTTTCTATTTGGGCGATTTGCATGATTGACAATACAGGTATAATTGTATACAATTATACGAAAGTTCACTTTAAGGAGTTAAATCGATGGAGTTTGCCAATGATATCTATGTTTCCGACAAAAAAGACGAATTGCGTCTGAATCCTCAGACAAACCTGCTGGAGCTGATGAGTTTTGAGTACGCCCTGCAGGATGTGGAAGAGCCGAACCTCTACCGTATGCTCTTTAATTATGAGGAAGTTCCCAAGCTGATGTTTAACCAGCGTCTGGTGCCCATGCATATGCCCAAGGAAATCTGGATCACCGATACCACCTTCCGGGACGGGCAGCAGTCCAGAGAACCCTATACCACCGAGCAGATTGTCGCCCTGTATGATTATCTGCACCGTCTCGGCGGACCCAAAGGCATCATCCGCCAGAGCGAGTTTTTCCTGTACAGCCGGAAAGACCGGGCAGCCGTTTACCAGTGCCTGGAGAAGGGCTATGAGTTTCCCGAGGTTACCAGCTGGATCCGGGCCAGCCGTGAAGACTTCAAGCTTGTGAAGGAAATCGGCCTGAAGGAAACCGGCATCCTGGTGAGCTGCTCCGACTATCATATCTTTTATAAGCTGAAGATGACACGGCGCCAGGCCATTGATTATTATCTGGGCGTCGTCAAGGAATGCATTGACGCGGGCATCAAGCCCCGCTGCCATTTTGAGGATATTACCAGAGCCGATTTCTACGGCTTTGTGGTTCCCTTTGTCACCGAGCTTCACAAGCTCATGGTGGAGACCGGCATTCCCATTAAGATCAGGGCCTGCGATACCCTGGGCTATGGAGTGGGTATCCCCGGCGTGGCCCTCCCCAGAAGTATTCCCGGCATCATCTACGGTCTGAGACACTATGCCCATATGCCTTCGGCCCTGCTGGAATTCCACGGGCACAATGACTTTTACCGGGCTGTGGATAATTCCACCACCGCGTGGCTCTACGGCGCCTCAGCGGTGAACTGCTCCCTGCTGGGCATCGGTGAGCGCACCGGCAACTGTCCCCTGGAGGCCATGGTCTTTGAATACGCCCAGCTGAAGGGAACCCTGGACGGGATGGATCCCACGGTGATCACTGAGATTGCGGAATACTATGAAAAAGCCATCGGCTACAAGATTCCTCCCAGAACTCCCTTTGTGGGCGCCGACTTCAATGTTACCAGAGCCGGTGTTCACGCGGACGGACTGCTGAAGAATGAAGAAGTTTACAATATTTTCGATACGGCGGCGCTGCTGAACCGGCCGCCCAAGGTGATGGTCAGCAACACCTCCGGCGCTTCCGGCATCGCTGTCTGGGTGAATCAGCACCTGAAGCTCACCGGCCCCAGTGCCATTGACAAGCACGATCCCCTGGTCACCGGGTTAAAGGCCTGGGTGGATGAGCAGTATGCCCAGGGCCGGGTGACGGCCATTACGGACAACGAACTGAAAGAGCAGATGCAGCTGATTGCTCAGGCTCTGGCGGAGGAAGGCCACAATGAAGGATGACATGGAGATTCTGAGACAGCCCGTGAATCTGGCTGAATCAGTTTATTACCAGATCCGCAGAAAGATACTGAACGGGAAATATACGCCCGGAGAAAACCTGACGGAGCTGGAGGTGTCCAAGGAGCTGAATGTCAGCCGTACCCCGGTGAGGGAGGCCTTTAAGCATCTGGAATCCGAAGGACTGCTGGAATTAAGACCCAACCGCGGCGCCGTGGTGGTGGGCATCGGCCGCTCCGACATCGAGGACATCTATGAGATCCGTTCCCTGCTGGAAGGACGGGCCGCCGAAAGGGCAGCCCTCCAGGCGGATAAAAAAGCCCTGGAGCAGCTGGCTGAGATCCTGGACCTGACGGAGTTCTATATCGAAAGAAAAGACTTTGACAGAGTTACTACGATGGATGACCGGTTCCACCGTACCATCTACGAGCTCACCGGCAGCCGCATGCTGCAGCGGATTCTGAAGGAGCTGCATGCCTACGCGGAGAACATCCGGGAACGTTCCATCAAGGAACCGGGCCGGGCGGATCTGATGCTCAAGGAGCACCGGGCGATTGTGGAAGCCATGGTGGCCCAGAACCCGGAAAAGGCCGGTCAGCTGATGGTCCAGCATGTGCAGAATTCCGCCGCGAATATGGAAAAGAATCATCTTATGGAGAATTGATCAGGAGGACAGGATCATGAAATATTACGAGGGACCCCATTGCTTCCAGGAGGGCGGCGTCTTTCCCGCATCCAGGGAAGCCCTGACAGCGGGCAGAGAAAAAACCATGGCTTACCGGATTCTGAGAGCCCATGAAACTGACACTCAGAAGGATGGCCAGATGCATATCCGCTTTGACGCGCTGATCTCCCATGATATCACCTACGTGGGAATTATCCAGACCGCCAGAGCCAGCGGCATGAAGAAATTTGTGCTTCCCTATACGCTGACAAACTGCCATAACAGCCTCTGCGCCGTCGGCGGCACCATCAATGAGGATGACCATGTTTTTGGCCTTTCCGCTGCAAGAAAATACGGCGGCAATTATGTGCCCGCCAACCAGGCGGTTATTCATCAGTATGCCCGGGAAATGATGGCCGGCGTGGGACGGATGATCCTGGGCTCGGACTCCCATACCCGTTACGGCGCCTATGGCACCATGGGAATCGGAGAGGGCGGTCCTGAGCTGGTGAAGCAGCTGCTGGAGCAGACCTACGACATTCCCGCACTGGAGGTTACGCTGGTATATGTGACCGGAAAGCTCGGAAAGGGCGTGGGTCCCCACGATGTGGCCCTGACCCTCTGCCGTGATGTTTTCGGAACGGTTAAGAATCATATTCTGGAGTTCGCCGGTCCTGGCATTGCCACCCTCTCCACCGACGAGAGAATCGGCATTGATGTCATGACCACGGAAACCTCCTGCCTTTCCTCCATCTGGGAAACGGATGATCAGGTGAAGGCTTTCTACGCCAACCATGGCCGCGAAGAGGATTATGCCGAATTAAAGCCCGAGGAGGGCGCGGTTTACGATCATATGATCGAGCTGGACCTGTCGGCCATCGAACCCATGATCGCGCTGCCTTTCCATCCCTCCAACGCGGTGTCCATCCGTGAGCTGAAGCAGGATCCCCACAAATATCTGGATCCCATCGGCCTGGGAGATAAAGTGAAGAACGGGCAGATTCTGGTGGATCAGGGCGTCATTGCCGGATGCGCCGGCGGTTTGTATGAGAATATTGAAGAAGCCTCCGCCATTCTGGAGGGAGGCAGCACCGGACAGGGAGCCTTTTCTCTGTCTGTCTATCCCGCCTCGACGCCCATCGAGCAGGCCATTGCCAAAAACGGCATCCTCAGCAGTCTGCTGGAAACGGGAACGCTGATCAAGCCCTGCTTCTGCGGTCCCTGCTTTGGTGCCGGAGACGTGCCCTCCAATGAAGGCTTCTCCATCCGTCATACCACAAGAAATTTCCCCAACCGGGAAGGCTCCAAGCCCGGTGAGGGCCAGAAATCCTACGTCGCCCTGATGGATGCCAGATCCATTGCCGCCACGGCTCTGAACGGCGGTGTCTTGACCGGTGCTGACGAGATATCCTATGAAGTGGAGAAAAAGCCCTACAGCTTTAACGGTGCCATCTATGAGAAGCGCTGCTATCAGGGCTATGGCACGCCCCATCCCGAGGAGGAACTGATTCTGGGACCGAATATTACGGACTGGCCCCATATGGAGCCCCTGAAGGAGGACCTGCTGGTCAAGATGTGCGCGGTGATCAGGGATCCCGTCACCACCACCGATGAACTGATTCCTTCGGGAGAAACCTCTTCCTACCGCTCCAATCCCATCCGTCTGGCCAGGTTTACCCTGTCCCGCCGGGAGCCCGCCTATGTGGAAAGGACAGAGAAGGTGAAGGCCCTTACCGCATCCGAACTGGGCTTTGATCCTGAAAAAACCACCCTGGGATCCGCCATCTTCGCTAACAAGCCCGGAGACGGTTCCGCCCGGGAGCAGGCGGCCTCCTGCCAGCGGGTGCTGGGCGGCTGCGCCAATTTCTGCCTGGAATACGCCACCAAGAGATACCGCTCCAACTGTATCAACTGGGGCATGATTCCCTTCACCTGCGATGAGTTTCCCGCGGAGAACGGACAGCTGATCTACGTTCCCGGAGTCAAAAAGGCTCTGGAAGAGGGCAGGGAAGAAATTACCGGCTATATTGACGCTGATGAAAAGAAACCGCTGAAGCTTTATATGAAGGGACTGAATGCCGCGGAAAGAGAAATTCTGCTCTGCGGCTGCCTGATGAACTATTACGCGAAAAGAGGAGCCAATCATGAATAAGATTCCGATGACAACACCCCTGGTAGAGATGGACGGCGATGAGATGACCCGCATTCTGTGGAAGAAGATCAAGGATACCCTGATTCTTCCCTATGTGGATCTGAAGACCGAATATTATGATCTGGGCCTTCCCCACCGGGATGAAACTAATGATCAGGTCACCATTGACGCCGCGGAAGCAACCCGGAAATACGGCGTCGCGGTGAAATGCGCCACTATTACCCCCAACCAGCAGCGGATGGAGGAATACAATCTTCATGAAATGTGGAAGAGCCCCAACGGCACCATCCGGGCCATGCTGGATGGCACCGTGTTCCGTACGCCCATTGTCATTGACGCGATTTCCCCTGCTGTCAGAAGCTGGAAGGCGCCCATTACCATCGCCCGTCACGCCTATGGCGATGTCTATAAGAACGTGGAGATCCGAACCGATGAAGGAGGAACCTGTGAGCTGGTATTTACCGGTGACAGCGGCAATGTGATCAGAAAAACCGTCCAGAAGCTGGAGGGTCCCGGTATTTTCCAGGGCATTCACAACAAGGACGCTTCCATCCGCTCCTATGCCCACGCGGTATTCAGCTATGCCCTGGATACAAAGCAGGATGTCTGGTTCGGAGCCAAGGATACCATCTCCAAAACCTATGACGGCGCCTTCAGGGAAATCATGGCGGAAGTCTTCGAAGAATATAAAGAAAGATTTGAAAAAGCCGGCATTTCCTATTTCTATACGCTGATCGATGATGCGGTGGCCAGAGTTATGCGCTCCGAGGGCGGGTTCATCTGGGCCTGCAAAAACTACGACGGCGATGTGATGAGCGATATGGTAGCCACTGCCTTCGGTTCCCTGGCCATGATGACCTCCGTGCTGGTGAGCCCGGACGGCATCTACGAATACGAGGCCTCCCACGGCACGGTTACCCGGCACTACTACCGGTATCTGAAGGGAGAGCAGACCTCCACCAATCCCATGGCCACCATCTTCGCCTGGACCGGCGCCCTGAAAAAGCGGGGAGAGCTGGACCAGATTCCCGAGCTGACCGCCTTCGGCAGCAAGCTGGAGCAGGCCTGCCTGAACGTTCTGGAGCAGGGAATCATGACCAAGGACCTGGTTCTGCTGGCGGATCCGGCCAAAGTGAAAAGAGAAGTTCTCACCGATGACTTCCTGGAGGCCATCCGTGAGGAATTTGAAAAAAACTGAAAAACATGATTCCAAAAGCCCTGCAAGTATGATATAATCTCCTCAGAATTGACTTAACTGGTAAATTGTTGAAGATACATCGATTTTTACAGAGAGGAGGCGCACTTGCAGGCTAAGAAAAGCATGGATGAGCTGAGACGCTCATATCCCGAAGTAGACCGTGCATACTGGTTTGCCATCAGAGCTCATCGCGGACAGAAAAGGAAGGATGGAATTACGCCATTCATTCAGCATCCCATCGAAGTTGCGGAAATTGTATCCACCATGAGTTCCGCTCCCAGCGTTATTGTGGCGGCGCTTCTTCACGATGTGGTGGAGGATACCCCCTTCAAACTGAATGATATTGCCCGGATGTTCGGTATATATGTGGCCGATCTTGTGGGCGATGAGAGTGAAAACAAAAGACGGGAAAAACCCGCATGTGAAACCTGGCGTCTCCGGAAGGAAGAAGCCATTGAAAAAATCGCCGGAGCCGGAAAAGAAGCCAAGATGATCTCCCTGGCCGACAAACTGTCAAATCTGAGATCCATCTGGAAGGATTATCAGGATGTTGGCGATGAGGTCTGGACCCGATTCAATGTTCAGGAGAAAAAAGAGCACGCATGGTACTTTCGTTCCATGCGGGATCAGTACATTGGATTAAAGGGTACTGATGTATGGATAGAGTACGCTGACCTTATCGAAAAGATATTTGGACCCGACAGAGCTACTCCGATATCTGAGATACAGGTTGGATAGGGCTGATCAAATTTGCTTATAAGCTATTTGCTTATGAACAAAAGAAAAAGGACTGCTTCGAAAGCAGTCCTTTGATTTTGTCCGATGATTATCGGATTACAGGTCCAGATTCTTGAACTTGTCAGCCAGCAGAGTATAGCCGCCGTCCAGCTCGGGATCAGACTTGTAGGAAAGACCCTGGTTCTGACGGGGAGCACCCTTCTTGCCGTCTCTTCTGCGGCGGGGAGCGCCTTCCTGAGTGCGGTTCTCACGCTTGCCGCCTTTGTTTCCTTCGGGGTTGGGCATCAGAGCGCGGATAGAAAGAGAAATCTTTTTGCTGGCCTCATCCAGCTTGATGACTTTAACTTCGACTTCCTGGCCTACGGTAAGGAACTCGTTGATATCTTTGACATAGGTATTGGAAACTTCAGAAATATGAACCAGACCCTGCGTGTTGTTCTCGCCGTCAAGAGCAACGAACGCACCAAAAGACTGAATACCGGTAACTTTTCCTTTTAAAACCTGTCCAACTTCAACACTCATAATAGTACCTCCATCCGGCGGGAAGCGGCTTCACAAAAAATCAGAGGCAGCGGGAAATCTCTTTATCAGATGTTCCGGCCTTGGCTTCTTTCCTTTTTGATGATCGCGATCCGCCAAAACTCATAATCCAATATATTATATCACAAAGAGGCTCCCTTAGCAAGAATGAGTCTCTAAGTAACAATTACAAAGGTTGCAAAAATGGTTGACACTTTCTTGTCAAATATGTTAAAATAAATAACTGTAGTATGTCGGTGTGATGGAATTGGCAGACGTGACGGACTCAAAATCCGTTGATGGCGACATCGTGTGGGTTCGAGTCCCACC
>CACZRP010000036.1 GCA_902783575.1 uncultured Eubacteriales bacterium
ATGCACCGGATTAACCGTGTGTCTTCTCATTAAGGTGGAATTTTCATCATCTGACCCCGAAATTTTTTCCTTTTCGCAATTACCTAAATCTTCTGAATTAGTTTACACGAAAAACGGATAAAGATCAAGGGCTCCGAAAGCCGGCAGGGAAAGGGCCGGATCAGCTGAGCCGGATCAGAACGGCGGCTTCGCCTTCGGGCTTGGTCAGAGCCAGCTCTGTCACATTTTCCAGCTTGCGGAGACGGGCAGTCAGGGTCTCGCCCTCGTAGCAGGGCTTCCGGTAAGCAATATCTACATCGGTCCAGGAGGCGCTGTCCAGATCCTTGCTGGAAAAGAGCCCGGCAATGGCCCAGAGATAGGCAACGTTGTTCATATGGCCGCCCAGATCGATATCGGTGCTGCGGACTGTATAGCTGCCGATCACCGAAGCCTCGGAGAAGTCCGGAGAGATGCGGGGGGTAGGATCGGAGAGGGGAAGAATTTCATTTTTCAGGTTTTCGGTGATTTCGTCCTGGGCGGGATAGAAGTCGCTGATCCTTTCCAGCTGGCCGGTGGCCAGGTTGGTGGCGACGAAATCGGTTTTTCCTTCCACCAGAATCTCACCCTCGGTGAAGAGGCGGTAGTAACGGGCCGCCCGGGGACCGCGGCCGGGGCCCATGAAGGTTTCCGCCTGGACAAGCTCGGTCATGGAGGGCTTGCGGTAGAAGTGGGCTCTGGTCCGTCCGGTGACCCAGAAAATATGCTTTTCCCGGATCAGCTTGGTGCCGATGCCCAGGGATTCCGCGTGCTCGGTGGCCAGATCCAGGAAAACTCCGAAGGTCTGAGGAATTCCCAGGTGGGAGGTGTGGTCGCAGTGGGTCATATTGATATAGAGTTCTTTGTGGAAATTCGTCTGCATGATCTTAACCTTTCAAATATTTCAAAGGGTCCCTGAGGGCAACTTCATCCTGGATCTTCAGGCCAAAACGGCCGGCAAAGGCTTCTCCTGCCCGGATCAGGTCAGGATTTCCTACCGCCTCGGCGGCGTGGGCATCGCAGCCCATGACCACCGCGTTGCCGGTTTCGGCGACGATTTCCCAGAACAGGGGGTTGGGATAATGGCGGCCGGTGGTGAGGCCCAGAAGGTTGATTTCCAGCGGCGTGCCGGTGGCTTTGGCGGCCTCGGCCAGCTGACGCATGTGCTTCCGGTAGATTTCCCTGGAACCGGTATAGTTGATCAGATCCGGGTGGGCAATATAGCTGAAGCAGCCGGTTTCCAGTCCGCCCAGAACATTTTCCACATAGCCGGCGAGGAAGGCTTCATCATCGGTATTCTGTCCGGAGTAGAGACGCTTTCCGCCTGCACCGTCATATTCGTTGCCGATGAAGTGCTGTCCCAGAATGAGATACTCAAGACCAGCCCTGCGGCCGGAGGGGAGGGTGACCTCCTGCTCCTTCATGAAGGCCAGGGTCTCTTTAAAATGTCTGGGATAGTATTCCATCTCAAAACCAATTCGGATTTCCAGGGAATCTTTGAATTCGTCTCTCAGAGCGCCCAAAGTGCGGTAGTATCCGGCGGTCTGCTCCGGAAACATCCGGAAACTTGAATAATAGCCCTCAGGAAAGATATAGGGAGAATGATCGGCAAAGCCGAGAGTCCCGAGACCATTCCTGAGGGCTGTTTCTATGTATTCTCTTTCTGTGCCGCTGGCATGATGGCAGCGGTAGGTGTGAGTATGGTAATTGTGCTTCATTGAAATGACCTCTTCAGAAAAAACTTCAAAGGTCATTATATCACGGGAAAAAGCGCTTGTTAAGATTAAAATGAGGACAATTCTTCGAGTTTCTCTTTCGCCCAGGAGACGTAGAAGGTTTTTCCGCCATGCTCCGTCAGGTAGCTGAGGTGTTCCTTTGCTTTGGCGCTGTCATGACGCCGCAGGGCGTCCAAAGCCAGCACCTGGGTGATTTCCAGCCGCCGGATATTGTACTGGGCCTTGGAGAATGCGGTTTTCAGATAATCCTCCTCCACGGACTGAAGGTTCAGGGCGTTCAGATGCTGCTGGTAAAGGGCCAGGGTTTCGCCCAGGTTGGAGGAAAGGGCGGGATTGGAGGTGCGGACCTTCTCCACCACGGCTCTCAGGCGCTCCAGCTGATGACGGGCCTCGGCCTTGTCTCCCTTGGCGAGGTAATAGCAGGCCAGACGGGAAGCGGAGAGACCCAGCAGGGATACCTCCTCGGGAAGCTGCTTTTCCATGGCGGCAATGGCATCATCAAAACGGCCCGCTGCCCAGTAGCCGTCAGCCAGGTAGCTAAGTACTGCGGTGCGGTCTCCCTTGACATGGTCGGGCACGGATTCGTAGTAATGAAGGAATTTCTCGGGATCCAGCTCCATGTGAAGATAGCCCAGATACCGGGTGTTTTCCATGGAGGAGAGTACGTTGGCTGCCAGACGGGACGCGAAATAACCGATGCCGCCCATGAGAATGGATGCCACAATGGGAATATAAACCGGACCGGATGCGCCCCGGATCCAGACCAGAACAATAATCACCGCTGTCAGCGCAAGAACCAGACCGGCTGCGATTTTGCTGCGGGTAAATGCGTAAGTCAAAGCAGATGCCTCCTTTGTTTCATGAGATGATTATAAAGCCCGCCGGCAGATCTTTCAAGAAGACGGGAATATTTGGAAGCTGTTTTTAACTACAGGACAAAAAGAGAGGATAAAAATCTGGATTATTCGTTCTGGAAAACATGGATTTTTGGTTTTCTTTTGGTTATCATTGTACTATAATTCAATCAGGCACCGGAGAGAGTGCTGATTTTTGTTCAAATTGTCAAAAAGAACCGGATGAGAGGAGAGTTCGATGGTTCGCATCACAGCCCTGATGGATGATCATGCCGGAGAGCATCTGGCACTGGTATCAGAACATGGTCTTTCTTTTTACATAGAATACGGAGATAATCACTATCTGTTTGACTGCGGCGCCACAGGCATGCCGATCCAAAACGCCCGCCGGCTGGGCGTCGATCTTCACAATCTGGCAGCGGTGATTCTCAGCCACAGTCACTATGATCACGCTTCCGGATACAGAGAACTGACAGAGCAGGGACTCGCAAGTCCGGTGCTGTATACCGGCCCCCATTTCTTCGAGAAGAAATATGCCCGGGACGGCATCCGCTTTACGGATCTGTCCGCCGGCTTCGACCGGCAGTTTCTCGAGGAGCATGGAATCTGGCACCGGGAGGTGGAAGGCCTTCGGGAGATCGCTCCCGGCATGTGGCTGCTGAACGGATTCCCCAGAACCCGTGCATTTGAAACTATTCCCGAACGGTTTGTCCGTGAAACGGAAGAGGGGTTTGTTCAGGATGATTTCCCGGATGAGGTCTGCCTGGCGCTGAAGGTGAAGGGCGGACTGGTGGTGCTGGTGGGATGCTCTCATCCCGGCATTCTGAATATGCTGGATGTTGTGAAGGAACAGCTGAAGATGCCCATCGTGGGAGTTTTCGGCGGCACCCATCTGATGGAAGCGGATGAAGACAGAATCAGAATTACCCTGGAAAAGCTGAAGGAGATGGGCGTAGAGAATATCGGCCTGAGTCACTGCTCCGGCGATCCCGCCCTGGAAGCTATCCGCAGGGATCCTTCCATGAAAGGCTGTCACCTGGGCACCGGGGATACCGTTTACTTTGAAGAATAAGCGGGGAATCGGCTATGCTTTTAGATGAACTTGCACCGGAACTGGTGGAGCTCACCTCATCCCTGGTTCGCGGACGAACCATCAATATTATGAACACCAACGGGATTATCATCGCTTCCAGCGATCCGTCCCGTATCGGCTCCTATCACCACGGCGCTAAGGAAGCCGTGCTGAAGGGAAAGACCGTCAATATATACCGCAATCAGCTGGATTATTATCACGGGGCCAAGGAAGGCTGTAATATGCCGATCCGTATCGGTGGTGAGATCATCGGCGTTATAGGCATCTATGGCGATCCGGATGAGATTCAGGATATGGCCCATCTGCTGGAGGTGTATGCCAGCAAATATTATCAGCTGGAGGCGGTGCTGAGGCCCGTCAGTTCGGAGGGCGCCATGCGGAGCATGGTGCTGGCGAATCTCTTTGCTCCGACGGAGGATACCGTTTCCAATGCCCGCACCCTGATGGACCGGCTGCAGATTTCGCTGGAATATCCGGTATATGTGACTTTGATCACGGCCAGTGAACCTCTGAACCTGGAGGAGCAGACCAACAGGCTCCTGAAGGAACTGGAAGCCTGCGGTTATCCCGACAGAAGGCACGATATCTGGGGCATTCTGAACAAGCGGATGGTGCTTTTGTCCAGTACGAAACCGGACAGATCTCCCCAGGATCTGAGGGTCCTGACAGAGAAGGGTTACCGGGTTTCGGTGGGCAGAGCCTGCGCGACCCTCTGGGAAATCCGGGCGGCTTATCAGCAGGCAGCCATGCTGGACCTGGGAGGAGAAGAGGCCTGGCAGGATATGAATGAGCCGCTGACCCGCCTGCAGTATCTGATGTATCATTCCGGTCATGAAAGCGTTGAGCTGCTGGACGGGTTGGTTAAGAAATTTACGGAGGCCTTTTCGGCGGAGGAACAGAAGGTGATGCTCCAGAGCGCCAGGGCTTATTATGACAGCGACAGAAGCATTCAGAATGCTTCTTCTAAGCTGTTTGTTCATAAGAATACCCTTCAGTACCGCATTAAACGGCTCATCCGTGTGCTGGAGGCGGAGGAGTATCCCACCTTCTGGCAGGAATATCTGATCCGGCTTCTGATACTCCGGTTCCATACGAATTCCAAGCTGTAAAGCTTAGAATATATTATCAGCAGAGGAAACTAAAAGGAGGTTTCTGCTATGACATTCTTGTTATTTGCTACGATCATCCTTGCTGTAGTGCTGATGGTCCTGGCTATTTCCAAGCTGAAGATGCATCCCTTCATCGTGATGATCGTGATTGCTCTTCTTGTTGGTCTGTTCTGGGGCGTTGTGGATCCGGAATCGGGTCTGAATCCCACAGGCGTAGTCAATCAGGTTAAGAGTGGATTCGGTTCTATTATGACCAGTATCGGTATCGTTATTCTTTGCGGTACGATCATCGGTACGATCCTGGAGAAAACCGGCGCTGCCCTGACCATGGCCAATGCCATCCTGAAGGTTGTCGGCCAGAAAAACAGTGTGGTTGCCATGGGCGCCATGGGTTATGTCACCGGTATCCCGGTATTCTGTGATTCCGGTTTCGTCGTGTTTTCTCCCATCAGCCGCGCTCTGGCTGAGCAGTCCAATGTGTCTCTGGCTGTGATGGGTACCGCTCTTTCCGGCGGTCTGTACGCGACCCACTGCCTGGTACCGCCGACTCCCGGCCCCATTGCCATGGCTGGTACCCTGGGCGCAGATCTTGGTCTGACCATTCTGGTAGGTCTGATTGTTTCTATTCCTGCGACCATCGTGGCGATCATCTACGCCAAGAAGGTGGCTTCCAAGGTTCAGATCCCGGCTAACTCCGAGTATACGCTGGAAGAGCTGCAGAAGAAATACGGCAAACTGCCCGGAACCCTGCAGAGCTTTGCTCCCATCCTGCTGCCCATCATTCTGATCGGTCTTGCTTCTGTCACCGACTTCCCCTCCAAGCCCTTTGGTGAAGGCGTGATTTATCAGATCATCATGTTCATTGGTAACCCCGTCGTCGCTCTGATGCTCGGCGTGTTCCTGTCCATCAGCCTGATCCCCAAAGAGGAGAAGAAGAATACTCTGAAGTGGGTTACCCAGGGTGTCACCGATTCCGCCGGAATCCTGGCCATCACCTGTGCAGGTTCCTCCTTCGGCGCCATTCTGAAATGCATGCCCATCGCTGACTCTGTCGGCGGTCTGGTCAGCACCGGTCTCGGCGTTCTGATTCCTTTCATCATTGCCATGATCCTGAAGCTGGCCATGGGCGCTTCCACTGTGGCTATGATCACCACCGCCAGCATGATGGCTCCTCTGATGGAGACCATGGGCTTCACTTCTCCGCTGGCCAAGGTTATCGTGGTTCTTGCTATCGGCGCAGGCTCCATGGTGGCATCCCACGCTAACGACTCCTATTTCTGGGTCGTTTCTCAGTTCTCCGATATGAAGACAGAAGAAGCGTACAAATGCCAGGCCGTATGACGGCTGTCATGGGTATCAGCGTTATCATTGTTCTGTTTATCGTATCCCTTTTCCTGTAATTCAAATGAGGGCGGCTGCATGAGTTTAAGAGAACATGCGAATATCATTATCCGGGAAGCGCTTTTACAGGCGCTCCCGGATTCTGCCGTTAAATCGGCACTTTCCAAAGCAGATTTTGGTCCCGGCAAGCTGGTGCTGGTGGCTGCAGGTAAGGCGGCATGGCAGATGGCAAGCGCAGCATACGCTGCGCTGGAAGAAGCTGGCGCTTCTTCCGGTAAATCTGATTCGGCTGACGCTGCGCTGGAAGCGCCGGACAGCCTGAATGGTCCGGTTCACAAAATCGATCATGGTGTGGTGGTGACCAAGTATGATCACAGCCAGGGCCCCATCGGCAATCTGCAGATCTTTGAAGCAGGCCATCCGGTTCCCGACGAAAACTCCTTTAAGGCTACCCAGGCAGCTATTGATGCGGTGGAGGGCCTGACGGCTGAGGATACGGTGCTCTTCCTCCTTTCCGGCGGCGGCTCCGCTCTGTTTGAGAAGCCCCTGATCCCCGGCGAGGATCTGACCCGCCTGACCCAGGAGCTTCTGGCCAGCGGCGCGGATATTGTGGAGATGAATACCATCCGCAAACGCTTTTCCGCGGTCAAGGGCGGACGCTTCGCGGAGCTTTGCGCTCCCGCTAAGGTTTTCGTCATTGTGCTGTCGGATATTCTGGGAGATCCGCTGGATATGATCGCCTCCGGTCCTGCCTATCCGGATTCCACCACGGCGAAGGATGCCCGGGAAATCGTGAACAAGTATCATCTGACCATGACCGATCAGATGAACGCCCTGCTGCAGGTGGAGACTCCCAAGGACCTCTCCAACGTGGAAACCCACATCACCGGCAGCGTGCGGCAGCTGTGCCGCACTGCCAAAGAGAAAGCCAAAGAGCTGGGCTATGAAACCCTGGTGCTGACGGATCAGCTGACCTGCGCCGCCAGAGACGCCGGCGTATTCCTTTCCAACATCGCCCGCTACTACGGCGGCGAGAACGGCGCCGCAAACGGCAAACCCATGGCCATTATTCTTGGCGGTGAAACCATTGTCCGGCTGACCGGCCACGGCAAGGGCGGACGCAATCAGGAGCTGGCGCTGGCAGCCTGTGAAGGCATTGCCGGCATGAATGCCTGCGTGTTCTCCGTGGGCTCCGACGGTACCGATGGTCCTACGGATGCGGCCGGCGGTATTGTAGACGGCGACACCCTGGCAGCCTTAAAGGCGAAGGGCATCTCCGTTTCTGCTGTGCTTCAGGATAATGATGCCTACAATGCCCTGAAGGAAGTGGATGGTCTCATTATGACCGGTCCCACCGGCACCAATGTCAATGACCTGACGGTGCTGCTTCTGGGAGGCAAATAAACTTTCCGTCTGAAGAAGAATAAAAAAACAGGCCCAAGGTAACAGGGGCGCTTTTGAAAGGGTTTTCAGCTATCTGATCCCTTACTGGAAGCAGCTTTTGCTTACCTTGGGCTGTATTGTTGTTTCCATCGAGCCCTTAACAAAATCCAGAACCAGTATATTGATTGCGCACCGGCTTTCGGCTATACTTTCAGCAGATGAGATTCTGGTGGTGCAGGACGGCAGGATCGTCGAAAGAGGACAGCACCGGGATCTTCTGAAAAACGGCGGCGTGTATACCCGCCTGTACGAAACGCAGTTTCAGATTTCCGGAGGTGAAGAAAATGAAGCTTAGTACCCAGACCCATGCCATGGTGGATTCCTTTGGCCCGGAGGAGGGCGTCAGAAAGCTGGCCGCGGCAGGTTATGACACATTGGACTGGTCTTTCTTCGAAATGGTGGACGGACAGGGCCCCTGGCTGAAGGAGGACTGGAAAGAAAAAGCCCAGAGTGTCCGTGATCTGGCGGATTCTCTGGGAGTGGAGATTCATCAGGCCCATGCGCCTTTTCCCTCGTCAAAGGGATCAGAGCCCTTTGACACGGAAGTGAGGCACAGGATTATCCGTTCCATGGAAGTGGCTTCCATTCTGGGAGTGAAAAACATTATTGTGCATCCGAAGCAGCATCTGACCTATCATACCCACGCCAAAGAACTCTTCGATATGAACGTGGCGTTTTACCGTTCTCTGATTCCGGAGTGCGAGAGGCTGAATATCCGGGTCTGTGCCGAGAATATGTGGCAGCGGGACAGTAAACGGAAATATATTGTGGACAGCGTCTGCTCCCAGGCCTGGGAGTTCAACGCGCTGCTGGATGAGGTGAACAGTCCCTGGATTGTGGGCTGTCTGGATCTGGGACATACGGCCCTGGTGGGCTCAGAGCCCCAGGACTTTATCCGGGCCATGGGACCGAAGCGGCTGCAGGCACTGCATGTTCACGATGTGGATTATCTTTCCGACTGCCATACCATGCCCTTCATGGAAAGGCTGGACTGGGAAGAAATCTGCAGGGCGCTGGCCGAGATTCGGTATCAGGGTGATCTGACCTTTGAGGCCGATAACTTCCTCTTTAACCTGCCTAAGGAGCTGCAGGAGGACGGAGCCCGGCTGATGGTAAAGGTGGGCCATTACCTCATCAGCCGCATCGAGCATTATTCTAACGCATAAAGGAAAGGGCACTGCGGCAGGTGTCGGTGGAAATCTCCGTAAATTCGCCGCCGTATTCGCCGTCCAGGGTCCAGGCCAGAGATTCTTCACTCTTGAAGGTGACCTTTTTGACCTTGCGGTATACCAGGCCGGGGGCTCCGAAGTCCTGGGTGAGAACCGCGTTCAGGGTGGCCAGGTTCTGGAAGGTGTCGCTGGAATAGCGGATCAGAATCAGCTCGGAAAGGCCATCCTGGAAGCTGATGTCATCGCTGTGAATGATGAAGCCACCCACGGAGGTGGTGTTGGCCACCATGCCCAGCAGAAAATCGCCTTCAATCCGCTCGCCGTCGGCCTCCACCACCATGTGATGGGGCTTATAGCTGGGCAGGCGGCGGGCGCCTTCCATGACATAGGCCAGATGGCCCCAGATGTTTTTGATTTCCTGGGGAGTGTCGTAGGTAACATCGGTGAAGGAGCCGAAGGCCGCAATGTAGGAGAAATACTCCTCGCCAAATTTGCCGATGTCAAAGGGAATGGGCTTACCGGAGACGATGGTCTGGGCCGCGGCCTGAGGATTCTTGGGAATGGTATGGCTGACGGCAAAATCGTTGGTGCTGCCGGAGGGAATATAGCCAATGGGCACCCGCAGCTCCTCGGGCAGGCTCAGTATGGCGTTGATGCATTCGTGCAGGGTGCCGTCTCCGCCGCTGACCACAATCAGCTGGAAGGGGTACCGCATCTGCCCATCCTGCTGATGGGCTTTTTCGCCGAAGCTTTTGATGAGATCCGTCACATCGTGGGGACGCTGGGTCGGATAAGCGGTAATCATATATCCGGCCTTGGTAAAAATATCAATCACCTGATGCAGATTGGGTTTGATCTGACCTTTGCCCGCGTTGGGATTGTACATGAACAGTGCCTGTTTGAATTCTTCCATAATTGTATCCTTTATTTGATTAATGAGGGGTCTTCGGGATCTCTCCGGCGCAGATATTCTTCCGCTGTGGAGCTGTCCTGATGAGCCTTAACCAGCTGGTTGACAAATTCCGCCGCCAGCTGGGAACGGTTGATGCTGAGATTTTCTCCGCTGGCCTGGGTGAGACTGGAGGCGATGCCTTCAAGCTCCGAAGGATAGCCTTCCGGAGGAGTCAGAAGATTCAGTCCCAGCCCGACAATGATAAAGTCCACGAAGCCGGTTTCCATATCGCTCTGGGCCTCGGTCAGAATGCCGCCCACTTTCATGCCCTTAAGGTAAAGATCGTTGCTGCGGCGGATCAGAAGGGAGATGCCGTAGAGTTTTTCCACGGCGCGGCAGGCTGCTACCGAGGCTTTGGAAAGAATATCACGGATATCCACCGGGGAGGTGGGCCTTAACAGAACGCTGATATAAAGACCGCAGTCGGCAGGAGAATAGAAGCTGTGTCCCACATGGCCACGGCCGGCGGTCTGCGCATTCGCAAGAACAAAGGAGCCCTCGGGAGGCATCTGATCCAACGCCAGCTTTTTGAGCTTCTGGCTGGTGGAGGGAACGGAGGGCAGGATGGTAATGGACACGTTTTTCCTGTCCAGATAACCAAGGACGGCCTCCGGAGAGAGAATATCATTTTCAGAGAGCAGACGGTAGCCTCTGTTGGGAACGGAGGTGATCTGGTAGCCTTCGGACTTCAGATTCTGGATGGCTTTCCAGATGGCGTTGCGGGAGCAATGAAGTTCCTGAGCCAGGGAAGCCCCGGACAGGAAGGTGCCTTTTTCCTGCTCCAGACGGTACAGCAGCTGAGTCTGAATATTCATTGAATTTCCTCATTTTGTGGTAACTGGCATAATGGGTCATTGTATCACTTGTCCGCGGCCTTTTCAAGGGACTGGCCGGTTTTCACGAAATCTTCAGGCTTTGAACATTTCATCTTCATATTTTTAAGCGGAAAAAAGACCCGTTTTCAGGGCGAGCCCCAAAGAACGGGCCTTCTTTCTTTTTCAGAAGGGGAAATATCGAAAATTAAGATAATGTCTTCATCAGTTGCCGGCAGAGCTGCTGCCGGTGTCTGTCTGGCTGGTGGAGATGCCCTCGGGGACATATTCGCCGGCGATGATATTCAGGGTCAGCTCCTGTCCGTTCCTGTTAACAATAAAGGTGAGGGTATCACCGACGGAAACACTCTGAATGGCTGCCTTAACTTCAGCGCTGGTGGATACCGCGGTACCGTTGACGGAGATAATCCGGTCTCCGCTCATCAGTCCGCCGGCTGCGGCAGGAGAATCAGAGGTTACACGGTAAACATAGCATCCCAGCTCGTTGACCCGGTACATCCAGGCCTTCTGATCGGAATCAATGTCCAGCAGGGATACGCCGATGGCCACACGGCCGGTTACATATCCATGGGTCTTCAGATCATCCACCACGGCCATCACGTTGTCAATGGGGATAGCAAAGCCGATACCGTCGATGTCGGAACCAGTGGATTTGGCGTTGACCAGACCGATCAGATCGCCCTGGGCGTTGAACAGTCCGCCGCCGGAGTTGCCGGGGTTAATGGCTGCGTCGATCTGCAGCAGGGTCATGGTGGTATTGCCTATGGTGATGGAACGGTCCAGAGCGCTGATAATACCCTGGGTAACGCTGCCGCCCAGCTGACCCAGAGGATTGCCGATGGCCACCACTGTCTGGCCCACCATCAGATTGCTGGAGGAAGCCACGGTGGCAGGGGTCAAACCCTTGGCGTCAATTTTCAGCAGGGCCACATCCAGCTGTTCGTCCAGACCCAGCAGGGTAGCGGGATAGGTTTCTCCGTTGTGCAGGGTGACGGTGATGGAGGTGGCATTCTCAATGACATGATTGTTTGTCAGAATGTAGCCGTCTTCTGTGATAATTACACCGGAACCGGCGCCGGAGGTGGTGTACTGCTGCATATAGCTGCCTGTGATTACCAGCTCGGTCACGATTTCCACCACGCTGTCCTGGGCCTTTTGGACGATTTCAGGGGTGGTGAGGGCGCCTTCCTCAGCGGAGGCGGTAAGGATATTCATATCCGCCTTACGGGCGCTGTCCGCGGAATCGGCCAGTGACTGGGACTGGCTGTCGTTCTGCTGATCCAGCTCGGGAAGCTGCTGGTTGTTTTGATCAGGACGCTGGGCGAACTGGTCAGGCACCTGGTTTTCTGTCTGCTGATTCTGGGTCTGCAGCTGTTTGCTGATCCACCAGGCGCTGCCAAAACCGATGGAGCTGAAGATCAGCGCGCAGGAAAGCACAATGGCGATGACGCCTTTCACACCAATGCCCTTGGATGCTTTCTCCGGTCTGGTGTAGGAATAGTTGGGATGATTCTGCAGGGGGGTGCGCTGATAGGGCGGGTTGTAGGGATTATAGTAGCCGTATCCCTGCTGCGGCTGCTGCTGGTAGGGTCTGTGCTCCTGAGGCGGCAGTTGCCCGGCCTGAGAATAGGGCTGGGAACTGTAGGTGTAGCTCTGGCCTCCAAAGGTATAACTGGACTGAGGCTCCTGAGGGGCTTCAGGTGTCGGGGCTGCTTCTGGATCAGAAGCGGTCATGCCGGAATTCATTTCGGTATTCTGATTGAGTTTTTCTTCTTCATCTTTTTCCGTATAGTCGTTCATAACTTGCCTCCTGAATCTATCGATCGTGCCCCGGGACAGATCTCAGGGTACGGTTTTTTCTTTTTATGCTGTTATCATAAAATAGAAATTTGTCAAAAATATGGCGATTTTGTGATAGATTTTTAAAAGAGGTTTGAACAATTTGTGAACCGGAGCTGAGAATCAGATGATGTCCATGCCCGCCAGCGCCGCCAGAATGCAGGTGGCCAGCACCAGAATGGCACCGATGGCGGCTCCGACGCTGATATGGAATTTGTGGGGATTGGCCGGATCTGTTTCGGCGGCCTGCTCGGAAACCGGCACCAGATGTGCCTTTCTGAGGGTGGTTACCACGGGCTTGTAAATCAGTATGGTGAGGGCCGCGTTCAGACCGCCCTTGATCAGGTTGAAGGGCAGGAACACCGTGGGCAGCATGGCCACCACCGCTTCCCGGGGATAGCCCATATACAGGGGGGTCAGCAGATAATTCCAGAGAAGCATGACGATGACCATGGAGACGAGACCCAGGGCCAGGCCGATGACAGCGCCCTTCAGGGTGTGGTTTTTCTTATAAACCAGACCGGCAATGCAGGCAAAGCTGACGGTGGATACCAGATTCATTACGGCGCCGATCCAGCCGGTGTCACTGACGGTCACCATTTCCACAATGGAAACCACCATGGAAATCAGGAAACCTTCCACCGGTCCGTAGATAAAGGCACCGATGGTAATGATGACATCCTTGGGCTCATATTTAAGGAAGGATACCAGAGGGATGCGGATAAACACCATCAGCAGATAGCTCAGTGCGGCGAGCATCGCCAGGGTTACCATTTTCTTTGTTCTTTTGTCTTGCATGCTGAATTCCTTTCTCCCCTTTTGGGGAATGCCCTTTGGGCAATGCCCTTTGGGCAATGCCCTTTGGGCATAAAAATAACCTGGAAAGCCATGCCTTCCAGGTGCAGCACACAAGAGTGCGCACGCCTTCTCTCATCCAGACTATACTGTCGGTTCCGGAATTCAACCGGATCGGCCCGGGAAAACCCGGGTTCGCAGACTATACTGCCGGTGGGGAATTTCACCCCGCCCCGAAGACATCGTTTTCATGAAGTTGTATGGCGCGGCTTAAACCGCAGCCAAAGAGTATTATAGCATATTTTTAATAGGACGCAACATTTTTTCAGTTTCTGGCGCTGTATTTTCCGGAGGCAAATTCAAACTGCTTGATGAACCGGGCCCTTGCCCGCTTGCTCTCGGACAGGAAGGGCAGCAGCATATCGAAGGCGTGCTCTTCGGCATTGAACACATCCAGGTGAGCCGGCACGCCGGAGGCCTTCAGCCGTTCGATATAATCCACCGTCTCCGCGTAGAAGGGCTCGCCCTTGGCCACAAAGCTGTAGCAGGGAGGCAGCTTCCGCAGATTCTTCGCCCGGGCAGGGGCGGCATAGGCCGGAATGTCCAGGGTGGGAACGAGGGAAGCATATTCGGATTTTTTTATTTTTTCAGGGTACAGTCCCTTCAGATAGCGCTTCCAGGCGGCATGGTTTTTCCGGGTATTCCAGAAAACTCCGTTATTGTCCCCGCTGGTTTTGGTGTCCCTGTCGTCAATCATGGGGTACAGCGGCATCTGATAGGCGATATTCACCTCTCCATGATCCCGGGCATAGAGGCACAGCGCGGCAGCCAGACCGCCGCCGGCGCTTTCTCCGCCCACCATGAGCTGGGAACGGCGGATGTCCAGCTGGCGGGAGTTTTCCTTCATATAAAGGAGAGTATCGTAGGCATCCTCCAGGGCGGCCGGATAGGGAGCCTTGCCGGAGAGACGGTATTCCGGCACAAAGAGGGTTACATTGAAGTTTCGGGGCAGCTCCAGGCCGGCGGACATCATCACCAGCTTGGGAAAGCCGGTTTCGTAGCCGCCTCCGTGCAGCCAAAGCACCCCGATGGAGCGGTCCGCGGGTTTTTCATGCTGCGCCGGCTCATCGGCCCCCTGAAAGTGACGGATCACCAGAACCTTCAGGGTCCGGTCACCCCGCACGGGAATTTCGATCGTTTCTGTGGTATAAAGCTTCATATATAGATAACTCCTGAGTTCAGTAGGAATGGGTACATTCAGGGCTTCAGCGGATCTGCCGCTTATCGGCGGGCAGCTGGACCAGGAAGGTGGTGCCGTCAGGCTCTGTGCTGGTACAGCTGATTTTTCCCTTGTGGAGATCCGTAATGGTCTGGGCAATGGACAGGCCCAGACCGTAGCCGCCGGCACCGGAACGGGACCGGGCCTCGTCTGTGCGGTAAAACCTTTCGAATAGGTGAGGAATGGCTTCCGGCGCGATGACCTCGCCCCGATTGTTGACGAAAAGCTGCAGGATTGAGGACTCCTTCTTCAGGCTCACACGGACCGTTCCGCCCGGCTCGGAATATTTGACGGCGTTGTCTAAAAGAATCATCACCAGCTGCTTCATCTGACCGGCGTCGGCGGTTACGGATATTTCCGGAGCCACCTCGGGCTCGATCATGATTCCCTGTTCGAAGGCCACCGGCTCGTAGGTGAGAACCGTTTCTTCCACCAGATCAGAAAGGGAAATCTCACTCAGTGAAACAGGCAGCCGGTCAGCATCGCTTTTGGCCAGGAACAGCAGATTCTCAATCAGTCCCCGCATGCGTTTTCCCTCGTCCCGGGTGCTTTCCAGCCACTGAAGCTGGGAAGCGACGGTGCTGCTTTGATGGCGCATCAGGATGTCGTTGTTGGTCATGATGACCGTCAGGGGTGTTTTGAGCTCATGGGACGCGTCGGCCACAAACTGCTTCTGCTGCTCCATGGACCGCTGCACAGGCTTCAGCGCCAGGGAAGACAAACCCAGGCTGACAAAGAAGAGCAGCACGAGAGCCGGAATTCCCACCGCCAGAGAGGAAAGGGCCTGGCTTCTCAGCCGGGAAAGCTCCTGGGATGAGGAAGCCAGGGCAATCAGCTGGCTGCCATCTTCCAGGCTGCGGGTCATATAGCGCAGATCATAGTCGGAGAGTTTTCCCTCGGCGCTGTCCTTTTTCCTGATCAGAGAGACGATCTTTGCCAGGGAATCTTCGGAGATGGTGGCCATGTTGGTGCGGATAATTTCCATGGAGTCATCTTCTGATACCCGGATCACCAGGGTAGGAATCAGCTCTTCCGGCTCGAAAAATCCGCCGCGGCCGCCCTGACGGTCCGCACCGATATCCAGCAGTCCGTTTTTGTCAAAGGACCTGTCCTCCCGCGGGCCGGGGAAGGAATCTTCGGCAGGGGAGGATTCCTCGGAAAACTGAGATGGCCCGAAGCCGTTTTCCCGCACGGTCTGACTAAGAGCCATCTGAAGAGCGCTTTTGGTTTCCGTGACGCTGCGGCGGTAGGTGGAAAACAGCAGCGCCGCCAGGGCCAGCAGCAGGACGGCTGTTACCAGGGACATGCTGATGAGCGTCAGCTTGATACGAAGTTTTTTAAGCATCTTTGGCGTCTCCGGAAATCAGGTGATAGCCCACCTTCCGCACGGTGCCGATCTGGACCCGGCTGCCCAGAAAGGTCAGCTTGCGGCGAAGAAAGCTGATATAGGCTTCCACGTTGTTGTCTTCCGCGTCGGACAGGGCGCCCCAGACCCGGGTAATCAGATCCTCCTTGGGCGTAATGGCCTTGGGATTGGACATGAGAATACGGATAATCTCGAACTCCTTGAAGCCCAGATGGACGCTCTTGGCGGAGGTGGCCAGGTCGTAGGTGGAGATATTCAGGGTCAGGTCATCGAAGGTCAGGGTGTCCAGCACCACTTCCCCCTGACGCCGGGACAGAGCCCGGATTCTGGCCAGCAGCTCCTCGGGCTGGAAGGGTTTGGTCATATAATCATCGGCGCCGGCATCGAGCCCCTGGACCTTGTTTTGCCAGGTATCCTTGGCGGTTAACATGATGACAGGGGTCTGGATATGGTTTTCCCGGAGCTTGTGAACCACCTGAAAACCATCCATATAGGGCATCATGACATCCATCACAATGACATCATAGGTTCCACCGGCAGCGTAATCATAGGCATCCCGCCCGTCATAGACCACGTCGGTCTGATATTTCTGTTCCTTCAGAATCTGGGCAAGGGCATCCGCCAGCCGGACCTCGTCTTCCGCAATCAGAATGGTCATATCTGAATTCTCCCTGAAAAAAACATTAAAATGTATAGATTATTAGATATTACTGAATATTTTATCACATTTTCGGCTCCTTCGTCAATTTTTGGCATTGACAGAAAAATAGATTAATTTTATACTATTTTAAAACTAATTTATTAACCATAAGACAACAAATCAGGAGGTAAATTAATGGCCAGACCGACAAAGGAAGCCAAAGATATTGAGACCATGTACATGAATGTCATCGGACGAATCCTCTGTATTTCCAAGCAGCACCGGATGGCGGTCAATCATTATGTGGAGAAGAATGATCTTCAGAAGAGCCAGCATCATCTGCTGCTGACCCTCAATCAGATGATTGAAACCAAACAGACGGTATCTCAGAGAGATCTGGCGGAAAAAATGAACGTAACCCCCGCCGCGGTGGCTGTCACGTTGAAAAAACTGGAAAAAAGCGGCATTGTAGCCAAGACTACGTCCGAGAAGGACAATCGCTACAACGAGGTCACCATCACCGCGAAGGGACAGCAGATTGTCAAAGAAAGCAAGAAGGTCTTCCGTTCCACGGATCAGCAGATGTTTAAGGACTTTTCCAGAGAAGAGCTGGAGCAGCTCCAGGACTATCTGGGACGGGTGCTGGATAATCTGCATCCCATGGTGGAAGACTAATAATACTGGCCGGTATGACCGGCTGTTTGAAAGGAAACTCAATGAAACGCTGGCTTAAATATGTGAAGCCCTATATGAAGTATTTCATTTTAGGGCCTCTTCTCATGATTGTGGAAGTCATCGGCGAGGTCGTAATGCCGAAGCTTTTCGCAAATATTATCAACGGCGGTGTCGCCAATCAGAATCCGGGATATGTGGTTACCATGGGCATTATCATGGTGGCTGCCTCCCTTCTGATGATGGCGGGCGGCGTCGGCGGCTGTTATTACGGAGCCAAGGCCTCCATCAACTTCGGCGCTGATGTCAGGCGCGATGTCTTTTCCAAGGTCCAGACCTTCGGCTTCGCGAATATCGATAAATTCTCCACCGGTTCTCTGGTGACAAGGCTGACCAATGACGTCACCCAGATTCAGAACTTCACCAATATGCTGCTCAGGATGTGCCTGAGAACCCCCGGCATGCTGATCGGCGCTCTGTTTATGGCGATCCGGCTCAATGCCCGGCTGGCCCTGGTGCTGGCAGTGATCATGCCTGTGATGGTCATTTTCATGGTGGTGGTCATGAAGATGTCCTTTCCGAAATTCACCAGAATGCAGACCATGGTGGACGGCCTGAACGTCAGTGTTCAGGAGAACCTGACCAACATCCGCGTGGTGAAATCCTTTGTCCGGGAAGACTATGAGGAAGGCCGCTTCCGCAAGGCCAACAGCAACCTGAAGGCAGCGGGTATGGACGCCATCAGCGTTATCATCCTGATGATGCCTGTCATGACCCTGTTCATGAACCTGGCCTCCATGTCGGTGATCTGGTTCGGCGGCCGGATGGTGCTGGTGGGCACTATGCCCCTGGGCGACCTGACCGCTTTCATCACTTATATCATGCAGATTCTGTCTTCTCTGATGATGCTTTCCATGATTTTCATGAGCCTTTCCCGAGCCGTGGCTTCCTCCAAGCGTCTCGGCGAGGTGCTGGACGAGCATGTGTCCCTGTCCGACGAGAATGCCGCCCATAAGGATCAGAAGGTGGAAAAGGGCCTCATCGAGTTCAGAAATGTGGGCTTCCGTTACTACGAAACCTCCGAGGAAGAGGTGCTCTCCGACATCAATCTGACGATCCTTCCCGGCCAGACCGTGGGTATTATCGGATCCACCGGCTGCGGCAAGACCACCCTCGTCAGCATGATTCCCCGGCTTTACGATGTGGACCGGGGTGAAGTCCTGGTGGACGGAATTAATGTGAAGGATTACAGCCTGCGCAACCTTCGGGACGGCGTAGGTATGGTGCTGCAGAAGAACGTGCTCTTCTCCGGCACTATTGAAAAGAACCTCCGCTGGGGAAGCAAGGATGCCTCTATGGAGGAGATTGTGAACGCCGCGAAAAGCGCCCAGGCCGATGACTTTATCCAGGGCTTTTCCGAGGGCTATCAGCGGGAGCTGGAGCAGGGCGGCGTGAACGTTTCCGGCGGCCAGAAGCAGCGGCTGTGTATTGCCCGTGCCCTGCTGAAGAAGCCGAAGATTCTGATCCTGGATGACTCAACCTCCGCTGTGGATACCGCCACGGAGGCCAGAATCCGTGAGGCCTTCCGCGGCGAGCTGAAGGACTCCACGAAGATCATCATTGCCCAGCGGATTTCCTCCGTGAAGGACGCGGATGAAATTGTTGTGATGGATGACGGAAAAATCACCGGCGTGGGCACCCACGAAGAACTGTTGAAGTCCAACGAGGAGTATCAGGAAATCTATTACTCCCAGATGGATCGAGAGGAGGTGACTGCCTGATGCCTCCCATGGGACCCCGCGGAAGAGGAATGGAGAAATCCAAACCGAAGAATACCAAGGCAGTTATTGCCCGGTTATTCAAATATGTAGAAAAATATAAGATTCATATCATCTTTGCCATGATCTGCCTGGTGATCCACACCCTGGCATCCCTGGCCGGCTCCTACCTGCTGCGCCCCATTATCAATGAATATATCATTGAGGGCGCGGGACTGGAGAAGCTGGCTGGCCTGGGTATGGGCCTGATGGTGCTGGGCGGCATTTACATAGTGAATGTCATCACCACCTATCTTCAGAGCAAGCTGATGGTGATTGTGTCCCAGAACTCACTGGAAGCCATCCGCAATGACCTCTTTGTCAAGACCCAGAAGCTGCCGGTGCGCTACTTTGACGCCAACACCACCGGTGATCTGATGAGCCGCTTCACCAACGACGTCGACAACATCGGCATGATGCTGGACAACTCCCTGGTGAGCCTGGTGCAGGGTTTCCTGCAGCTGGTGGGAACCCTCATCATGATGATTTATACCAATGTCTGGCTGACTCTGATTACCATTTTCTTTGTGCCGGTCTTCGCTAAAGTCGGCGCCACCATTGGAAACAGGAGCCGTAAGTACTACCGGGAGCAGCAGAAAGCCCTGGGCGCCCTGAACGGCTACATTGAAGAGTCCGTTAACGGCCAGAAGGTGGTGAAGGTCTTCAATCATGAAGACGAGTGCATCGAGGAGTTCAGCGCCCTCAACCAGGATCTGAGAGACAAGCAGGTGGGCGCCCAGTTCTTCGGCGGCATCATGGGACCCATCATGGGCAACCTTTCCAAGATCAGCTATGCCCTGACGGCTATGGTGGGCGGCGTGCTCTGCGCCCTGGGAAGGTTCGATGTGGGCGGCCTGACGGTTTTTGTCAACTATTCCAACCAGTTCAGCTTCCCCATCATGAACCTGGCCAACCAGGTCACTATGATTTTCTCCGCCCTCGCCGGTGCGGAGCGTGTATTCGAAATGATGGACCAGGAGCCCGAGCATCTGAAGATTGCTTCTCCCGAGCCCATGGACCATATCGAAGGCCATGTGGAGCTGAAGAATGTCACCTTCGGATACAATCCGGATAAGGTAATTCTTAAAAACATCAACGTGGAAGCCAAGCCCGGCCAGAAGATCGCCTTTGTGGGATCCACCGGCGCCGGCAAGACCACCATCACCAACCTGCTGAACCGTTTCTACGACATTCAGGAGGGCGAGATTCTCATCGACGGTGTGGAGGTCAAAAAATATGACGGCGAAGAGCTGCGCCGGAATATTGCCATGGTTCTCCAGGATACCCATCTGTTTACCGGTACCGTGAAAGAAAACATTCTTTTCGGCCGGATGGACGCCACCGATGAGGAAGTGGAGCAGGCCGTCAGAACCGCCAGCGCCCACAGCTTTATCATGAGGCTGGACAAGGGATATGACACCATGCTGGAGGGCGACGGCGCCAACCTGTCCCAGGGACAACGGCAGCTTTTGAACATCGCCCGGGCGGCCATCTCCAAGGCCCCCATCCTGGTGCTGGATGAGGCCACCAGTTCCGTCGATACCCGTACCGAGCGCCATATTGAGCACGGGATGGAGCGTCTTATGAAGAACCGAACCACCTTCGTGATTGCCCACCGTCTATCCACCGTCCGCAATGCCGACCTGATCTGCGTGCTGGAAGCGGGTGAAATCATTGAACGGGGCACCCACGAGGAGCTGCTGGCTATGAAGGGACGTTATTACGAATTATATACCGGAGTAAAGGAGCTTGACTAATATGGAAATTAAAGACAGATCTTTGATCGAGGAACAGTACAAATGGGATATTACCACCCTCTTCGCCAGTGATGAAGCCTGGGAAGAGGCCCTGAAGGCCATCCCCGCCAAGGCGGCTAAGGTGGCGGCCTATCAGGGAAAGCTGACCCAGTCTCCGGCAGGTCTCAGAGAGTTTCTGGACGCGGAAGAGGCCCTGGATCGGGAGATCGAGAACATCTACTGCTACGCTTCTCTGAGATATTCCGAGGATACCCGGGCGGAAGCCGGACAGATGATGACCTCCAAGGCCATGGGCGTCCTGACGCAGATCGGCGCCTCCCTGAGCTTTGCCCAGCCGGAAATCCTTTCCCTTTCCGACGCGGATTTTGATCGCTTCATGGAGAGCGAAGAGCTGGCGGGATACCGTCATATGCTGGATGATCTGAAGCGCAGAAAAGCCCATACCCTTTCCGAGAAGGAAGAGAAGATCCTTTCCGGTATGCAGGAAATCCGCTACGCGCCGGGAGATATCGCCAACATGCTGCAGGACGCGGATCTGAAATTTGATCCCGTGAAGCTGGAAAGCGGCGAAGAGCTGCCCCTGTCCGGCTCCAACTATATCCTGCTGCAGTCCGATTCCCGCCGGGAAGTGAGAGAAAAGGCCTTCCGCAATTACTACAAGAGCTTCAAGAATCACATCAATACCTTTGCCTCCACCTACTCCAGCAGCGTCAAGGGCGATGTGTTTATGGCCCGCACCCGGGGCTATGAGAGCGCCAGAGCCATGTCCATGGCCGGGGAAAACATTCCCGCTTCTGTCTATGACGGCCTGGTGGAGACGGTGCACAAATACATGCCCGCCATGTACCGCTATGTGGAGCTTCGCAAAAAGATCCTCGGACTGGACGAGATTCATTACTACGATGTCTACGCGCCCCTGTGCAAGGATCTGGATCTGAAATACACCTATGAGCAGGCCAAGGCCATGGTCAAGAAGGCAGTGGCACCCCTGGGTGAAGATTATGTTGCCACCGTACAGCGGGGCTTCGACGAGCGCTGGATCGATGTTTATCCCAACACCGGCAAATCCGGCGGCGCCTATTCCTCCGGCACCTATGACAGCAATCCCTTCATCATGTGCAACTTCACCGGCACCATTGATTCCGTATCCACCATTGCCCATGAGATGGGACACAGCATGCATACCCATCTGGCCAACACCCATCAGCCGGCCCATTACGCGGGCTATACGCTGTTCGTAGCCGAGATCGCCTCCACCGTGAACGAGAACCTGCTGATTGAACAGCTGCTGAAGGAGGAAAAGGATCCCAAGACCCGTCTCTACCTGCTGAACCAGTATCTGGAGAACTTCAAGGGAACGGTTTACCGCCAGACCATGTTCGCGGAGTTTGAGCAGAAGGCCCATGCTATCATCGAAGAGGGCGGTGCCCTTTCCGCGGAGCTGATGAATCAGATCTATGAGGATCTGGTGAAGCTGTACTTCGGTCCTTCCATGGTGCTGGATGAGGAGGTCCGTTACGAGTGGGCCAGAATTCCTCATTTCTACCGCGCCTTCTATGTTTACAAATATGCCACCGGCTATTCTTCCGCCGTGGCTCTTTCCGAGAAAATCCTCACCGAGGGCGAGCCTGCGGTGAAGAAATACCTGGAGTTCCTGTCCATGGCAGGCTCCGATTATCCGCTGGCCACCCTGCAGCACGGCGGCGTGGATCTGTCTACTCCCGAACCCATTGAGCGGGCTCTGAAGAAGTTTGAGTCCATCGTGGAGGAAGCGGAGAAAACCTACGAGGCTCTTCAGGCCTGATCAAACTTCTTTTGACTAACAAAAACTGGCAAGCATTCAGTGAATCCACTGTCTGCCTGCCAGTTTTTTTATGTATTTTTAGTTCGTGGGACGTCAGATTATGACAGTCCTTTCATGTTTTGGGACGTCAGATTGTGATAATCCTTTCATGTTTTCCGGGACCCAGCAGACAGAGCCGGAAGGGCAGAAAAGCGGCCGGATCTCATAGGCGCTCTGACGCAGGCAGCCTTCGATATTCCAGGTAACGCGCAGGCCTTCTGGACAGATGCCGATGGGACGGGAGAGATGATTGATCTGCAGATTATATACTTTCATCGCGGATATCCTTTCCATATGAATATCATTTCCTCTATGATACTCAACCCGCCGCCGGTTGTCAAAAGAATCATCTGGCCGATTGTCACAAAATCACTGGCGAGCATGAAATGTGTGAAAATATTATTTCACAAGAGGGGGCATATATCCCAAGCTTGTGATAATTACTGTTGCAAAACATTGGAAAGATCCAGGGTATGTGAAAATCTACTGTAACAAAAAAAGAGTTTTAAAAGGATATGTGAAACTCATCATGAAGATTGTCACATATCAAAGGAAAACCTAAGATATGTGAAACAAGTGGCTGTGCTGCCAGCGGCAGATCTATCCTTTGCCTGGCTTAATTATAAAAAGCCACAAGTCTTCTGCCTGTCAAGGCCGAAGCCGCATGGCGGTTCATTCGCAAAGCGAAGCAAAGCTTTGCGAATGAAGCCTTGACAGGACAGAAAGATCTTGTGGCAAGGGCTATTTAAGCCAGGCAAAGGATTTTCAGGTTTCTTCGAAACCTGCTCTCAAAAAAATACCTGATAAGCATGCTGTGGCTTTGGGCTGCTGCCTGGGGGCTGCAGTTCATTTCCCGCATTCTTACTTGTCAGGTGTTTTCTTTTTGTGGCTGACTATTTAATTGCTGACCGTTGGTGGAATGAATTTTGTTTACATCCACTCGGAAGGATCGGTCCAGCCTCGCTTGCCCAGGTATTTTTCCAGAGGCATCTTTTCGATCTGTTCCTTGGAAAGGCCGCTGTTCATCATGCGGGCCCAGCCGCCTTCCGCCTTTTCGCCGGAGATCATATCCGAGGGCTTCATGAGGTTGAGCAGAGATTCGCCAGCCTCGAAGCGGCGGGCGTTTTCTCTGATAATGGCAATGGTGGCTGCCTGACGGTCCGGCACCTGAGGAGTGGTGTGGGGAGTAATATAAACATTTGGCATTTTCCAGAGAGGAGACTCCGGTGACAGGGGCTGCTCCTCGAAAACATCCAGGCCTGCGCCGCTCAGAGTTCCATCGTTCAGCGCTTCAATCAGGTCCTCGGTGCAGACCACGCCGCCCCGGGCCATGTTCACCAGGAAGGCGCCTTTTTTCACTTTTTTGAAGGTTTCTTTGTTAAACATATGGAAGGTGCTGTCATTGAGGGCGATGGAAAGAATAATGAAATCCGACTCCTCTAGCAGGGGATCCAGGGTGTCGCCGTTTTTGATGACCAGCTTTTTATCCAGATAATCCAGACCTTCAATGGGATCCAGGTTGTATCCGATGATTCTCATGCCCATGGCGTGAAGCCGTTCGGCAATTTGGCGGCCGTTGTTTCCCATGCCCACAATACCGGCGGTGCGACCGTAGAGGCCGCGCCACCGATCCTGGCCCTCGACGCCCCACTGGCAGTTATCCTGGGCCTTCAGCAGTTCCCGGGTGTGATACACTCCCTGGAACATAAAATAGATGGCGTGCTCAGCCAGAACAGGAGCCGATCTTCCAGCTGCTCCGGTAACGGGAATGCCCCGTTCAAAAACCTCCGGGCGGGCGGAGCCGTTTAATCCGGCATGGTCGCACTGAATCCATTTCAGCGTGTTTTCTCCCAGCAGGCAGGGATCCACGTCGCCCATGATGATGGCGACATCCGCATCCTTAACTTCCTCAGCCAGTTTTTCCTTGTCATAGAAATTTACATAGACGAATTCTGCTTCCGGAAATACCCGGCGAAGATCATACATGTTTTTCTTGTTGTACCAGACGGTGGTGACCACTTTACGGATTTTCGGCATTGGTATACAGCTCCTTTCAGGAATGGAATTCTGCCCCGATTATGCCATGAACTGTTTCCTGTGCGCTATCATGAAAATCGCTTTCTTGTATAAAAAATAACTTTAAAAGAAGGTTTAAACAAAATATGGAACAAAAAAGCTAAAATCCATATTTACTGTTATGGCCTCTTTTTTTAGAATTTATCATAGGAACAAACGTCGTGAAGTTTGATTCAAATTCTCCGTTTCAGAAAGGAAAAGAGCATGGCAAACTGGTGGAACAATTATCCATGGCGGGTTATCCAGCCTAATTTTCGTGAAATTGATACCAAAGATTTTGATGAGAACAGATTTATTGAAGAACTGAAATCCTTTTTCTGCACAATGGTCATGCTGAACGCCGCGGGCCTGATTGCCAGCTACCCCACAAAGCTGGAGGATCATGTGACAAGTCCTTACCTGGAGGGCTTTGATCTGAAGCATCTGGTGGAGCGCTGTCATGAAGAAGGAATCAAGGTCATTGCCCGTACCGATTTTTCCAAGATTCCCGAGCAGGTGGCTGAGCGCCATCCCGACTGGGTTTACCGCCATGCCGACGGTACCTGGCTGAATTACAACGGTTATGTGCAGACCTGTCTTCTGGGCGGTTATCAGGGCGCCTACATGGATGAGATCCTGAAGGAAATGTTCGCGGAGATCCCCTTTGACGGCATGTACTGCAATATGGGATCCGCCACAGGCTATATCGTGGATTACAGCATGAAACGCCACGGTCCCTGCCAGTGCGATGCCTGCAAGGCGGCTTTTAAGGCCAAAACCGGCATGGATGTTCCCGTGGACCTGAAGCCCGGCGACAGAGCCAGCATGGTCTACTTCGGCTTCCAGCAGCAGATCGCCTCCGCCCAGAAGAAGCGGGTGACCCAGCTGCTGCGTCAGATCAATCCGGATCTGGCCTACTGTTCCATCGACTATGGCCGCCAGGAGGTTCATACGGACTATCTGGAAGCGCTGCCCGCCTGGCAGTACATGGCTTCCTCCAACGCCAGAGCTCAGCGGGGCATGGGAATTGAATCCACGATTGTGAATGTGGATTTCATGGGCTTTGCCTATCGCCATACCTCCTGCAGCGGCCCCCTTCAGGAGCTGCGGCTCTGGCAGGGCATCAGCAATTTCAGCGGCATCGATTACTATGTGATGGGCCGCCTGTACGATAAGGAAGATCAGAGCACCTTTGACCGGGTGAAACGGATTTTCCGTTATGCCGCTGAGCATGAGAACGAAACCGTGGGCGTGGATTCCGTCGCCGACGTACTGCTGGTGAGGGATTCCTATGTGATTCCCAACAAGGAAGAGCGGGGCTGGATCCGCATCCTCACCGAGAGCCATATTCTTTTCGATGAGACCCTGCCCGCGGGCCTGGCAAAGAAGGAACTGGGCGCCTATAAGGCCGTGATTCTTCCCGAGAAAATGCGCCTGCAGTCTCCGGTGATCGAGAAGCTGGAAGCCTACGTAAGCGAGGGCGGAACGGTGATTACCACCGGTATGGTTCCCGCCATGGCGTGCCTGGGACTTAGCGGCTCCATGAAGAAGAACAGCGACATCAAGGGATCCATGTTCCGGATCCGTCCGGAAGATAAAAAGCAGTTCCCCTCCTTCGAGAAGAGAAATCTGCTGATCGCCGGCAATGCGGTGATGGAAGCCTCCTATTCAGAGAAAACGGAGCTTTACGGAGTCTATCTGGAGCCGGAGCGCTTCGGTCCGCCGGAACTGTGCTATCCGGACAAGGCTCCCACCGCCTTCCCCGCCGCTGCCAGAACTCCCTATGGAAAGGGATGCGGCATTGTGATTCCCTGGTATCCGGGAGAGGCCTACTACGAGGACGGCCACGAAGCCTTCCGACTCTTTGCCGCAGATCTTCTCGGCTCTCTGGCCCATGTGAGCCCCGTGGAATGCAATCTCTCCCCCATGGTGGAGATCACCCGGGGCAAGAAGGATGATTTCGAAATCATTCATCTGGTCAACGGCATCGGTCATTTCGGCAACAGCTATTTCGATCCCCCCGTGCTGGCGGATCAGCAGGTGACCATTCCCTGGGAGGGCGAAATAGAGAGTGTCACCAACCTGGATCAGGAAGACGGCGTAACCTTCCATCTGGAAGAGGGCAAGTTGACCCTTATGGTCCCGAAGCTGGGTTACCATGCAGGGATCCTGATCAGGAAAAAGGCTTAAGATCTTATCACCCACAGGAGGAAATAGATCAATGAACGCAGCAGAAAAAGTTGCCCAGGCCAATGCCCGGGTTATGGAAATATTTACCAAGGCCAGACCTGTATGGACGGATGTCAGGCCGGCCCTTGAGGTGGTGCCGGGGATGAAAAAGAACCTGATTCTTCATCCCGGCCCTCCAATCAGTCCCGAAAAGCTTCCCATTCCTCTGCGAACCGCCATCTGCGGAGCAGCCTGCCACGACGGTCTGGCCAAGAATATGGAAGAGGCCTGGGAAATGGTTCTTTCCGGAGAAATTGAGATTGATGCTTCTCAGAATCACGACTGCGGCAATGCCGCGTCCCAGGTAATGTCCGCCAGCATGCCCGTGTTTGTGGTGAAGGACATGACCTTTGGAGGCACCGGATACTGTGTGCCCCATCCCGGTTCCAATCCCCGGGTCCTGCGCTGGGGCATCTACGGTCCCGATGTGGAAGAAAATCTGAGCTTCATCCGGGGTGACCTGGCTGAGGTGCTGGGAGAAGCAGTAAGAAAGAGCGGCGGCATCGATGTGATCCGGGTTCTTTCCAAGACCGCGGGTATGGGCGATGAGAACCACAACCGTCAGCCCGCCGCCTCCATGGCCCTGGCCCTGGAGCTGGTGCCCCATATGCTGGATGTGGATCATCCGGCCAGAGACCGGGTTATCAAGGAAATTGCTGCCAATGACCGTTTCTTCCTCCATGTGATGATGGCCGGAGTGGAGGGCATCATTGCCTCCGCCAAGAAGGTTCCCTATTCCACCGTCATGGCGGGCATGGGCGGCAACGGCATTGAATTCGGCATTCAGGTGGCCGGCACCGGCAACCGCTGGTACACCACCGAAGCCCCCATGATTGAAGGTATTTTCCTGAAGCCAACCACCACCAAAGACGATGTGCTGGGTTATCTGGGTGACAGCTGCGTTACGGAGGTCTGGGGTCTGGGCGGAATGAGCGCCATTGCCGGCCCTGCCTACCTTCGGATGACCGGCGGCACCTTTGAGGACGCGAAGGAAAGAACCGAAAAGGCCAGAGCGGTGTCTCTGGGCGAGCATACCTTTGCTCCGGTGCCCTGGGACGACTTCAAAGGTTTCCCCGTGGGCGTGGATATCCGCAAGGTGGTGGGCCTGGGCATCCTGCCCATCAGCCATGGCGGTTCCGCACTGAAAACCGGCGGCCAGGCCGGCGCCGGCGCCTGTGAGCTTCCCATGGAATGCTTCAAAAAGGCGGTGGAAGGCATTTATTACGAGATCAAAGGTGAGGAGGCATAACAGGTGGCTGTCTATTATAAGATTATCAAAGATCATTATATTGATTCGCTGGAGACCCTGGCCCAGACCACGAAGCTCTGCGATCAGCCGGGCATCGAAACCGGCTATGTGGGCATGGCAACCCAGACCTTTAAGGACATCGTTTCAGAAATCGGTCTGGCCTGCGATCAGATCCTGGCGGCCAGTGAAGGCGACTACGTGGTGGCGGCCAAGGCTGACACCGAAGAAGCCTTCGAAAAGGCTCTAAAGGCCATTTCCGAGTCTGCCTCGGGAGCTTCCTCCAAGACCCGGCAGACCTATCTGACGGTGGAGCAGGCGGCCTCTGCCAGACCCCAGGCCAATCTCTGCCAGATCTCCGTTCCCGGAGAGTTCGCGTTGGATGTGGCCAAGCGGGCGCTGAATGCCGGCATGCATCTCTGCGTTTTCAGCAATAACGTTCCCCTGGAGGACGAGAGGGAGATGAAGGAGCTGGCCAGAGAAAAGGGCCTGCTGTGCATGGGCCCGGACTGCGGCGTCGCCAACATCAACGGATCGGCCCTGGTGCTTTCCAGTATCGTCAACCGGGGACCCTTTGGAATTATCGGCGCCTCCGGCACAGGCATCCAGCATGTGACCGCCATGCTGCATGAAGCGGGCTCCGGCGTCAGCCAGGCCATCGGCGCCGGCGGAAACGACATCAAGGAGCAGGTGGGCGGCATCACCATGCTGATGGGTATCGACGCCCTGGAAGAGGATCCGGAGACGAAATACCTGATCCTCATCGCCCGCAAGCCCGCGCCTTCCGTACTGGAAAAGATGCTGGAAAGACTCAGAAGCTGCCGTAAGCCCCGTGTGGTATATTTCATGGGCTGCGACAGAAAAGCCATCGAAGATACCGGCTCCATCTACGCCGGAAACCTGGATGAATGCGGCGAAAGAGCCCTGGAGCTGGCGGGCCTTGCCTGCTCGCTGGAGAGCGAAGAGGAAATCCTGGCTCTGGCCAGAAAAGAGGCGGAAGGCTTTGCCAGGGAGCAGAAGTATCTCCGCGGCGCCTACAGCGGTGGTACCTACATGGATGAGGCCATGAGGGTCATGGTGGACAAGATCGGACCCATCTGGTCCAACGCACCCCTGGAAGAGGCATGGAGGTTGGAGGATTCCCTGAAACCCAGAGAAAATGCCTGCATCGATTACGGTGAAGAAGAATTCACCCTGGGCAGACCTCATCCGGCCATTGATGCCGGCATCCGCAGGCCTGCCATTCTGAAGGAGGCTGCGGATCCGGAGGTGGCAGTGATCACCCTGGACTTCATCCTGACGCCTCCCGGACATCCGGATCCGGCAGGATTTGTGGTTCCGGATATCATCAAGGCCCAGGAGATGGCCAGGGAAAGAGGCGGCAAGCTGGTGTTCATCGCCTCGCTGCTGGGCACCACCGCTGATTATCAGGACATACGTCTCCAGGAAAAGAAACTGAGGGATGCCGGGGCGATTGTCTGCCGGACCAACTACCGGGCGGCACTGCTGGCTTCGGAGATTATCAGACTGATCAGGGAGAAAGCATAATGGAAAAAAAGACTGAGAAAATTCTGGATCTTTTCCGATCCGAGCTGATCGTTGTCAATGTGGGACCGAAATCCTTTGCCGATGTGCTGGAAAAGCAGGGCTTTGAGACGCTGCAGGTGGATTACAAGCCTGCCGCCGGCGGAGACCGCCGGATGATGGAAATGCTCGAATATCTGGGTGGATATTAATATGAAAATACTGGTCTGCAATGTGGGAAGCACTTCCCTGAAATTCAAACTCTACGAGATGCCCGGGAAGCAGGTGCTGGCCTGGTGCGGCATCGAACGGGTGGGCTCCGCGGACGACGCGCTGTTCCACTACAAAAATCTTCAGAGCGGATACAGCGAGGATCTTTCCGGCCTGAATATTCCTGACTATGAAACGGGAATCCGGATGTATCTGGACTATCTGTCCGGAGAAAACACCGGTGTCATCCGCCGCATTGAGGAGATAGAAAGGGTCGGATACAAGGCCACCTTATCCAAAGGCCACTTCGGCATCCACGAGCTTGACGACGAAGTCCTTCAGGGCATGGAGGACTGGATCGCCCTGGCGCCTCTCCACAACCGGGCTTATCTTTCCGCCATCCGCGTGATGCGGGATTTCCTTCCCGAAGCGCTGTTTGTGGGATGCTTTGAAACCGCCTTCCATCAGAGTATCCCCATGGAGAGAAAAATCTTCGGCGTGCCCTATGAATGGTATCAGCAGTACGGGGTACAGCGGCTGGGCTATCACGGCGCTTCTCACGGCTATATTGCCGATGTGCTGAATGAGCGCAGCAGAGAAGAAAAGGGCAGCGGCAGCTATGCGGCCATCAGCTGCCATCTGGGCGGCAGCTGCTCCATCTGCGCCATCGACAGCGGCAAAAGCGTGGATACCAGCTTTGGCATGTCCCTGGAGTCAGGTCTGATTCATGCCAATCGGATCGGCGACATGGATCCCAGCATGGTCTACTTCCTGAAGAGCGAGGGCATGAGCGACGAACAGATTCTGGAAGGCTTCCAGAAAAAAGGCGGACTGCTGGGCATCTCCGGCGTCAGCAATGACCTGAGATATGTCATTGAGGCAACCGAAGAGGGCAATGAACGGGCCAGGTTGGCCGTGGATGTGTTTGTGACCGGCATCGTTCATTATATCGGAGCCTTCTATCTGGATCTGGGCCGCCTGGACTATCTGGTGTTCACGGCCGGTATCGGCGAGCATTCCGATTATCTGAGGAAGAAGGTCTGCGATAAGCTGAAGGCCATCGGCATCTGCCTGGATGAGGAAAAGAATGCAGCGGCTGATGGAATCTGCGAGATTTCCACGGCAGACTCCGCCGCCAGGGTGCTGGTGATTCCCACCGATGAAGAGCTGGGCATTGCCAGAAGAACCTACGAATATCAATAATCGCAAATTCGATATTATATCAGAAAATTAGCTCTATTCTTTCTGTTTGTCAAATATCAGAACGCAAAAGCGAAAACGGATATATACGCTGACGCCATTGTTTGTTAATTTATGATTAACATATTCCAGACAACTTTTAGCAAGGAGGATCACATGAGTACAGTCAAAGCAAAAAAAGGCCTGCTGGAAGGCTGGTTTGAAAAGCCCTTCTGGAACACCAAAATTACCTCTGCCAATGTTATGACCAAGGAACGGGTCCTTGGATACATTGTCGGTCCCTTCGGTGTCATGCTGCTGCAGTCCATCGTCCACAGCTACTTCAACCAGTATCTGACAGATACGCTGGGCTTCACGGTTTCCCGGGGTATGTGGATCGCGTCCTTTATGGTCGTTTTCCCCGTGCTTTCCAAGCTCCTGGACGCCCTGACCAATGTCCTGATGGCCAAGATCCTGGACAAGACAGCCTGCCGCCAGGGTAAGCTTCGTCCCTGGTTTATTCTGTCCCTGCCCATCACTGTCGCCAGCATTATTATGATGTTCGCGATTCCCGAAATGGGCGCGAAGGCACAGGCTATCTGGGTCGTTATCTCCTATAACCTGTTCTATTCCGTGGGTTACACCATGTGGTATATGGCCTACGAGCTGTCGGCCGCGCTTTCCACCCGAAATGTAAAGCAGCGCTCCAGCAACTCCATTGGTGGACAGATCACCAAGAATATCGGTACCGGTATTGTTTCCATCACCTTCCCCACCCTGCTGGGCGCGGTGGCCAGAGGACTGACCGGCGGCGATATGAAACAGGGATATCTGCTTTGCCTGTCCTTTATGTGTGTCATTGCTGTTCCTCTGACCTTTATCCAGTACTTCTACACCCGTGAGCGCATCACTGAGGAGCGCCGCGGCACCGAAACCGATGCAGCCGGTGCTGCCGCCGCCGTCAAGGAAGCCAACTTTCTTACCCAGCTGAAGGCCTGCGTGAAGGATAAATACTGGGTCATGTTCATCATTCTGATCTTCGTTTATCAGGTACTGAACGCCTTAAAGAGCGTTTCTCAGGTTTATTACGCCGGCTGGGTTGTCCAGGGCAACGCTTATGGTGAGTACGCTGCCATTCAGAGAAGCTTTACCATGATCGCCATGGCTCCCATGGGTCCCATGCTGTTCGTGGTCGTCCCGCTGATTAAGAAATTCGGCCGTTCCAAGATGATCATCATTGGTTCTGCCATGGCTCTGTTGGGCGCCCTCGCCGCCTTCTTCGGAGCGGGCAATACCGGAGCGGTCTACGGCGGAACCGGTCTTTCCGGCGTCGGCGCCATGTTCTACGTTTACACCATGATGAGCTTCACCGGTGATGCCATCGACCATGTGGAATATTCCCAGAAGGTCCGTGTCGAAGGTGTAACGGCCGCGCTGGTGGGATTCATGCACTCGCTGGCCAATGGTCTCGGACAGGGTCTCTTCAACCTGGGTCTGATGCTTACCAAGTATGTCACTCCCGAAGCCATCGGCACCATTGAGAAAAAGGGCAAGGTGATTGAGATTTTCGCTGACCAGCCCGGTGCAGCTACCACCTGGATCAACTTCTCCTATCAGGGCGCCATCGCTCTGACAGCGCTTCTGTTCCTGATCCTGTTCGTGTTCTTCTTCGATATTGATAAGAAGATGCCCGCCGTTACCCAGGCTCTGACCGACCGCAAGAAGGCTGAATGCGAAGCCAAGGGTATTCCTTATGTTTCTCCTCTGGAGCAGCAGAAGGCTGAGATCATGAAGCAGCAGCAGGAAGCGGAAGAAAACCGCATTAAAGAGCTGAAAGAATACTGCCAGAAGAAGGGTCTGGACTTCGATACGGAGAACCAGAAATACCTGGATAAGAAGGCAAAGAAAGACGCGAAGAAGGCAGCCAAAAAGGCTAAAGCCTCTAAATAAGTTTCCCTCCTGAAAAAATGAACCCCTTCCCAGGGGTTCATTTTTCAGGGATGCCGATGCGCTTCCCGATAGGATACCGGCGGTGTTCCGGCAACCTTTCGGAAGATTTCGGAAAAGAAGCTGCGGCTGCCGAAATTCAGCTGATCACAGATTTCCTGAATGCTCAGATCCGTGGCAGTCAGCAGGGTTTTGGCCCTGTCCACCTTGACCTTCTTGATATAGTCATTGATGCTGATTCCCATCTCCTGCTTGAATTTGCGGGAGAGATAGTATTCGGTATAGCCGATTCTTCCGGCAATATCCGTCAGGGACAGCTTTTCTGACGCATGAAGGTCAATAAAATCACAGGTGCTCTGGATATACTTGGAAATATTTTTTTTCTGGCTGCGGTGATGAACCATGCGGATAAAATCCTCGTACATGGTATGGCCAATGTTGGCGGCATCCGCCACATTGGCGCAATCCATAATATCCTGGATATAGGCATCTCCCCGGCTGTAGGCCACTTCCGGAGACAGGCCGCCTTCAATGGCCGCCCGGGTGCAGAGAGAAATAAACACAACCTGTGATACCTTGACCTGATCCAGCGATTTTTTGGTGGTTACGTTGACGCCACGGCTCACGCGGATGGCATCGGCCATGGCATCTTTGTAGTTCAGATCGCCCTGCCGGACCATTTCCATCAGATGCTGCTCAGCCATCCATGTCACCATGCGGTCTCTCCTGGGAGGGGTATTGCTCTGCCGGAGAACATAGGAGGTAGTCTGAAAGGTAATATCCGCCGTGGTCAGCTTTTCTCCCGTCACACAGTAGTGGAGCATGAGCACATTCTTGAAGAAATCGATGGTGGAAGTGACCGGAATGCGGTTCAGGATATTCATCAGCTTGGGTCTCCAGGCGGTAGGAACCTTGGAGTCATTTAAAGCCTCCCGAATGCTCTCATAGGCCAGGTCAGCGGTGGATACCGGTCCGAACACGTGAATGGAAGACAAGTGGCTTTCCTGGTATTCAAAGGCGACGCCCCACATGAGGCCCAGGGGATTGCTGACGATGAGGGGACGGCGGTGCCGGGAGGAGTAGTCTAGTACGGCATCGGTTCCGCCGATGCGTTTGAAGACGGTATCGAGCACAAGATCAGGACAGTTGGTTTTGACCAGGCTGCCGTCTGTCCGGTAAATCCAGGAGTACATCTTTCCGGTACAGGAAAGCAGGTCCACCAGGTAATCAAGTCGTTCTTCAATGGGCAGATCAAGAAGCGTCACAGGATCACTTCCTTTCAATCACTGAATAGTACAGAAAAAGACTAAAATAAATACACGATACCTAATTTTAGATCATGCCTGCCAATATGTCAACGGATTATCCGACGGGAGGCAGGATTCATCACTGAAGAGCCCGCCAAAGGCAGGGCAGAAAGGACTTAAAAATGAAAATCGGTTTTATCGGTATGGGAATCATGGGAAAGCCCATGGCCAAAAATTTGTTGAAGGCCGGATATGAAGTCATGGTTTCCAACAGAACCATGGACAGCTGCGCCCCGGTGGTGGAAGCGGGAGCCAAGGCCGGAACCTATCAGGAGCTGGCGGAAAACTGTGATGTCATCATCACCATGCTGCCCAACTCTCCCCAGGTGAAGGATGTCATGCTGGGCTCCGGCAAGGTGGTGGAAGCCATGCATGAGGGACAGATCTTCATTGATATGAGCTCCATCAATCCCCTGGCCAGCCAGGAAATTGCTGCGGCTCTGGCGGAAAAGGGCATCGAAATGCTGGATGCGCCGGTTTCCGGCGGTGAGCCCAAGGCTATCGATGGCACCCTGAGCATCATGGTGGGCGGCAAGGAAGAAATCTTCGAAAAGTGCAAGGACCTTCTCTCTGCCATGGGCAGCTCCGTGGTACGCTGCGGCTCCGTGGGCGCCGGCAATACCACCAAGCTGGCCAATCAGGTGATTGTGGCCGCCAATATTGCGGCGGTGGCGGAAGGCTTCATGCTGGCGAAAAAAGCCGGTGTGGATCCCAACGTAGTTTTCAGCGCCATCCGCGGAGGCCTGGCCGGCAGCACCGTCATGGACGCCAAGGGTCCCATGATGCTGGCCAACAATACGAAGCCCGGATTCAAGATTGATCTTCACATCAAGGATCTGAACAATGCCCTGGAGGTGGGTCACGCCATCGGCTCCCCCCTGCCTATTACCGCGAATGTCATGGAAATGATGCAGAACCTTCACGCTTCCGATCTGGGTCAGTGCGATCACTCCGCCCTGGCCAAGTACTATGAGAAACTGACCGGAACGGACCTCTTCTGATTGCTGCTTTTTACCATATATCCCTTCTGAAATAGAAAATGCTCCTCTGACTTCTCAGTCAGCAGGAGCGTTTTCGTTGTTTTTCTTTTCAAAGAGGAGCCGCAGCAGCGCGGCAGCCATAAGACCTGTGAGTCCGCCCGCCAGATCCAGCCAGACATCCTGGATCATGGGCCCCCGTCCGGAGAAAATCTGAAGGGTTTCATCCAGAAAGGCCATCATCCAGACCATCCCGCCCCGGCAAAGGAAGCCCTGGAGACGGAAGGCGCCCGGCTTTGGAGAAGAAAGCCGGAAAAACCCCAGCTGCAGTCCCAACAGGAAGTATTCCGAGAAATGGCCTGCCTTGCGGACAAAGTGTTCCATGTCCATTCCGGAGGGAAGAATCCGGGCCAGAACAGGATAGAGCAGCCGGGTGATGAAGCTGCTTTCCGAAGAGGAAACATGGGGCGGCATCAGGGACTGGGTAAATATCAGCAGTACGGTCAGGATCAGCAGCGCGGCCTGAAGCTTTTGCAGTCGGGTCAGTTTCATGGAAAAACCTCCATGAGATCACTTGCTGAGCAGACGGCGGTTGGAGCGCTGCAGAATCAGACAGCGGATCAGCCGGACGACGCCATCGATCACCAGCAGCACGCCGATGGACAGGGCATAGGCATTGATGGTGGCTGACGGGATGACAAAGAAGCTGACAGCGTAGATGATAGAGATCACGCATTCGATGACATACAGGGTATGGAGAAATTTATCACCCCTGGAGGCCACAGCCTTGGTGCCTGTGTAATAGGAGAGAACAAAGAACAGAATTCCCAGGATCACGCTTCCCAACAGGAACATGGCCTGTTCCTTGACAATCAGGCAGATGAGCAGGCCCACCATGACCATGGACAGAATGATCCGCTCCTGCATGCCTTCCGTATTGAAGTTGTTCTTCATCAGGCGGCGGAAGGTGAGGCCGCACTGGATGATGGCCATACTCAGCACCAGAAGCAGGGAAGCGAATTCCACGATTCCCTGCCGGGAAATCAGGCAGGCAGCACCGGCGGCTGTCAGAATCAGGGCGTGGGCCAGGGGACTTTCCTTCAGCCAGGTGAGCATATCGGATTTCTTTGCCTGCTCCTTGACTTCCTGAACCTCGGGAGACTGGAAGAGATCATCAAAGACGATGCTCTTGGGAAGATCCTTCAGGGTCTGCTTGGTGATATCGCTTTTTTCACGAAGGGACAGCAGCGCGCTCTGCATGGAGTCCAGGGTCAGATCATCCAGGGAATCCACCCCGTCGGAGCTCAGGGCTTCGAAGAGCTCGCCAATAAAGATCGGCCGGCTCTCCTGGGGAATGCTGGTGATCCAGCGGTTCAGGGTGTTGTTCAGCCAGTTGGCCTTGGGGTCTGTCATCGGCGCCAGGGCCAGGTCTCCGTGATCCACCAGCCAGGAGGCCAGGGAATGCTGCTCCACGCCGTCCCGGTAGCTGTGAACGATTTTTGTATCAGTAATTTTAGGCTCGAAAAGCTTGCCGATGACATCAAATTCGGGAATAATCCGGGTGGATTTGGCGTCGATTCTGTCGATGAGAGATAAGTCCATGACCTCGGGACAGAATCCCGGACCATCCAGCAGGTAAGCCCGCCGCACCTTGCTCCAGGAGTCATCGGTGATGGTGCAGGCGGCGTACAGGGCCTGGTTTCCTCCCTTGGAGTGACCGCCCATATACCACACCGGACCGTAGAGCTCCAGCCCCGCGGAGGCCTGATCCTCTTTCGGGGAAGGAACGGGATAGAGCCGCTGCTCATGGGACAGCATCCGCTCCGCGTAATCCTGTGCCATCAGCTGGGCGTCGGTTCTGGTGAAGGAGATCATAAAGTCCTCCTGCCAGCCTGCCAGAGAAGCATCTGTGCCCCGGAAGGCAATAAAGGAAAACCGGCCGGGACAGTGGAAGGTGACAGCCGCAAACTGCACCGGAGAAGGACCGGTCATCAGCTCGCTTTCGTAATCCGTCATCAGAAGATTGCCGAAACGGGCGGAACGGGCAGCTGCCTCGAAGATTTCGCGGTTGCCCATATCGCCTCCGGTGATCTCCAGCTTGAGCTCATCGGATTCAATCATGGGCAGACAGTCCCGGACATAGCCCGGGTGCTCGCGGAACACAGGTCCCACATCAAAGTAGGAAATGACGCAGAGCACCAGGGCGTCCGCTTCCCTAAAGGGATAGACATCGAAATCCAGGCTGCCGATCCATTTGACATAATCGACTAGTTTATCCATCAAGAGCACACAAGCGCGGGTACCCCTTCCTCTATAGGGAGGGTGGGGAGCGCTTTTCTCCTTTCTGTAAGATATGTGTCAGAAACAGAAACAAATCTTATTTTTGATGGTGAGATTTCCAACTTCTGATTGTTTAATGTCGCCAGTACAAACGATCCTTTACTACGTCTCCCGTGAACGAACCATTCACTGCCTTTAGCTGTAACTATATCGTTAAGTCTGAACCCTTTAACCAGATAAGGCGCCTGATTGGCTTTCCTGATGCCGTGCTTGCCTATGGTCATCTTGTGGATCTGACGATTGTGGCATCTTATTTTCTGTTTGTAGAAGTAATAGCCTAATGGATCAGCCTCCGGATATCCCGCTATACACCTGGCATCAATGCAGTGCGTCTTTTGAAGGTTATTTGTTATCCTGGTATTCTTGGTCAGATAGCCGTATGTCATCCTGACACTGATGCCTCTGGTGCCAAGTTCGTCCTTTATGACGTTATAGAAGGCCCATCGAATGATCCCCATAAAAGTGGCATCCCGGAAAGTTGCTTTGCGTTTGATATCCGCAGGCAGTTTGATCTTTCCGGCATGGTATGCCTTATGGCATGTCTCGCACAGGGTTATCAGGTTATTTGGCGCATCGCCGCCGGCTTGCCTGCTCTCAATGTGATGAACATTTAGAATGGGATCTTTCCTTTTGCCCTTGCAGCACTGACAGATATGGCCATCCCTGAATAACACATACTCCCTGACGTTCCAGAAACCGAACTGCTCGCCTTTCTGATAATCAGTGCCTTCCGGTTGCTTTAAGCCATCGAGATCGGCCTTTAGCTTCTGAAGGTCAAAGGATGCTGTCTCTATCGTTACTTTGGTCACCGGAAGGATTGAACACACATACAGCAGCTCATGACGATGTGTCTGGATCTTGTTTTCCACTGTAGGCGGCAGCCAGCCTTTGTGCTTGGATCGTACCCGGTTGTCAAATCTTGGTTTCCGGTATCTGGTTTTGCGGTTTCTCCTTGCGCGGCGCATCTCACGCCGTACAGAAAGATTTTTCGTTATGTCCTGACGCATCTGAACCTCTGATGCATAGACTTCCTTTGTTCTGCCGTCCGGATAGACTGCAACTGCTGATATTCCGTTGTGCTTTGACCCGGTATCGTCACCGACCTCAACAGGCTGGATAACGGCTGTTTCAGGTTCATACAGCAGCTGAATGGTAAACGGACAGCGCTTAATAACTTTTGCCTTGCCTTGTTTTAGCATCCTGCGGACTTTGCCGCATCTGGATGTCGGCATGAGGGGCTGTCCGCCCTTGCTGATTACATAGACTAACATCTGATAGCGGCTCCTTTCCGTAGAATAGGTATGTTTAACGCTTTAAGCCGGCACATACCGGGCCGTAATGATGCCTTCGCCAATGTTGTCAGAGCTTTTTAGATCCGCCACACAGTTCCTACCCATCAGAACATTTAATAACGGACAACAGAGCAGCGAGTTAGGCATAACGCTCGCAGGTGTTGTGACTGGGACAACGTAGTGCTAATGGAATCCGGCCTACGCCGGGCCGTTGCACTGAGGCTAGTTAATCAGAGCTTTTGCAAGCCCCCACTTCAAACCGTCAGGTTAAGTGGTGGGTGATTGACCAGCGATTCCTATTTTTTATCAGTCAAAAAGGGTGAACATGTAAACATCATTGACGCCCAGCTCGGCCTCGAAACCGACCTTTCCGTCTTCCCAGCTGTAGGACCAGGCCTCAGGCAGAACCGCGGTTTTAGCCTTGATATCCTCGATCTCGGCCCGGTTCAGGCTGACGGGAGAGCCCATTTCCTCCCAGACCTTCAGGGGATTGCCGTGATCCTCGTCCACCCGGCGCAGGACAAGAGCGGAAGGACGATGGCCTGTCTCAAAGCTGACGGTGACTTTTTCTTTGGGCAGATTCAGGTTCTTCATCTTCTGACGGAAGAGAAGAATCTGGGTTTTGCCTTCGCCCCGGAAGGCCGCATAGCCGATTTCGCCCTTGGTGGCGTCAGGACCCAGATCAAAGCGCTGATCGCCGGCGTCGGCCAGCATCTTCATGGCGTGGTAGACGGGTTTCGGAATGCCGTTCTGAGTCAGCATGCCGAAGCCGCCGTGGAATTCCTGGGGGAAGGGATGGAGCTCTTCGAAAATATCGGAGAAGCACCAGATGGAGGATCCGTCAACGCTGTCCGCCACATCCAGGGCTGTCTTGACATCGTAGGCGGCCACCTTGCGGGTATCATTGGTATAGGCGGAGAAGGTGGCGTTCTCGTTCCATTCGGTATAGAAGACGGGAAGGCCGTACGCCTGATTCTTTACCTTGGGGGCATTGGTGATAAATACATTGTTGGGCACATCCTGAAGCTCGGATTTGTCGGGCATGAAGAGCCTGAAGCCGTTCAGGAAGGTTTTGTCTTCGATATCGCCCAGCTTCTTGGCCAGCGCCATCATCTGGGCCCGGAAGCCGGAAGCCATATCCTGCTTCGGCGCTTCTCCGGCGGCCTGCTTTTTCGCCTCGGCCGCCATCTCAGCCTCGGGAATCACAGATTTTTCTTCTCCGGCCAGTCCCTGGTCCTCGACGCCGCCCAGGGGATCCCCGGCGTACTGATGGGTGGAAACAAAGTCCACGGGCAGATTCCTGCTGCGGCAGAAATCCACGAAGGCCTTGACCCACTTGGAGCCGCTGGTGGAGGGACCGCCGACCCTGATTTGGGGATCGATTTCCTTGATGGCTCTGACGGAAGCCTCGTAAAGGGCAAAGTACTCTTCCTGGCTGCCGTTCCAGAAGGCGACGGGCAGATCCGGCTCGTTCCAGACCTCAAAATACCAGGTGCGGATTTCTTCGATGCCGTAGCGGTGAATCAGGAATTTCAGGAAGGCCTGAAGATATTCCTTCCAGGCATTCAGATCCTCCGGAGGAACAATGATGGGCTTGTAGAAGAACATGCCGTTTTTGGGACGGCTCTCGTCCTTCGAGGCCAGCTTGACCGGCATAAAGGAGAGCTCCACGAAGGGCTTCATGCCCGCCTCCAGCACGTTGTCATAGGCAACGCCGCAGGCATTGAAGTTGTACTCGGTAAAAGCTTCCGCTCCCGGGATGGGCATCTGCATGGACAGATCGTTGAAGGTGCGCATATCGTCATTGAATATGCCGTGGAAGCGCACGCGCTCAATTCCCAGGGTATCGTGAATGAATTTCAGCTGTCTGGTATAGTCGGTCCGAAGGGCCAGAAGGGCATGACCGGAGCCGACACAGAACTGCCAGTGCTTTTTGTGGGGAATTAAAGGGGTTTTTTCAGAAAGACAGATATTCATGGTTGAATCCTTTCCAAAAGAGTATTTAAATTAAGTATAACACGGAAAAACCGCGAGGAAAAGCCAAACAGAAAGAAAAAACTCAACGGATTGAATAAGCCTCGAAGCAGGCGCCGGGGATGATCTCTTCCTTTTGAAACAGCTCGCAGACCGCTTCCTCGTAGTCGCTGTAGTACCGGGCTTTTCTGACCCTTTTCCAGTATTTTACGCCGTTGGTAAAGTTCACGTACCAGTAGGGCCAGAATTCCTTCAGCCGGTGCAGCACCTGATGGGAACCGGACAGGACTTCCGAGTTGCGGCGTACCAGATCCTCGTGGAAGGAGGCAAAGGCCTCCATGGTGAGAACAGGTGTTTCCTTTCGAGAAGAGAAATCTTTGGCCGCCATCAGGGCTTTGGTTTTCAGCGCCAGCATGGGATCGGTGAGCATGCCGCGGCCCAGCATCACACCGGAAAGACCGGGAAAGTCCTTCGCAAGAGAGGCTGCTTCCTCGGCCGTGGCGATATTGCCGTTAAAAATCAGAGACGTGTTTCTGCCGGAGGCAGCCAGTCTTTCGGCTGCCGCGGCGAAGATCTCCCGATGCACATCCCCCTTGTAGAATTCCTTCTGAACCCGGGGATGGATGATGAGGCTGGAGAGGGGATAGCGCAGATAGACGTCAAGAATCCGCTCAAATTCCGCGGGATCCGCGATGCCGATCCGGGTCTTGACGGAAACCCGGATGGGGCAGCTGCTGAAAATCTGGTCTAGGGCCCGGTCCAGATAGTCCGCATCCCGGAGCATGCCCGCGCCCTTGCCCTTGGAAACCACGGTGCCGGAGGGGCAGCCCAGGTTGTAATTGACTTCCTCATAGCCCAGGTCCGCCGCCTGGGCGGCGCCCCACAGAAAGTGCTCCGGATTTTTGGTCAGAAGCTGGGGAATAACAACAAGCCCCTGATTGTTTTCAGGGGCCAGTTCTTTCCATTCCCGGCTTTGCAGGCTTTCGGTCTGGTTGGGAGAGATAAAGGGCGTGTAATACCGGTCCACGCCTCCGAAATGCGCCGCGAAAACCCGCCGGTAGATATAATTGGTGATCCCCTCCATGGGGGCCATTTCTATAATCAAGAATGTGTCCTCCTGCTGATATCAGAAATATTGTATCACAGGATGGAGGCTCCATCAAGCGGCGATACGATCGGAAAGGGAAGCCTCTCTGCCGGCTTTGGAAGAGGTTTTTTTCATACAGGAAACAATCACCAGGGCAACGACGGTGGAAATCACATCAGTGACAGCCGACGAATAGACCAGACCCGTCAGGCCGAAGAGGGCTTCCATCCCGTAGAGTACCGGGATATAGACAATTCCCTGACGCAGCAGCGAGGTCACGGTTGCCTCAGGAACCCGGCCGATGGCCTGAAGATAAGTGGAGGACAGCTGATAGATGCCGTAGACCGGCTGGACGATGATGGCTCCGATCAGCATGGTTTTGCCGAGGGGAAGCACCGCCGGATCTGTAATGAAGGCGGAGACCAGCTGCTCTCTGAAGAGAAAGAGGATCAGACTGAGGATGGTACCTGTCAGAACACTGCAGATCCCGGTCCCCTTTACAATGGCTTTCAGACGGCTGCCGTCTCCGGTCCGGAGCTTCATTCCGTAGGCGTAGGAAATGGCGGGCTGGATTCCCATACATACGCCCATGATTACCATGGGGACGATCATTCCGACCTTGCCGCCCACGGCTCTGGCGGCGATGGCGGTGCTGCCGTATCTGGCCATCAGGTTGTTGCCGAAGGCTCCGGCAAAACTCATGAGCAGGGTGCCGACGGCCATGGGAATTCCCAGTGAAAGAACCCGCAGGGATACTTCCTTTTTCAGGGTGAAATCCCTGATGGAAAGAGAGAAAGCAGGTTTTTTATGAGCTGCGTACAGCATCCAGACACAGCTGACCAGATTTCCGGCCACAGTGGCGATGGCAGCGCCCCGGGCGCCCATACGGAGAACAGATATCAGAATGGGATCCAGCAGGATATTCACCAGATTGCCGGAAATGGCTCCGATGACAGCATTTTTGGTATCTCCGTCAGCCCGGATGGTGTTGCCCATGGCGCCTCCCACCAGCATCCAGGGAGCTCCGATGGCCAGGACTGTCAGATAATCTCTGGTATAGGGAGCCGTCTGGGCATCGGTACCCAGCAGCGGCAGCAGAGCGGACATTCCGGCAAGGAGCGCAATCAGAATGACGGCACCCAGGAACAGGGAAGAGTAAACAACAAAAGCAGAATATTTTCGGCTTTCACGGAAGCCTTCTTCCAATGATTGGGACGGGTCTGCGTTTTGTGTTCCCAGTACGATGGAAATGGCGGTGCAGCCGCCGAATCCGATCAGCGTATTAAGGGCGGAAATGGCAGTAAATACCGGCCCGGCCAGGGAAACAGCGGCCACCTGAACTGTGTCTCCGGTACGGCCAATGAAGAATACATCAGCCACGTTGTAGATGACATTCATGGTCATGACCAGAATTACCGGCAGAGACATGGTCAGAAGAAGTTTGGCTACGGAAGCTTCTCTCAGTTTTTTTTCATCATTCATAGCAGCAGTTCTCACTTTCTCTGTATAGAAGATAAACTTCAATCGGATTAATCCGACAGTTGTTTTTTGAATCTGAAAATAGTATACTATTCAGGATTGTGGGGTTCAACCGATAATAATCGAATAAGTGTCGGAATAAAGGAAAAAAAGATGAATAAAAAAGGAAACCGCCAGACCCAGGAAACGGATGAAAAGATTGTCCGGGCCGTGACGGGTATGATGGCCAGAGAACATATACCGATTTCAAAGATTACGGTCAGCGAGGTCTGCAGCCGGTGCGGCATCCATCGCTCGACTTTCTATGCCCATTATCTGGATATCTATGATGTGGCGGAAAAGGTTGAAAAGACCATGGCCCAAAAACTGGGAGAAACCATCAGAGATAAGATACAGGAGGGTGCCGGCCCCCGGGAATGCTTTTTGACTTCCCTTGATTTTATCAGGGAATACCGGGAATTCTATCTCCTGTATTTTGAACAGATGCGGTATTCAGAGGTGATTAATACCTCCTGGGAGCTGCTCAGGGAGAAATGGTCGGAAGAAGAGAACTATGGGTTTTCATCCCTGAAGACAGTGGAATACCACGGGGCTTTTATGCTGCATGGCATGACGTCCTTCATTCTTCTGTGGCTGGAAAAGGGCTGCGAAGAAACCCCGGAGGAATTGCTGGGATATCTTCTGGAGATATCCGAAGCATTTTATAAAATCAAAGAATGGTAAAAGGAGAAATGTGATGGCAATCAGCGAGGAATTCAAAAAAAGTCCCGAGTATCAGGAGCTGACTCAGGAAATGACCCGCCAGTTTATGGAGGGAATGATGCAGCGGATGAAGGGTGAACAGGCCAATAAAGTCAAGAACTTTAAGACTCTGAACGCCCATGCCGTGAAGGGGGGAATCCTCTTCACCGGTTCATCCCTGATGGAGCAGTTTCCCATCTGTGAAATGGCCATGAGCGCCGGGGTGAAGGAGCCGGTTTACAACCGCGGCATCGGCGGCACCACCACCGATGATTTTATCCGGGAGATTGATACCGTCCTTCTGGATCTGGAGCCCTCCAAGGTATTTATCAACATCGGTACCAACGACATGACCGAAAGGATCTATGGGGATGGCTGGAAGGATCATCTGGAGGCCAATTATGATCTGATTCTGAAAATCGCCAAAGAGAAAATTCCCCAGGCGGAGATTTACTGCATGGCCTTTTATCCGGTGAATCACCATCTTCCCTGGTCCACACCGGAGCAGACAGTCTGGTTTAAGGAACGGACCCAGGAGAACCTGGCGGAGATGAACAGCCGGGTGAAGGCGCTGGCGGAAAAGTATGGCTATCATTATATCGATGTTAACGATGGCCTGACGGACGAGAAGGGCGAGCAGAAGGAGGAGTTTGCCATCGACGGCGTCCATATGCTGGCGGCCGGTTATGAGGTGGTCTTCAATCATCTGAAGCCTTATCTGGGAATTGAGAAATGATCCTAACCTTAGCAAAACAGGTGCTCATCATGTTCCTGCTCTCCGGAGTGGGTTACCTGATGTTCAAAACCAAAAAGATTTCTGCGGAAGGCAGCAAAAGCATCGGCAATATCCTGATTTATCTGTCCCTTCCCTGTGTCATTATCAATGGCTTTCAGGTGGAAAGAACGCCGGAAACTCTGATGGGACTGGGGCTCTCTGCCCTGGCGGCGGCAGTCATTCTGGCCCTCTGCATTCTGGTGTCCCGGCTTTTCTTTAAGAAGGATCCCATCGCCGCCTTCGCGGCCAGCTTTTCCAATCCCGGGTTCTTCGGCGTCCCGCTGATTGTAAGCTCCTTAAGCTCCGGCGCCGTGTTCTATGTGGCAGCCTTCATCGCCTTTCTGAATCTGCTGCAGTGGACCTATGGCGTGGCCATCATGACCGGGGAGAAAAAGGGACTGAAGCCTGTCGCGGTGCTGAAGGCGCCCTTCATGATCGCGATTCTCATCGGACTGTTCTTCTTCCTGACGGGCATTAAGATGCCGGCCATGGCGGGCAGCCTGGTGAGCACCATCGCCGCCCTCAATACACCCCTGGCCATGTTTACCGTGGGTATCTATCTGGCCCAGACGGACCTTCTGAAGATGGTCCGCCGGCTGAAGCTGTATGGCATCTCTGCCGTCCGGCTGATTCTGATTCCGCTGCTGGCGATGGCTGTGCTTTCGCTGATGCCGGCCTCTCTGATGGATATGAAGCTGGCCATTCTCATTGCCGCGGCCTGCCCGGTGGGCTCCAATGTGGCGGTGTACGCCCAGCTGCATGGCAAAGACTACGGTTATGCGGTGGAGACGGTGGTGATTTCAACCCTGTTCTCCATTATCACCATTCCCGGACTGGTGGGTTTGGCCGAACTGCTTTGGTAAAGCCCGAAGGTCCATGGAAAAAACAGCAAAATAACCGCATGACAAAAACTGCGGAAGATGATACAATGAATAGTCATTATTATTTGCTGAAAGAGAGATTCCATGAGCGAAAAAACAAGAACTGCCAATAAAATGGGGACAGCAAAAATGCTGCCCCTTATTCTTTCCATGGCCCTGCCGGCCATGTTCTCCATGCTGATCCAGGCCCTGTACAATGTGGTGGACAGCTACTACGTCGCGAAGTTCAGCGACAAGGCGCTGTCGGCCGTGTCCTTGGCCATGCCGGTGCAGAACCTGATGATCGCCTTTTCCGTGGGTACCGCCGTGGGCGTCACCTCCCTGATTTCCCGCCGGCTGGGAGAGAAGAGAAGGGAAGAGGCGGGCTACGGCGCCATGCACGGCCTGATCCTGTGCGTGGTGACCTCCGCGGTGTTCGCCATTTACGGCGCCTTCTTCTCCACGCCCTTCTTCCGGCTCTTTGAGTCCGATCCCGAGATTATCAGCATGGGCGATACCTATATCACCATCTGCTGCGTCTTTTCTGTGGGCATGTTCGTGTCCACCATGCTGGAGAAAACGCTGCAGGCCACGGGCAATATGATCTGGCCCATGATCTTCCAGCTGATCGGCGCTGTGGCCAACATCATCCTGGATCCCATTTTCATCTTCGGATATTTCGGACTTCCCGCCATGGGCGTGGCAGGCGCGGCCATTGCCACCGTGGGCGGCCAGTGGATCTGCATGATTGTCTGCATCCTGGTGGCCGTCCGGGGTAAGCACGAGATTGAGATTACCTTCAAGGGATTTAAATTCCGCTGGAGAATTGTCAGGGATATTTATGCCGTAGGACTGCCGGCCATTGTCATGCAGGCCATCGGTACCGTGATGAATGTGGCCATGAACGCCATTCTCTCGGGCTTTTCCACCGCAGCCTACACCGTATTCGGTCTGTACTTCAAGCTTCAGTCCTTCGTGTTTATGCCGGTATTCGGTCTGACCCAGGGCATGCTGCCCATCATGGGCTACAACTACGGAGCCAGAAACCGGCAGCGGCTGATGTCCGCACTGAAAAACGGCTGCATGATCGCGCTGGTGATTATGGGGGTCGGACTGCTGCTGTTCCAGCTGGCCCCCGCCTGGCTGATCGGCATGTTTAACCCGACACCGGAGATGATGACCATTGGCCTGAGGGCCCTTAGGATTATCTCCACCTGCTTCCCCCTGGCCGCTCTGGGTATCATCGTCTCCAACATGTTTCAGGCCATGGGTCACGGCACCTATTCCATGATTATTTCCCTGATGCGCCAGCTGGTGATTCTTATTCCTTCAGCCTGGCTGCTGGCGAAGCTGACCGGTCAGGTGGGATACGTCTGGTGGGCCTTCCCCATTGCGGAGCTGATTTCCCTGGGGGCCAGCATCCTGTTCTTTACAATCCTTTACCGTAAAGAGATCCAGACCATGGAGGTTCGTTAACAATTTGTTCATAAAAAAAGTTAGCACTCACTCTTGACGAGTGCTAACAAATGTGGTATAACATAATCAGAACAAAGGAAAAGAGAAGATTAAGGAAGGATCCTTAATCCAAACCCTCCTCCCCTTGCTCATAACCCAGATCCCGGAGTGGATCAAATCAATGAGTTTTGGAGGTGTTTGTTATGTTACTGCCTAGTTTGTTTGGAGAGAATTTACTGGATGACTGGTTCGATTTCCCTGATCCGAGAGAGTATAACCAGGTTGAGAAAAAGCTGTACGGCCGTCACGCCAACCGGCTGATGAAGACCGATGTTCACGAGCATGATGATCATTATGAGATGGATATCGATCTGCCCGGTTTCAAGAAAGAAGAAATTCAGCTGCAGCTGGAGAACGGTTATCTGACGGTTCAGGCCGCTAAGGGTCTGGAATCGGAAGAGAAGGACCAGAAGAAGGGAAGGATTATCCGTCAGGAACGTTATTCCGGTTCCATGCAGAGAAGCTTCTATGTGGGTGATCAGGTGACGGAGGAAGACATCAAAGCGAAATTCGAGCACGGTGTCCTGTCCCTGAACATTCCGAAGAAGGAAGCTCAGATTCCGGCTAAAAAGACCATCATGATTGAAGGCTGATCCCCTCAGGGGACCAGCCTTTTTTAGTTAATTCTGAAAAAGAGGAGTGGAGTAATATCTGTCTCCGCTGTCCGGCAGCAGAGCCACAATGGTCTTGCCCGCGTTTTCCGGTTTCTTCGCGTATTCAATGGCGGCGGAAAGGGCGGCACCGGAGGAAATGCCCACGGAGATGCCTTCTTTTCTGGCCAGCAGTTTGGCAGCGCTGAAGGCTTCTTCCGCGGAAGCCTTGTAGATCTCATCATAGACAGCGGTGTTTAATACCTTCGGCACAAAGCCGGCGCCGATGCCCTGGATTTTGTGGGGACCGCCGTGGCCTTCAGAAAGGACAGGAGAATCCGCCGGCTCCAGAGCGACGACTTTCACAGAGGGCTTCTGGGACTTCAGATATTCGCCGGTTCCGGTGATGGTGCCGCCGGTACCCACGCCTGCGATAAAAATATCTACCTGACCATCGGTATCCTTCCAGATTTCGGGACCGGTGGTTTTTTTATGAATGGCCGGGTTGGCGGGGTTGTTAAACTGACCGGGAATAAAGCTTCCGGGGATCTCCTTTGCCAGCTCTTCCGCTTTGGCAATGGCTCCGGACATGCCCTTGCTGCCCTCCGTCAGCACAATCTCCGCGCCGTAGGCCTTCAGAATATTCCGTCTTTCCACACTCATGGTTTCCGGCATGGTCAGGATAATCCGGTAACCCTTAATGGCGGAGATGACGGCCAGACCGATGCCGGTATTGCCGGAGGTGGGCTCAATGATGACAGAGCCTTCCTTCAGCAGGCCCTTTTCCTCCGCGTCCTCGATCATGGCCTTCGCGATCCGGTCCTTGACGCTGCCTGCGGGATTGAAGTATTCCAGCTTGAGAAGCAGCCTTGCCTTAAGCGCCAGCTCCTTCTCCAGATTGACTGCCTCCACCAGCGGGGTGTTGCCGATGAGTTCAAGACTGCCCTGATAAATGTTTGCCATGGGTTTTACCTTCTTTCTGCGTTTTATTTTAGGGCCTTACTGAAGGGCAGCAAAGCCTTTTTCAAGATCAGCGATAATATCGTCGATATGCTCTGTACCGATGGAAAGACGAATGGTGCTCTGCGCGATTCCCTGATCCTTCAGCTCCGCGTCGGAAAGCTGGGAATGGGTGGTGGTGGCGGGGTGGATCACCAGACTCTTGACGTCCGCCACGTTGGCCAGCAGGGAGAAAATCTCCAGGGCGTCGATAAACTTCCAGGCTTCCTCCTTGCCTCCCTTGATGTCAAAGGTAAAAATGGAACCGCCGCCGTTGGGGAAGTACTGCTGATACAGCTCGTGCTGGGGATGATCCGGCAGGGAAGGATGATTGACCTTTTCCACCAGGGGATGATTCGCCAGATACTCCACCACTTTTTTGGTATTTTCCGCGTGCCGCTCCAGTCTCAGGGACAGGGTTTCCACACCCTGCAGCAGCAGGAAGGCGTTGAAGGGAGAGATGGCCGCGCCGGTGTCTCTCAGGAGAATGGCACGGATGTAGGTGACGAAAGCGGCAGGACCCACCGCGTCCACAAAGGAGATTCCATGATAGCTGGGGTTGGCTTCGGCAATGGGCGCATACTTTCCGGAGGCCTTCCAGTCAAACTTGCCGGAGTCCACGATGATGCCTCCCAGGGTGGTGCCGTGACCGCCGATAAACTTGGTGGCGGAATGGACCACGATATCCGCACCGTATTCGATGGGACGGATCAGATAGGGGGTACCGAAGGTGTTGTCAATGACCAGCGGAATCTGATGAGCTTGGGCAATGGCAGCAAGGGCGGCGATGTCCGGAATATCGCTGTTGGGATTGCCCAGGGTTTCAATAAAGATTGCCTTGGTTTCGGGACGGATGGCCGCTTCCACTTCCTGCAGATTGTGGATATCCACAAAGCTGGTGTTCACACCGTAAAGAGGAAGGGTATGGGCCAGCAGGTTGAAGCTGCCGCCATAGATGGTCTTCTGAGCGACGATATGATCACCCTTCTGGGTCAGGGCTTCGATGGTGTAGGTAATGGCGGCGGCGCCGGAGGCCACGGCCAGAGCGGCCACGCCTCCCTCCAGGGCAGCGATTCTCTTTTCCAGAACTTCCTGGGTGGAGTTGGTCAGACGTCCGTAGATGTTGCCGGGGTCGGCCAGACCGAAGCGGGCAGCGGCGTGCTCGGAGTTGTGGAATACATAGGAAGTGGTCTGATAAATCGGAACGGCTCTGGAATCGGTGGCGGGATCGGCCTGCTCCTGTCCTACGTGAAGCTGAAGGGTTTCAAATTTATAATTGCTGCTCATTTTGGAATCTCCTTATTATATCATGTTTTTGTTTGTTTTTGACCGGTTCCATAAAAAAACCGGGAGCTGATGAATAGCTCCCGGGCAAGATAGCGAAATAAACAGAAATACAAACGACTTAACTGTTTAACAGGAAACATCGACGCATGCCGACGCATCCCCCGCTAGCGTACATGCCCGGGAGTATGGCATTCGACAATACATCGCAAATCTGATCATTTGTTGGCCTCCTGTTTTGAAGTTGGACACATCTTATCATACAATACCTACTATGTCAATAGGAATAATAGATATTTTTTCATTTTTTCATTTTTCAAGGAATTGTGAGAATGTTTTCCAGCGTATGCCATCCCAGCACCGCGCATTTGACCCTGGCCGGCATGTGGGAGACATCCTCCAGAGCGGCGGCTTCCTCCAGCTCTTCCAGCTCTTCTTCCGAAACACTGCCTTTGATCATCCGCAGGAAAATATCAGCCAGACGGAGAGCCTCCTCTTTGGAACGGCCGATGATCAGATCCAGCATCATATCCGCGGAAGCCTGGGAAATAGCGCAGCCGTCTCCCACGTAGGCGCCGTCGGTGATGAGATCATTCTCCACCTTCAGCAGCAGGGTGATATCATCACCGCAGCTGGGATTCACCCCCCGAAGCGTCAGGCTGGGTCCCTCCAGGGGATGCTTGTGGTTGGGCCGGAGGTTATGATCGTTGATGATTTCTCGGTAAAAATTACTCGGCATATCCCATTCTCCTTCTGACTGTTTTTAGACTCTCCGCCAGCCGGAGGATTTCTTCCTCCGTGTTGTAGAAGGCAATGCTGGCCCGGGCGGTGGAAGGCGTTTTCATGTGCTGCATCAGCACCTGGGCACAGTGATGGCCGGCCCGGATGCAGATATCATCCGCGCTTAGTATTTCCGCGATGTCATGGGGATGAACGCCCTCCAGCACGAAGGTAAAGATTCCGTGATGCTTTTCGGCAGCGGAGCCGCCCAGGATCCTCAGGTGAGGAACAGAGGAAAGCTTTTCAAAAGCGTAGACCCCCAGCTGGTGCTCCCTCTCCACAATCCGGTCAAATTCCAAAGACTGGTAGTAACGGATGGCCTCCGCCAGCCCGCAGGCCCCGGCGGCGTTGACGGTGCCGGCCTCAAATTTGTGGGGAAGCTCGGCCCAGGTGGCATCCTCCCGGGTCACATATTCAATCATCTCTCCTCCGAACAGGAAGGGAGGCATCTTTTCCAGCAGTTCTTTTTTTCCATAGAGGACGCCGATCCCCATGGGCGCGCCCATCTTGTGGCCGGAAAAGGCCAGAAAGTCCACATCCAGATCCTGGACATCCACCGGAATATGGGGAACGCTCTGGGCCCCGTCGCAGACAAAAACCGCGCCTGCCTGATGGGCGATTCTGGCAAAGGTTTTGATATCGTTGAGGGTCCCCAGCACGTTGGAGATATGGGCCATGGCAACGATTTTCGTTCGGGGAGTCACGGCAGCGCGGAAGGCTTCCTCACAGATGGTCCCTTCCTCATCGCATGCCACATACTTTAGGATGGCGCCTCTGCGGCGGCAGATCTGCTGCCAGGGAATGAGATTGGAATGGTGCTCCATGACGCTGATCAGCACCTCATCCCCCTGGGAGAGAAAGCTTCCCCAGCAGGAAGCTGCCAGATTCAGGCTTTCCGTCGTGTTGCGGGTAAAGATGATTTCTTCAGAGCTTCTGGCGTGAATAAAGTCCCGGACCGTATCTCTGGCTTCTTCATAGGCCTCGGTGGCATGCTGAGCCAGGGTATAGAGGCCCCGCAGCGGGTTGGCGTTCTCCTTCAGATAAAAGGCGGTTTCCCGTTCGATGACAGTCCTGGGCTTCTGAAGGGTGGCGGCATTATCCAGATACGCGATCTGGGGATATTGGGCCAGCAGGGGAAAATCGGCCCGGATGTTGTTGATATTCATAAGGATTCCCTTTCCAGCAGGCTGTTTTTCAGTTCTTCATCCGGCAGGGTGCGGATCACCGCCTCCAGCTTGGACCGGGCCATCAGGCTGTAGATGGCTTCCTCGCTGATGCCCCGGGAGGTGAGGTAAAAGATGACCTCCTCCGGAATCTGTCCTATGGTGGCGCCGTGATCGCCCTCCACATCTTCTTCAGCGCAGAGAATCACCGGAATGCTCTGGTTGTGGGCCTGGTCGCTGAGCAGCAGCACATCTTCAAATTCTTTTCCTTTGGCCCCCTGGCAGCCCCGTCTCAGGTCGATGGTCCCCCTCAGAAGTTTGAAAGCATCGCCATTAAGAACGCCCAGGGAATGGATGTCGCTGACAGTATTTTTTCCCAGATGAATAGCTTCGCAGTTCATGTCCAGATGACTGCCGGAGATAAGATCGTATCCGATCTCGGCCTGGAAGGAGCTGCCGTTTCCTTCCAGCGTCACCGACAGATTGTCATAAATTTCCCCGGATTTCAGCACCAGGCGGTACCATTCAAACCGGGCATCCTTCTGACAGCGGACCCGGATATCCCGGATCTGCCTGCTGCCGGGCCTCGAAATCTGAATCAGCTGAAGCAGGGCGCCTTCTTCCACCTCCGCCGTCAGCGCTTCTGCTGCGGTATCGTTATCCAGGATCAGCAGCTTTTTCTCGCCGGAAGGAATGACAAGGCTCTGCTGTTCCTTTTCTTCAGGCACCTCCAGCAGGGTGCCATTCATATGAAGCCAGCCAAAGGTGGAGGCCAGCGGTTTGTTGATGATCTGCTGCATCAGCCTATGGCTCCTTTCATTTCTATACGGATCAGGTTATTCATCTCCACGGCATATTCCAGCGGCAGTTCCTTGGAAACGTTCTCTGCAAAGCCGCTGACAATCATGGCCCGAGCATCCTCTTCGGAGAGACCGCGGCTCATGAGATAGAAAACGGCTTCATCGGAAATCCGGCCGATCTTGGCTTCGTGGCCTACATCGGCCTTGGCGGTGCGGATATCCATGGCCGGAATGGTGTCCGAACGGGAAATATCATCCAGCATCAGAGACTGGCAGGAAACGGAGGCCTTGCTGCCTTCAGCTTTACGGTCGATAACCAGGGCGCTGCGGAAAGTGCTGATGCCGCCGCTTTTGGAAATGGAACGGGTATTGACATAGCTGGAGGTTTCCGGAGCCTGATGCACCACCTTGCAGCCCGTATCCAGATTCTGTCCTTCACCGGCAAAGGTGACTCCGGTGAATTCGGACCGGGCGCCCCGGCCATGGAGAATGCTCATGGGATACAGGTAGGATACGTGGGAACCGAAGGAGCCGGAGACCCATTCGATCTTGCCTCCTTCTTCCACCAGGGCCCTCTTGGTGTTGAGGTTGTACATATTCTTGGACCAGTTCTCGATGGTGGAGTAGCGCAGGGTCGCGCCTTTGCCCACAAAAAGCTCCACGCAGCCGGCGTGAAGGTTGGCCACGTTGTATTTGGGAGCGGAGCAGCCTTCGATGAAATGAAGATAGGCCCCTTCCTCGACGATGATCAGCGTATGCTCGAACTGGCCGGCCCCCGGGGCGTTCAGCCGGAAGTAGGACTGAAGGGGAATTTCCACACTGGCTCCCCTGGGCACATAGACGAAGGAGCCTCCGGACCACACCGCTCCGTGGAGGGCCGCGAATTTATGATCGGTGGGAGGGACCAGCTTCATGAAATGATCCCGGATCATGTCGGCGTAGGAGCCGTGCAGGGCGCTTTCGATATCCGTGTAGATGACTCCCTGCCGGGCCACTTCCTCCCGGACATTATGATAGACCAGCTCGGAGTCGTACTGGGCGCCCACGCCGGCCAGGGATTCCCGCTCCGACTGAGGGATGCCCAGCCGCTCAAAGGTGTTCTTGATATCCTCCGGCACATCCTCCCAGCTTTTCTGCATGCGCTGGGTATTGGGGCGGACATAGGTGACAATATGGTCCATGTTCAGTCCCTCGATGGAGGGACCCCAGTCAGGCATGGGTGTTTTGTGAAAGATCTCCAGGGAACGGAGCCGGAAGTCCCGCATCCACTCGGGATCCTTCTTTTCTTCGGAGATCTGCCGGACGATGGCCTCCGTCAGACCGCTGTCCACCTTGTAGGCGGCGTTTTCCGCGTAACGAAAATCATAGAATTCCCGGGAAACGTCCTGAATGACGGTTTTCTCACTCATGGCTGTTTTCCTCAAACCGGGCAAAGCCGGATTCTTCAATCTCTCTGATCAGTTCGGGGCCGCCGCTCATGCGGATATGTCCATCCACCAGGATATGCACCCGGTCCACACTGAGGGCGGAAAGAATGGCCGCGTTGTGGGTAATGATCAGCAGGGAGGCTTCCTTGTCCTTCTGAAATTCCTCGATGCCCCGGGAGACGGTGCGGACCGCATCCACGTCCAGGCCTGAGTCAGCCTCGTCCAGTATGGCCAGGGTGGGCTTCAGAAGCAGCATCTGGAGTATTTCCGCCTTCTTTTTTTCGCCTCCCGAAAAGCCCACATTCAGGTCCCGTTCGGCATAGGATTCATCCATCTGAAGGGTTTCCATGACCCGGCGGATTTCCTTGCGGAAGTTCCAGGCCCGGATTTTTTTACCGGTACGCATTTCCAGGGCAGTCCGGATGAAGTTCTCCAGAGTAATACCGGGGACTTCCACCGGATTCTGAAAGGAAAGAAAGAGACCGCTTTTAGCCCTTTCGCTGACGCTTTTGGCAAGCAGATCCTCACCGCCAAACGCCATGGAGCCGCCGGTGACTTCATAGGCGGGATTACCCATGATGGCAGCGGCCAGGGTGGACTTTCCTGCGCCGTTGGGGCCCATGATGACATGGGTCTCGCCCCGGCCAATGGTGAGAGAAGCGCTTTTCAGGATGGGTTTGTCCTGAGCGGTAACAGATAAATTGCTGATGGTTAACAAAGGTTCAGACATGGCAGTCCTCCAAATAATACTTACTAAACAGGTAGGTATTATGTTATCAAAAAAGCCTTGAAAAATCAAGGCTTTTTTTCTTTGTGAAAACGACCCCTCAAACGGGTTTTTGGCCAGATGGCCGTCAGATCACATAGCTGTTATTACTGCGCTCCGCCTGCTGATCCAGCAGATCCTGGAGGGTGACGGAATCCAGATAATCGCAGATGATCTGATCCAGCTTTGTCCATACGGGGAGAGTGGCGCAGTCGGCCTGGCGGGAGCAGAGGTTCTTTTCGGTGGCCAGGCACGCTACCGGCGCCAGAGATCCCTCGGTGGCCCGGAGAATTTCGCCCAAGGTATACTCCCGCGGTTCCCGGGAAAGGCGGTAACCTCCCTGGAAGCCCCGGACGGTCATGAGCAGGTCCAGCCGGTTCAGCACGGGAATGATCTGCTCCAGATATTTTTTGGAGATCTGCTGTCTTTCTGATATCTCCTTCAGGGAGACATAGCCGCTGCCCTGGTGATTAGCCAGATCCAGCATCAGTCTCAGGGCATAGCGCCCGCGGGTTGAAATCATCATTGGCCTGTTTTCCTTCCTCTTGAGGTTTGGCCTATTATACTATGGATTTAGTAGGTTTTCAAGCCTTCGTATACCAGATCCCTGACCCGGGGATGTACAGCCCTGTACACTTCACCGAAGTTCATGACATGCTGGAAATAGACGATGGCAATATGATTGAAGGGATCGATGACGCTGTAGCCGCCGGCCGCGCCGTCCCAGCCAAACTCGCCCGCGGGAGAGCAGCCCATATAGGGACTGATCTTAACCCGGACTCCCAGACCGTAGCCGTATTCCAGCCGGCCCAGCTTGTGGAAGTCATCCAGGGCATCGCCGGTGGTCACGGAATGGGTCATCAGCAGGACGGTGTCTTCCTTTAATATACGGACGCCGTTTTTGCCCTCGCCGCCGCAGGCCAGGGCATCGATGACGGCATGATAGGCCTCCGGAGTTCCCGCCAGCGCTGCGCCGCCGCTTTCGTAGTTGGGACCCAGATCAAAGCCATAGGTCACGGGAATAGGCACGATTTTTTCCTGTTTTGAATCGAAGGTATACATGGCGGCCATGCGCTTCTTCTGTTCTTCCGTGGGATGGCAGGTAAGATTGGTAATGCCCAGGGGAGCAAAGATATGGTTCTGCAGATAATCGGAATAACGCTCCCCGCTGATGACCTCGATGAGAGCAGCTACCACATCGTGGCCCAGGGAATAGCGGAATCTGGTGCCGGGCTCATAGATCAGAGGAACCTTGGCCAGGGCCGCGATGACCTGACGGGTGGTGGGCTCAGGATGTTCCTTCAGCAGATTCTGGATGGCGTCGTTTCTGATGTCATAGGTAAGACCTGCCATCATGGCCATACAGTCAATGATCCGGATCTGGTTTTTGGCAAAATGGCTGGGCTCACTGAGCTTGGGCAGCAGGGCCGGATCCTCGGCAAAACGGCCGTCGTTGACTACGGTGACATATTCCCATTCGGGAAGATAGCGGCAGATGGGATCGTAAAGATGGGCCTTGCCCTGTTCGATGAGCTGCATCATGGCGGTCATGGTCACCACCTTGGTGCAGGAATAGAAATAGTAGAATTCATCACCGGTGACCGGTTTTTTCAGATCGTAGTCGGAATGTCCCGCCATGTGACGGTAAATGATATCGTGATCTTTGGAAACAATGACCTCCAGCCCCCGAACGCCGTATTCGGCTTCCAGAGAGTCAAGATACTGGGTGAGTAGGGAATGATCCATGACAGCCTCCTGGGATTGTTAAAATTCAAAAAACTGCTATGAGTATAGCACAGGCGCGGGTGGTTGTCATCCCGCGGCCGAGGATTTTACGGGCAGGTAGTTGACATTAACCGGGATTAGGTCTACACTGTTTTATAGTCCTTTTCGCAGCCTGGCTCGAAGAAGGACCGAAAAACAGTTTGACTGCTGATATTCAGCAAGTAAGAAAAGGAGATATTATGGCAAACAGATTTGTGCTTAATGAAACATCTTATCATGGCGCCGGAGCAATCCAGAACATTGTTCCCGAAGCAAAAGCCCGCGGCTTCAAGAAAGCCTTTGTCGCTTCTGATCCGGATCTGATCAAATTCGGTGTGACCGCAAAAGTGACTTCCCTTCTGGATGAAGCCGGCCTTGAGTATGTTGTCTATTCCGATATTCAGCCCAACCCCACCATTGAAAACGTCAAGAACGGCGTGGAAGCCATCAAGGCTGCCGGCTGCGACTATATTATTGCCATCGGCGGCGGTTCCTCCATGGATACGGCCAAAGCCATCGGCATCATCATGACCAACCCCGAGTTCGCGGATGTCCGCTCTCTGGAAGGCGTAGCCGCCACCACCAAGCCCTGCACTCCCATTTTTGCCGTTCCCACCACAGCCGGTACCGCCGCTGAGGTTACCATCAACTACGTTATTACCGATGTGGAGAAGAAGCGTAAATTCGTCTGTGTGGACGTTCATGACATTCCTGTGGTCGCTTTCGTCGATCCCGACATGATGTCCACCATGCCTGCTTCCCTGACCGCCGCCACCGGTATGGATGCTCTGACCCATGCCATTGAGGGTTACATCACCGCCGGCGCCTGGGATCTTTCCGATATGTTCCATATCACCGCCATCAAGATGATCGCTGCCAACCTGCGTGACGCAGTGGCCAATGGCCCCAAGGGCCGCGAGGCCATGGCTCTGGCTCAGTACGTGGCCGGCATGGGCTTCTCCAATGTTGGTCTGGGTATTGACCACTCCATGGCACACACCCTGTCTGCATACTATGGCACGCCCCATGGAAAAGCCTGCGCCATGCTGCTGCCCACCGTCATGGAGTACAACGCTCCCTGCACCGGTGAGAAATATCGTGAAATCGCCCGCGTTTTCGGTGTGGAAGGCGTTGACGAGATGAGCCAGGAAGAATACCGCAAGGCTGCGGTGGAAGCTGTCCGTCAGCTGTCCATCGATGTAGGCATTCCTCAGACCCTGGTGGGCACTGTCAATCCCGATGATATCCCGGCTCTGGCCGCCGATGCCATCAAGGATGCCTGCACTCCCGGCAACCCGAGACCCACTTCCGTGGAAGATATCGAAGCTCTGTACAGAAGCCTGATGAAATAAAAAGGCGCTGAAGACAAAACTTCATAATTTAAGATAGAAGACGGTGATCGTGGATATTTCCCAGATGGGTGAAATCTCCATGATCACCGTTTTTTGCCCCTCGACTCTTCGGGATCCGCCCTTTTTTCCACAGCTACCGCATACCGGGCCTGCCACTCTTCGGGATCGGGCCTTTTTTCCACAGCTACCGCATACCGGGCCTGCCACTCTTCGGGATTGGGCCTTTTTTCCACAGCTACCGCATACCGG
>CACZRP010000037.1 GCA_902783575.1 uncultured Eubacteriales bacterium
AACGAGACAACGGGGGGTCTCATTAAACCGAGGTGAGCAATTTCTACCATTCACAGAACGATAGAAGACGATAGTATAATATCAAAGGTTCGTTCAAAAGTCAAGCATTATCTTTTTTCAATGACAGATTCGCCTTGAAAAGATCGGCATCTATGGCTATTTTGAACATGCCTCCCATCATCTCGGTGAGACTTTTTGCGATGGACAGTCCCAGCCCGCTGCCTTCGGTGTGGCGGGAACTGTCTCCCCGTACAAAGCGTTCCATCAGTTCTTCTTCTGATATGTTCAAGGGCTCTTTGGATATATTTCTCAGACTGACGGTGGCGTAGGCGGCTCCATGACCCACATCCAGATAGACCCGGGTTCCGGGCATGGAATACTTCAGGGCATTGACCAGGAGATTATCGAAGACTCTGGACAGCAGCCGGCCATCGGCCAGCACCGTGATATCCTCCACCGCTCCCACCTTCAGTTCCAGACCTGCCTCTTCGAAGCGGACCGCGTATTCACCCTGCAGCTGCCGGATCATTTCTCCCAGGGAGATGGGCATAATCTCCATCGTGACATTGCCTGTGGCTGCCTTGGAGGCTTCGATCAGGTCCTCAATCAGCTTCCGCATCCGTACCGACTGCTTCTGCAGCACCGCCAGATACTCCGTCTGTTTTTCGTTGTAGGGACCCTCTTTCTGCAGCAGGTCCACATAGTTGATTATGGAAGTCAGCGGTGTTTTGATGTCATGGGAAACATTGGTGATGAGCTCCGTTTTCATCCGCTCGCTGGAGAGCTGCTTCTCCACCGCGAGGGAAACGGTATCCTGAATCCGGGACAGGTTCTGAATCTCTCCTGCATCCTCTTTGGTATAGGTCTTCACGTCCAAAGGCATCTGAAGATTCCCTTCCGCCAGCCGGGCAACGGCTTCCTGGCGCTGTCTCCGGCTGTCACTCTGCCGGACCAGCTCCTCCACGGCCAGACCCGCCGTACAAAGAAGCAGCACCGCTGCGATGCCATAGGCCTGCACCAGAATAGTAATTCCCAGCACCAGCGTTATCAGCCCGACGACCAGGATTCCCTTCCATACATAGGGCAGCTCATGGAAAAATCGCCGGATATGGGTAATTATCCATCGAAGGACCCGGATCAGTACCATATCCTTGAAAAGATTCTCCTTTTTGATGCGAATCGCCAGAGACATGGTCCAGACCAGCAGGGTCAGATATACCATCGCCGCAAAGACTCCCAGCATGAGCGCTCCCTGAACAAAGTACTCCAGGGAAAGGGCATATCTTCCGAATCCAAGATTCCGCTCCAGCTCATCCCACGTCAGGATGAAGCCCATAAGGATCGGAATATAAATCGCCGAAAGCACGTCAAAGGGAATCCGGTGAAGGCCTCCCTGAACAATCTCATCCATTCCTTCAGGACTGCGCTTATGACCCGCAGCGCAGATCAGATAAATCTGCAGCAGCAGCCACAGAAGCACTGCTCCGCCGGCAATCCACAAAGGCGTGTTCCCATAGGGCGTGATCTGTCCGTAAAACTGCTCCATCTGATAGAACTGATCCTTCACTTTCAGCGGGCTGACCAGATACGCATCCACCCGGAACATCTGGTCTCCCTGCCCATCCACCTCTCCATTATCCAGGTACAGATAAATATCTTCATGGGTGTGAAATCCGTATTCCTCCTGGACATAGGTAGAGATGGGCACACGCTGATTCAGACCGAAATTCGTGATCTTATAAATATCAAATCGAAGATTCGTCTTGGTTCTGTCCAGCAGGCCGCTGTCGTTCAAACCAAATTCGTAATACTGATAGATGGCTTCGGTAATTTCAGTGTAGATTACCTGAGATACCCTTCGGCTCACCAGAGGGCTCTCATAAAACTGAGTTTCACCGTTTTCGGAATTGTACCCATCATCGTAGAGCAGTATTCCGTAAAGCAGGCCGGCTGCCGAGACAAACACGCAGATAACGCTTAAAATAATCGCCAGTGTTTTCACTGGAACCGAAAAAATGGGCCGGGAGGTTTTCATTTCACACCTCCTGACTGTTTTTCGAATTTATAGCCCTGGCCCCAGACCACCTTCAGATATCTGGGCTCCGCCGGGTTGATTTCAATTTTTTCCCTCAGATGACGGATATGAACCGCCACGGTATTGTCCACGCCAAAAGGATCATCCTGCCATACCTGTCCGTAGATCGCTTTCGAGGAAAAGACCTTTCCCGGCTCCTTCATGAGAAGCTTCAGGATCTCGTACTCGGTTTTGGTGAGCTGAACAATCTCCCCATCGACCAGGACCTCTTTGGTGGCATCATTCAGCTCGATGCCCCCCTGCCTCAGCACAGAGTCCTCTTCCACGGCACTGCCCAGCTTGACGTACCGCCTCAGGCAGGACTTAACCCGGGCCAGAACCTCCATGGGATTGAAGGGCTTGGTTATATAATCATCCGCTCCCTGCCCCAGGCCCAGAATCTTGTCATTATCCTCGCCCTTCGCTGTCAGCAGGATGATGGGAACATTGGAGAACTCCCGGATTTTCTGCATAGCAGTAATGCCGTCCATCACCGGCATCATGATATCCATCAGAATCAGATGCATGGGTGTTTGACGGCATAATTCCAGCGCTTCCTGTCCGTTTTCCGCGGCATAGAGCTCGTACTCCGGCGACTGAAGATAGATCTTCAGGGCGGAGACGATATCCCGCTCGTCATCACAGATCAGAATATGATACATAACTGCTTCCTCCTGTCTTTTGTTGCTTTGATTATGACAGGAATCTTTTTAATATAATAGAAGCCGAATTCTTAATTTTTGTTTATCTTTTTGGTGTACTTATCGATAATAGCCTGACGCTCCGCTTCCTTAGCCTTCTTCTCTTCGTCGCTCTCTTCCACCATCTCCGACTTCTCTCCGGTAATCTCCGCCTCCTCCGGCGTCAGCACATCCTCCGGCGCCATATAGTTGCGGAACACCCGTTCCAGCAGAAGAGAAGAAACATAAAAGAAAACGCCGAACATCACAATGGCGGCTCCCAGGTTCAGCCCCAGGGGCACATAAAGGGTGCCCGCCAGAAGGGCCAGGCAAAGCAGCGAAATAGGCAGATGGCGGTTCACCATCAGCACCGCATTCTTGAGAATTTCCTTCGTGCTCATGACAAACCTGGCCAGCATGGCATAGGAATAAATGATGGTCATCACCAGCTCCGCCGCCACAAAGCACTGAACGGGGAAAACGATATAGAACATCATGCCCAGCAGCTCCAGGTACTCCAGGCTCATCCACATGGCCTCAAAAAGGATCGCGCCCACAACACCGAAAATCAGCGTCAGGAGCAGCCCCTGTTTGTAGTTCATCATGTAGGATTTCCAGAAATCCTTAAAAACATAGGATTCCTCGCCTCGGGCCCGCTTGCCCATGGCCGCATAGGCCGCCGTGGTTCCCGGTCCCAGATGCAGCACCGCCGCCAGAATAATCAGCCAGACGAGCACCAGCAGAAAGACGCTGTTTCCCACCGGCAGAAGCCGGGCCACCAGGATCCACACCGGTCCTCCCAGAATCAGCCAGAGAAAATTCACATAAATCATATCGAAAAGGGCCGTGCCGAATCTGGCGACCGGCCCCTCGATACCGAATACTTCTTTAAAAGTCATCAGTTAAGCCTCTTATTCAACATATCCGTCCAGCACGCCGATATGGAAGGACCACACAATCTGCTGAATAATCGGCATCATGATGCTGCCCAGCTGTTCCTCGGTGCCGTCGGCATAGATGGTGTAAAAGATTCCGTCTCCGGCGGTGTAGGCAGCCAGGATATAGGGCTTCTGCGTACCGTCATCGTCGGTAAAGGTGGACTGGATATAGGCGAAGCTGTATCTTCCCGCAGGCATATACTGTACTACGGCTCCGCTTCCTCCCATGGCTTTCTCATAGGCCGTCAGATAATCCTGGGCAGCGTTAAAGCCATATTCGGTGAAGTCTTCCCTGGCCACCTGAATATAGGTGCTCTGTCCGTCGGGAAGCGCCACCACCGGAGCAATACCATAATCCTCAATGTTGGAATACTCCGTGGCAAGATCCGTGCGGATCAGGAACATGAAGGTTTTGTTTTCGGGAATGTAATAGTAATACTCACCGTCAATGATCTCCGGCGCCGTCAGGGAAGCAAGAGCATCCTCGCCCTGTTTTGCAGCCGCCGCGGGATCCTTGCCCTGATCGATGGCTACATAATAAGTGATATAAACACCGAAGTTTCTGGGGTCCTCCATGACATAAACCCGGCCCTTACCGGAGAAGTCCTCATAGGAGACGGTAAAATCATAGGCCACGCCGAACCGGTCGCCCTGGGTAATATCATTGATGGGCTCCGAGAACTGAATGGTCTCCACACCCATCATCTGTTTGAGCATGTCGGGATATTTGGCCATGGTTTCTTTAAAATCATTCAGATCATAAATGGCGCAGTTGTTGGGATCGGAATGGTAGAAGTTTGCGGACAGAATCAGCTCAGAACCGTTGGCCCTGAAACCGGTCCCGGTATCGGTGGTGGCCATATCCGCCGGAAGAATCATTTGGAAGCCATTTTTCGCTGCAAAGGTCTGAGTTCCGGCAGGCGCTTCCGCCTGGGAAGATTCTGCCGCAGAGGATTCCGCAGATGTGCTGGACTCGGCCGCACTGGATTCCGCTGCTGAAGACTCAGCAGGTGCGCTGGACTCAGCCGCTGCAGAGGATTCGGCCGCAGCACTGGATTCGGTCGCTGCGGAGGATTCCGTCACAGCGGAAGATTCAGATGCTGCACTGGACTCGCGAGCGGCTGAAGATTCTGTCACAGCTGATGATTCAGCTGCTGCACTGGATTCCACCACTGCCTCGGACTCCGTCTGGCTCTGCTCGGAGATTTCAATGGCACTGGATTCTTCAGGTTTATCTTTACCCTTTCCCAGCAGCAGGATAATGGCCACGATAATGCCGGCCAGCACCAGGCCACCCGCCAGAATCAGAATCCACAGCTTGCTCTTTTTGGGTTTCGGATCCTCAAAGCCGCTGCCGGGAATGGTATCCCAGCCCTCGCCGGAAATAGGGATATATCCCGTGTTCTGAGGCTGTCCCTGTCCGGAAGGTGCCGCAGGCTGACCCCACTGCTCGGGAATCTGAAACTGACCGGGCTGGGGTGCCGGCTGTGGAGCAGGCTGAGGCGCTGCCGCCATGTTCACTTCCGGCTCTATGATTTCCTGTTCTTTTATTATTGGCTCAATCCTGGTACCGCAGTTGGTGCAGAACTTTGCGCCTTCAGGCACCGGCTGGCCGCAGTTAATACAATTCATACTGATCCTCCTGTATCTTTCAGAACAAACGTCCTGTTCATTTGCTAACCATCAGTTTACCACAGAACGGACACGACCTGCAATGAATTATTTGTGAACAATGGATTTCACCCTCTCCGGCCGCGGTGCTTCTCTTGCGCCGCCGCGCGCCATCTGCTACAATGCTTCTATAGAAGGAGGTATAAAGCCATGGCAGTGCTTGCTCTTTGCGACGATGACGAGCGCCAGCTCCAGCTGGCGGCAAAGGAAATCGAGAACTATAACCATTCTCTGTCTCCGGATGAAACCCGTTTCACCATCAGGCCCTATACCTCCCCTTCCGCTTTGTGGTTCGATATGATGGATACTCATATCGCCGATCTCTTTCTGCTGGATATCGATATGCCCCAGATGAGCGGCATTGAGCTGGCTCAGAAAATCCATGATCAGGCTCCCGCGTCACTGATTATTTTCCTCACCTCCCACCTGGAATATGCCCGGGATGGTTACAAGGTCCGGGCCTTTCGTTTTGTTTCCAAATCCCGGCTGCGGGAGGAACTGCCGGAGGCTCTTCGTTCCGCAGCCGCTGAACTCAAAAGAATCCGGGAATATATCGCCTTCAGCGCGGAGGATGTGCTGGTGCGGGTGCCGCTTACCGACATTCTCTATGTCCAGCGGGTTGACCGAAAGCTTGTGATCCACACCCTGTCCCAGGGAATCCTGCAAAACAATCAGGGAATCAAAGAATTCTTTGACTCCCTGCATTCAGATCATTTTTTATTTATCGACCGGGGCACCTTCGTCAATGTGGATCATATCGAACGAATTGACCGTACGGACCTGACCGTTGCGCCCACAAAAGAGCGTCTGGCCATCAGCCGGAGGCAGCTGAAAAACGTCAAGGAAAGTCTCGCCCGGTTCTGGTCTTTGTAACCCTGCTTCAGCAGGTTGCTTCAGCAGGTTATCAGAACATTGCGGTGCTGGTAAAAACATGATTGCTGTAATCATTCACCAGGGTCCCGCCATGTCGGCTGAGGGTTTCGCGGATACTGCGAAGACCCAGCCCGTGGCCGGGACCCTTTTTCAGGCTGATCAGCTTCCCGTTTCTGTCAAAGGGATTGACCACAGCGCTGTTTTTCACTGTACAGCAGGTGAATCCGTTCCGCTGAATGATTTCAAGACTGATCCAGGGATTCTCCCTGCAAAGCGCTGCTGCCTCCAGTGCATTGTCCAGCTGATTGGAAAGGACGGAGCAGATCTCCGGTGCCGAAAGACTGATTTCCTGGCTTAGCTGTGCATGAACAGTAAAGGCGATTCCCAGCTCCCGGGCTTTGGCCGCTTTTCCCGCGGCTATGGCATCAATAATCCGGTTCCCGCTCTTCAGCACGGGGTCCTGAGCCAGCAGTTCTTCCTGCAGCTCCTGAATATATTTTCTCGCCTCTGGAACATCTTCCGTCAGTGAGGCCAGCACGTTCAGATGATTCTTGAGATCATGCAGCTGCCTCGCCTGGGCATCCTGCTGCGCGGCCAGGCGCTGGTAGTTTTCTTCCAGCAGTTTTTCCGATTCCGCCATCCACTGACGCTGGTATCTTTCCGGAATTACCTCGCTGACATAATAAATCACCAGCCTTGCCGCCAGGCAAAGGCCCAGCAGCAGGGCTGCTCTGGTCCATCCTCCGACTTTCAGATTCTGAACCATTCTCAGGAAGACAAAGCTGGTTCCTCCGCTCATCACGTAACAGAGAAATCGGAGTCCCGGCTTCTCCTCCAGGTGCCTGCTATGACAGAGAACCCTGTCTACAGAAAAAGCCACATAGATAATCAGCCCATATCCCAGCAGCTCCACCAGTATGGCAGAAAGCTCCAATGCGCCCGTCATTTTTTCTCACCCTGTCCGTCTTCCGTCTGCTCAATCTTAAGGAGACGACCTGCCCGGTAGACAATCCGGTAAATTTTTCCTTCCGTCAGGGAAAGGCTGTCTTTTTTTCCTGAACGAAGGGTCAGAAGACGGTCATCCATATCCACCAGAGCGAAGAGCAGCTTGCGGCTTGTCAGAAATTCTTCATTCATGGGCGTGGCCGCATTGCCCATACGGCGCTGCTGGTAGATGGTTCCGACGGGAATCGCCAGAAAGTTTCTGGCATTGATATCCTGCCCGTCATCCACCTTGATATATCTGGCTGTGGCTGTCTTTTTCCTTCCGAAAATACGGCCGGAAAGCACCAGCGCCAGCCCCATCCCCAGAAACACCGCCAGATAAATCCAGATTATGCCGCCGGTGAGATTTTGCCACAGGAGTCTCTGCTTCTCGGAAATAACCCTGGGCAAAAGGATCTGAGCAGGCGTTACCGACAGCGGGTCGTCCGCCTGATAGGTCATCGTAATGCGATAGGACCATTCCTCCGTCTCGGATTGTTCAATCCAGGTTTGCACCTGGGTTCCGGCAAATGCCGTCTCCACTGTGTTGTAATCGGCCTTTGCCCTGATGGAGGCATTGGCACCGGCATACACGGAAACCAGGGTCCATCCGGAAACAATCTGATCCTCTCTGGATTCGGTCTTTCCTCTGATAAAGTGCAAACTGATCTGCCACGGAATTCTGGTCCAGGGCTCTTTTTCACGGTAAGGGCAGTAATCATAGGGCAGCTGAACCGTTCCCTCTTCCATCTCCTCTACCTGATCATCACTCAAAAGATACATCTGGTATATTTCTTCTCTGGTATGGCCGATCAGAGCAAAGATATCCGTCTGCTGCAGGGCCTCATAGGGCGTCGCCGATTCTCCAAAACAGCCCGTAAGCAGCACACACAGGATCAGCGTCAGAATGAAACGCCATCTTCTCATGGCAGACTTCCTTTCTCCGGAAACAGTCATTTTCCGGCTTTTCGCTTTCTGATAAACAGTCCCAGGGCGCCGATGGCCAGCAGAATCAGAATATAACCGGCGCCGGCATATTCAAAGAGCCAGGTCAGGGGCTTTGTGGTTCTTAGCATTGCCTCTTCGGTAATCACGGGAAGGATTTCCATATCCGGAGCCTCTTCCATATTTGAAGCAGGAAACTGACAGGTAAGAGAAACCATATGGGTGTAGGAGGGATCCATCTGGCCCAGGGTCTCAAAAATATCTGTCCATTCCTGCGGTTGGATTTCCTGCAGGCGCAGACTGAGGATACCGCCATTTCCGGTCAGATAGTCCGGTCCCTGCGCTTTCAGGGAGTCATCCTTCTGAAGAGCCTGATCCACCTTTTCCAGCAGCTGCTCCGCTTTTACCGAGGCATCCTCTCCTGAAAAAGCCGCCATCAGCCGGAAACCCCGAAGGCGTCCTTCCTCTCCCTGTCTGATGGGAGCAAAGGTTAATTCCACGCCCCATTCATCTTCCTTCATGGCCTCTGCCACGACTCCTTCAAAAGCAGGCTGCTGAACAAAGGGCAAAAGCACGGTGCCATGATCAGGTCCTTCCATTAGCCCCATCCCTTCGCTTCCCCGCAGCAGCACCATCTCGTCTGTCAGCAGCAGCTGTTCATAGATAAGGCTGCGTTTCTGGCCGATCCAGTCTCTCAGATCCGTGCCATCCAGAATCTGTTTGGGTGTTTTTTCGTCGGTCACCGCTGACGAGCATCCGGAAAGAGAAACGCAAAGCATACATAAAATCAGCCCTGCCGCTAAAGCAAATCTGGGTTTCATTTCGTCTCCCCCTTTCTTTCAGGCCTTTTCAGTTCTTATCTTATCTGCATTCTAACACAATCATACATTCTTTGCCACGAAATGTCTAAGCGGTATTTCTGCCGTACCGAACGGTCAAGGATCACTTCCTCCCGCAAGATTGTCTTTCCCTGAGATTTATGCTACAATATTTCTGTTCCAAGGAGGAATTCACTGAATGAGACATAAATTTCTGATTGTATATATCCTGATTCTTTCTCTCATGCTGACGGGCTGCGGAAAGACCGAAGAAAGCCCCATCGCCAAATCCGGCTTCTCGGCCTCCGTACAGACGGAAGGCTTCCCCGAAAGCCGCACCGAATCCGAAGGCTTCGACCATGCTTCCTTTGATGCAGCCATCATCACCGAGCTGCTGGGAGCCAAGCCCCAGACGGATCCGAACGCCAGACCCACCGTGGATACGGACAATCATGTCATCGCTCCCGCCAATCTTTACTACACTCTGGCTTCCCTGGTTCACATCACCGGAGGCACCACCCGTCATCAGCTGCTCAAGCTGCTGGGCAACACCAAAATTTCTGAAGTGGAGAATAATGGTCCCAGCCTTTGGACAAATCAGTTCTACCGCACCTCCAACGCGGCAGCCCTGATGGGCCATTCCCTGTGGATTTCCAACAGCATCAGCATTCCCGAATCTAATCTTCAGCGTCTCGCCGAAGAGTCCAAAACCGCCAGTTATGTGGGCCGGCCCTCCAGTGATAATTTCTCCCAGTCCTACCGGGACTGGCTGGGAGCCATGTCCGGCGGCCTGCTGAATGACTCCCTGTCCGAGGTCTCTCTGGACAAATCCATGACCATTGCCAGCACCTCTTCCCTCTATTATAAAGCGCTGTTCTCCCAGTCCTTTGTAACTGCTTCCACCCATCAGGGAACCTTCTATACTCCCGTCACGGAAGTCACCGCCTATATGATGCATATGGATCAGACCTTTCCCTATCATGAGGACGTCACCTTCCAGGCCGCCGGCATCCCGCTGATGAACGGTGCCACCCTCTGGCTTCTGCAGCCCGCCGAAAATACGACGCCGGCCGCTCTGGCCGCGGATCCCGCCGTGCTTTCCTGGCTGAACGATCCCGGCTGGGACGAGAGCTTCCTCTCCCTGACTTTCCCCCGCTTTGACATTGTCAACAACCACGATCTGATGCCGGCCCTCCAGTCCCTGGGCGTGACGGAAATCTTTGATCCTGCCAGGGCGGATTTTTCCAGTCTTTCCGGCGATATCAAGGGCGTCGGCCTGAGTCATATTTCCCAGCTGCTGCGCATGCGGGTTTTCGAAGGCGGCATCGAGGCCACGGCCTTCAGTGAAGCCGGCCCGGAAGACACCAAGCTTCCCGAAGATACGGTGCAGATGCGCCTGAACCGCCCTTTTATGTTTGCCCTGCGGGACTATGACGGCACCCTGATCTATGTGGGCATCGTGAACGACCCCACCAGGTAAATCCAGTGCCGTTTCCGGTTGACTATTGGTACTTAAAAGCGTAAACTATCAGTCAGACGGCATACCCCGTCTGACTGATTCCATAATAATACGAGGTTTTCCTATGAAGATTATCAAAAACGGACGTCTGATTCTTCCGGACCGCATCGAAGAGAATCTGGCCATCGCCTTCTCTCACAGGATCGAAGCCATTGCCCCCGCCAGCGAGCTGGAGAAAAAGTACCCCGATGCCGAGATCATCGATGCCGGCGGAAACTATGTTTCTCCCGGACTGGTGGATGTACACTGCCACGGCTGCGGCGGTGACGACACCTGTGACAATACGCCCGGAGCGATTCAGAAAATGAGCCGCATGGTGGCCGGCTTCGGCGTCACCAGCTGGCTGCCCACCACCATGACCTATCCTCTGGACTATCTGAGAGTTACCTTCAGCCAGATCCGGGAGGCGAAAGCCGAATCAGAAAAGGATGCCTCCGCCTGGGGCGGCGCCCAGGTGCTGGGAACCCACATGGAAGGTCCCTTCATCGATGTCACAAAGATGGGCGCTCAGAATCCGGAATATATCTCCAAGCCCAATGCCGCCTTCACCAAGGAATATGAAGATATTATCCGGATTGTCACCGTGGCTCCGAATGTTCCCGGCGGCATGGAATTTATCGAAGAAATCACCCGGGATACCGGTATCGTCTGCTCCGTAGGCCACACCGGCGCCAATTATGACTGCATCAAGGAAGCCTTCGCCAAAGGCTCCGATCATGTGACCCATCTGTTCAATGCCCAGAACGGTCTTCACCATCGGGATCCGGGCGCGGTGGGCGCAGCACTGACCTCTCCCGAGGTTTATACGGAGATGATCTGCGATACCTTCCATATTCATCCCGGCGTTTTCCAGCTGGTCTGCGACTGCAAGGGTGATCATCTGGTGCTGATTACCGACTGCATGAAGGCCGGCGGCCTGCCCGACGGCAAGTACGATCTGGGCGGTCAGGATGTGTATGTCACCGGCATCAAATGCGTGCTGGAATCCGGCACCATCGCCGGCTCGGTGCTGCGTCTGAACAAGGCTGTCCAGAATGTATGGCACAACACCAACTGGCCCCTTTACAAGGCCGTCTTCGCCGCTTCCCTGGCCCCTGCCCGTTCCATCCGTCTGGATGATTGCAAGGGATCCCTGGAGGAGGGCAAGGATGCGGATATTCTGATTGCGGATGCTGATTTTGAAATCATCAATACCTTTGTGAGAGGAGAAAAAGTTTATGAGCGCTAAATGGTACACCTGCGAAAGCAGAGGAAACAACGTGAAGGTTCTGGTCTGCGACAGCTATGAAACCCTGAGCAAGAAGGCGGCAGGTATTCTGGCCGGTATCGTGAATGTCAAGCCTGATGCGGTGCTGGGTCTGGCCACCGGTTCTTCCCCCGTGGGCACCTACAAGGAGCTGATCGGTCTTTACGAGGCGGGCCTTCTGGACTTTTCCAAAGTCCGCACCTACAACCTGGATGAGTATTATCCCCTGGCTCCCGAGAACGACCAGAGCTATCATTACTTCATGAATGTGAATCTGTTTGACCATGTCAATATTGACAAGGCCAATGTCCATGTGCCGGATGGCAACGCGGCGGATATGAATGAGGCCTGCACCTCCTACGAGGCCATGCTGAACGAAATCGGCGGCGTGGATATCCAGGTGCTGGGTATCGGCGGCAACGGCCACATCGGCTTCAACGAGCCCTGCGATGAGTTTGTAGGACCCACCCATGTGGTATCCCTCACCGAATCCACCATCCAGGCCAACAGCCGCTTCTTCGAGAAGATCGAGGATGTGCCCACCAAGGCAATTTCCATGGGCATCGGCTCCATTATGAAAGCGAAAAAGATCCTCCTGGTAGCCAATGGTGCCGGCAAGGCCGATGCCATTGCCAAGACCCTGGAAGGTCCCATCGTGCCTCAGGTACCGGCCTCCATTCTGCAGCTGCATCCGGATGTAACCATCATCGTGGACGAAGCCGCCGCCGCAGGCCTGAAGGAATATCACGCGTAAAAATAAGATAAAACCAAGCAGAAGGCGCCATCTCAAAACAGCAGTCATTGCTGATTGGGAATGGCGCCTTTTTGAGGCGTTGGGGAAATCAGGATTGCCATAAAAGGACATCAGATCCTCCTGTTCCAGCCATTTCACAGGATAAGCACACGTTTCTGGCATGATCTCTCCTGTCGGCAGGAACATGTGGCCATTAAGATCCACTTCCCGGCAATTGAAGTCCTCGGCCAACTGATGGAGCCATGCTTCACGGATCTGTTCTTTCGTCATATTGATCGTGCCTCCGTGGGGCAATGAGTTATGTTTTTCACAATTCCGGATTCAGATACTGTGATAATTTATCTGAAACAATTTCTCTGACATAGTCTGCAATCTGTCTTGCTTTAGACTCTTTGATTCCTGCTATTTTTGCGGCTTTAAGAAGATCCTTCATACCCGGATTTCTGCCTTCCCCTGCTATGGTTGTAGCATGTTCTCCTCTCATCGAATTGGAATAGGTCAGATCATATGCCGGAGCCAGTCTCCAACTGCCACAGTCATACAAATAACTGAAATTGTTGGAATGGTCATCCCTGTTGTGAGAAAAGACATTGAAGCACATCAATGTATACATCTGCTGCAAATCTTCCGCTTGCCTCGTGAGCTGCCAGGTGAGGGCCATCAGTGAAGTATAGTCCAAAGCCGGAACCCGGTGTGACACTTCCAGCAAAGCAGAAACCGTTGCCATATGAATCTTTCTTACGCCTGATTCGGTTTCTTTTCGATCAAACCGTTTACTGCCAAAATATCCGGGACTGTTTTTTGATGAAAACAGGCGAACCTCAGGGATCTCGATCCCGCATGCCTTGGCGCATAGATTGTATTCATATTCCATAAGGCCGATATTTACAGGATCACTGGAAGAAGGAAACTTAACGATCCACTCTCCGTCATCCAACTGAACCATTACTTTTGGACGGGCTCCGCCCGAGGATCCACCCAGTGCGAATAATGTGTCCAGATCATCGGAATCCTTGGATTGGAGGATTTTTTTACATTCTGCTGCAAGACGATCAAGGTCACTGATGTCGCTCTTTGTATTCCACTGATACACGGGTTTGTAGGTGAGCGCTCCCATTCCGGATTGCCCCACGATGGACAGCCTTGTCAGAGAATCAATCTCTTCCGGATGTTCCCCTTTTTTTCTGAGCATACGATCAACCAGGAGCCGACCCCATCCATCCGGAAGAGAGTCCGCAAAGATTCCAAACAGCCCATCGAAAGGATCTGCCTTGGCAATCTTTACTCCTTTTTCCAGTGGAAGAGAGAATGGGCTGATGGCAAATCCCTCACTGATCCATTCCTGCGAATACTCGAAAGCAGTCAGATATCTCTGATACGGAGCCATGGTTCCAACATGTTGCCCATCATAGTAAACTTCAAGTCTATCTACGGTTTCCACGAATTATCTCCTCAATGGATGAAGGTACTGTTTCCGAAAACAGTCCGGTAATCTGTCTGTCTTCTCCCATGGCCGATGACAGTTTCACCAGAGAAAGAAAAGATATCTCCCCGGTACTTTCAAATCGCCGAACAGTAGAATACGGGACTCCGCTTTTTTCACTTAGTTCTTTTAATGTGATCTTCTTTAATTTACGGACATTCCGAAACCTTTTTGCGGTTTCTTCGGCCATTTCATAAGGTGTTTTAAGCAGCATCACTTATCCTCCAATTGCTAATATATTAGCATATTTCAGGAAATATGTCAAAGATTAGCTAATATATTAGCATTTGCGTGGAGCATTCATACTTATCAAGCATGAGGATAAAGTGAAAAACCTGCTTAATTCTACGCTTACCTTTGAATTTATCGAAGAAATGCAGGAGGGTCAGGAAGAGGGCAAATATTCAGGATACACGGCGGTTTTCTCCCCCCTGCCTTCCGGAATGGATAAGAAGGACTGGCAGGTAACTTTAAGCAAAAGCGGCTCGACAACGGTAAAGACCACCCTCATCGGCTATCTTCTGGCAGGCCGGCCAATGGAAGTCAAGCTCTTCGAGCCAGGGAAAGATCCGGGCAAGGATGAGCCGGAAATGACGATTCCCTTTTCCTATACCGCACCGAAAACCGTTATATCCTTAAGCGGAGATGAGATCAGCGGACTGTATGACATGTCGATCACGATCACTGACTGGCCCCCTCAGGAGCATGAGGCTTACGTAACCCTTGGCAAGGATGGAGCCATGGACATCTCTATCCCGATGGTGATGGCGGATACGGCCAGTGTCCTCAGCGACGGGCCAACGACATATATAAACGGAACAGCCCATATTAAAGGCATCTATGATCAGAAGACCCACGCCTTTACCGGTACGCTAACTTCGGATCTGCCGGATCTTCTGTATGAAGGCGCGACGGTAAACCTGACCTTCGATACGGATGCGAAACCCATCATTGTATCCGGCGAGATCCTCATTCACGCTGAACTCATGGGATATACGTACAACGATACAGCACAGGTTGCGATGAAGAAAAAATAAGAAACCCAGGAGACGGATCAACACAGGGGACGGTTCTGTGTTGATCTGTCTCCTGGGTTTCAGTTTTGGGTAGGAAAATCAGCCGTAAGAGTTGAATCGATTCACAGCAGCCGGATTACCCGGTCCATCCTGCCTGAGAACCTCTCGCTATGCGTCACGGCAATCAGAGTGACGCTGCGGGGCAGCTGTTCTATAATTTGTATAATCCCCTCTTCACTGACCCGATCCAGCGCCGAGGTAGGCTCATCCATCAAAAGGATCATCGGTTTTTCCGGCTGTGCCAGAATTCTTACCAGCGCCCTTGCGATGGCAATCCGCTGTCTTTGACCGCCCGAGAGTCCTTCCCCGCCGGTCCCTAAGGATGTATCTAACCCCTCAGGCCTGCTCTCTATTTCCTCCAGCACGCCTGCCATCTGAAGGGCCTGGCGGATCGTTTGCTCATCGCTTTCCAGATAGCCGTAACGGACATTTTCCCGGACGGTGCCCTCAAAAAGCTCAGAGGACTGCGGAACAAAGGCAAAACATCCGCGCAGCTCTCTAGGAAAATAAGTCTTCTGCTCTTTTCCCCAGATGCGGATGCTGCCCGACTGCGGTGTCAGCAGCCCCTCCAGGAGATGAAGAATGGTGGTTTTCCCTCTGCCAGAGGGGCCAAGCACCGCTATTCTTTCTCCTTTTTGAGCTGTCATGGAAAAATGATTCAGGATCATATTGTTGCTGCCGTACCCGAAACAGATTTTATCCAGCTCGCAGGCTGGCACAGAATTCATCGTATTGTTATCCATGAGTTGTTTCTGTACAATAACATTAGCCTCCTCCGGCCTCTCATCCGGTTCACCTGGAATGCTCAATCCTTCCGCTACCCGTTCCAGAGACACCAGGCTGGGCTGAATGAGCAAAAGAAATGTGCTGAGTCTCAACATGGCATCCCCCATCAATCCGACGAGGGAAGCCTGATACACCAGGTCGGATATGGTCTGTGCTTCCTGAAGCCTGCTGGGATCAAAAAGCAGAAGGCCGGCCGTTCCGGCAGCGAAAGCCGCCGCCTGGGCAGAGAATGTGAAAAAATCAATAATCCCATAAGTAAAGCCGTTGGCGCTCTGAAAACGCTCTCTCTTTTTTCGGATACCCACGCAGGTCTTTTTAAACGCATCGAGCAGATGATCCTGAAGGCTGTAGGCGCGAATGGTAAGCGCACCTCGAACCGCTTCCATAACCTGTTCGGAAGATCGGATGCTTTCCTGCTTTGCCTCTTTTTCCAGCTTTTTTACATAAGGATTCAGCCGAATGGAAAGCGCCAGAGAAATCAGCGCATACAAAAGCGCAAACAGCAGAAGCTGCAGGTTCTGCTTGCCCAATAGGATCAGAGCCACCGGAAAAGTAAACCCGAACCGAATCAGGCAGGTCACCCCATAGGAAGTGAGCAGTTTAACACTTCGGTCGGCATCCTGATTCAGTTTTTCCAGATCATCCCCTAAACCGGAAGAGACAGCAGCCTCCCTTGACCTTGTCAATAAGCGATGATACAAGGTCTTTTTTAAAACAGCCGCCCCTTCTGTAACAGCTGCGGACATGAGATACCTGCCGACCACGATCCACGGCGCCACAGACAAAAGCAGCATCGATCCGGCCACGGTAAAGCGGACCAGCCCAACCGGATCTGCGCTGCTAATGGCAAGGACAGCCTGTCGGTTGAAAAAGGGAACGGCAAACAGAACCAGCAGCTCCAGCAGACTAAGAACAAGCCCCAGATAATATTTTTTCCGGTATGGGCCCAAAAAGCGCATCGCCTGGACCACCGCGCCAAAAGCCGGGCGAAAATGTTTGATCATCGATTATCCCCCTAAAATCACCGCATAGCCGGCTAATTCTCCGGCCATTTGGCAAGATCCAGAACTTCAAAAACCCAGCCGCAGGCAGCGTTTGCTTTTCTAAAGGAAATCATCATCAGATCAATCCGGTCGGCGCATTCGGATATATAGGCGCTAAGCGCAATGAAGCTAAGAAGCTCTCCGGCGCTCATCTGTCCACGGCTGGTCAGCAAGGCGCCTCCCAAAAACAAAACCAGCAGCTGCAGGGTCGTGGTCAGGTATTTGACGCCTTTAATGACAGCCGCTCTTTTCTCAACCTTCAGCTGCAAAAGAGCGGCTTCATGGATCCGGTCTGCGTAACGCTTTTCCATAACCTGCTCCAGGCCAAAGGCCTTTACACTGATCCATTGGACCTGAGATTCATGGGCCAGGCTCAGGGCTTCCCCGTTTTTTCGCAGCGCAAGGGAGGACGCTTCCTGCAAAGGTCCGGAGAAACGATGGGAGAAAAGAACAAGGATCGGAAGAAGGATCAGGTAGATGAGGGCAAGCAGCGGCTGAATCTGTATGCAGAGATATGCTGCCGTCAGCGCTTTGAAGATGCGCTGCAGATAATCTCCTGTTTCACCGGCAGCGAATTTCCCCACATGCTCCAGATCGCCGCTGAAGCGGGTCATAAAATCGCCGGCCCCCGCCGACTTTACAAGATGCAAATAATCAGCCTCCGTGACGCTGGAGAAGAGCCGGCAGCGAAGATCCAGCATCATTCCTTCCGTTACTTTTCCGATCATCCCATACAGAATCCATGTCCTCAAAGCATCCAGGAATAAAAACCCTGCCATCAGCAGGGCGCATCGAAACATCTGACCAAACTGCCTTGCCAGGCCAAAATCGGCTGCCTCTCCCCACAGGCGGGAGGCGCTGCCTGTAAGAAGGCCGGATAATGCCGCCATCAGTACAATCAGCCCAAGGCCGGGCAGAAAACGCCTCTCTGTCTGATAAAACCGCGCCAGGGGACTGATCCGGCGCTGTTTTTCTCCTTCGGTTTTAGTCTGCATGGGATCTGAATTTTTTGTGATACAGTTTTCTGGCCGTTTCCCAATAGCTTGGTTTTTCTCCCTGAAAGGGGTCGTTTTTCCAGCTTTGCAGCAGCTCTGTCAGCGCCTCCGGCAGCAGCGGTTCCGGAAGAAGATCCGACAGGGCTTCCTCATAACGGATTCTCAGCTTGGGAATCCACGGATCATTTTCCCCGATATTGGCTTTGGTTTCCCGGATCATCCGGATACATTCGAAGCATAGCCTCAGCCGGTTCATCTGCGCCGCAAAGGGATGTCCCATCTGCTCGGTATATTGGATGCGGTCCGCGATGGCATCCAGGGCATCGTATCTTGCGTGAGAAAAGGTCTTTTTCATCAGACTGTCGGGGTTTTGATAGTATCTGTATAAGGGCAGCGATGTGCAGACGATCGCCGCGCATTCGCCGAGTATGCGACGCATGAGGGCTTCATCCTCGTGGATTTTCCCGATGGGAAACTGAACCGCTGTAAGCAGCTCATTCCTGTAGAGTTTCGCCGCCAGCATGCACCTGAGCAGATCTTCGCATCCATCCGGTGAGGTACCGCAGCTGAACTGATCCAGCAAAAGCTCTCCCTGATAAACAGCAATCCGCTCTTGGTCCATATCCAGCGGCGGATAATCCACCGTTTCCACCCGCTCCATCCGGCACTGGGCCGCGTCCGCATGATTCTCCTTCATTAATCGGTATAAATGGAAAATCGCATCCGGATAGATATAGTCATCGGCATCCAGGAAGAAAAACAGATCGCCTCTGGCCTCCTGAACCAGTTTTTGCCGGGCTGCCGAAACGCCCTTATGAGGATATCTCCAATATCGGGTCGGGATTGTCCCGCGGTCGATGTATTCCTGACAAATGACCGGACTGGCGTCGGTGGAACCATCATCCACCAGCAGGATTTCCAGGTTTGGATAACTCTGGGCGAAGACCGAGTCAAGGCAGGCTCTTAGATAAGGCTCCACCTGATAAACCGGAATGAGCACGGAGATCAGCGGGAACTGTTCCTTCCTGGGCAGCGAAAAGGTGAGGGTGTAGCGTTTTTCCTTTTCCGTCTCCGCTGTCTGTTTCTCTGTCCTGTATCCGAGGTATTCCAGCTGTCTGATGCAGTGCTCTACGGTAGGAAGATTCCAGAAAGAACGGGCTGCATCCGTCGCGCCATGCGCCTCGAACAGCGTCTCCACTGGAACCTTCAGACATTCTGCAATCTGCGGCAGCAGATAAATATCCGGGTTGGCCTTGCCGGTCTCCCATTTGCTGACAGCCTGCACGCTGATGGACAACTTTTTTGCCAGATCGCTCTGACTAAGCGACAGATGCTTTCTCAGCAGCTGAATGTTTTTTCCGATGATGTTTGACATTGTCTGATTCCTCTTATGTGTTCTGCTTCGGTCCTGAAGTAAGTAAATTGTAGCAGAAGAAAGAAACGCAGGCAATCGAATCCTTATCGGCAGCGTTCAACTGTTGGTTGAAAAAAGGCGAACACAAGGTCCTGTCAATTCAATCATGCATGTACAGAACTCAATGTGTTCACCCTGGTCTTAATTTTTCTGATTTTCATATGGGATATTTTCTGATCTTCGAACGTCTAATGTTTGTAAACGAAATGCCCGGCCGGCATGAAAAGAGGTGAGAACGATTGAACAAAGAAAAGCTGGGCGCTTTGATTCTGGAAAGTGAACGGCAGCTCTACGCAACCGCCAAGACCATTCTCTGGCAGGAGGCGGACGTGGAGGATGCGGTTCAGGAAGCCATTGTCAAAGCGTTCGCAGGCATCCATACCCTCAAAAAAGATAAGTATGCCAAGACCTGGCTGATCCGGATTCTCATCAATGAGTGTTACAATCAGCTGAGAAAAGACAAAAATATCTTCTCTCTGGATTCTCTTCCGGAACAGGAAGAGCCCCGGATGCATGCGCAGGAAGACTACAGCGACCTCAGAAAGGCCTTGTCCCTTCTTTCGGACGAGCTGAGAATCCCGGTGATCCTCTACTATATCAATGGCTTTTCTGTCAGGGAAGTCTCAGAGATCATGGAAATATCTGAGGGCGCCGTCCAAAAACGGCTTGCCCGGGCCAGGGGAAAGCTGAGACAATCATTAGACCAAGAGGAGGCTATCTCATGAATCAATTAGACGAACTTAAAAATGCTGTTCCCGAGACGCCGGAAAGCTTCCACCGGATGGTAGAGCAGACGGTAAAGACAGAACTGGGTGAAGCAGGGAAAATCATCCCTATTTCCGCTAAG
>CACZRP010000038.1 GCA_902783575.1 uncultured Eubacteriales bacterium
CAGGGAAAAGTGTTCTGGCATTCTTCTATGCATTGGAGCGGAAACTGGCACGGAACATCACCGGCGGCCCGATCAGTCCTGGAACAGCTATATACAGACGGCGTTCTGCTGATCCATCATAAAAGCGGTTCGCGGAAGTTCTATGACCTTGCAGACAGATATTTCAGCCAAAATCTCCTGAACGAAAATAATCCCTGTCCAGATGAGATGTCGTTCATTGCGTGGCGTATCAGGCGGCGGATTGGAGCGGTTGGTTTGCTTTGGAACAGGCGATCAGATGCCTTTCTTGGTATTGGCATGAATACCGAGCAGAGAAATGCAGCGTTTGAAAAACTGGAAGCGGAGGGATTGATTCAGAAAGCAGCAGTGGAAGGAATCCGATTTCCTATGTACTTTCTGACAGAGGACTTGCCATTGGTCGATGCGGTTTTGTCTGATGACATTGATCTTACCCAGCGCCTGGAGTTTCTTGCTCCGCTGGATCCTATGCTGTGGGACAGAAAGCTGGTTGAAGCGATCTGGGATTATCATTATTCCTGGGAGATCTATACACCCGCTGCAAAAAGAAAGTTCGGATATTATGTTCTGCCGATGCTTTATGGTGAAACGATGGCAGGCCGGATTGAAGCGGCAGCGGACAGAAAAGCGGAGACGCTTGTCATAAAGAATATCTGGTATGAGCCAGGGATCCGTCAGACAAAAAAACTGAATAAAGCTATGGATTCCGCCATCGGACGGCTGGCAAGGTTTAACGACTGCAGCCAGATTGTGAAATAATGCGGGATCCATACTGATTCCGGCATATATTATAATCAAAGAAACGAATCGGGATTCTGGGAGTGCTTATGAAGAAAAACTCTTTGGTCCGGAAGAAGATATACGGATATGTCAAAAAGAAATACGGAAGCGAACCGGAATATCTCTGGCGTCGGTTTCCGGATTATGCAGTTTTCCGCCATGAGGATAATCGGAAATGGTATGGGCTGATTATGGACGTGCCCTTAAAGAATTTGGGGCTTCCAGGTGAAGGGCGAACCGATATTCTCAATGTAAAGGTGGACGATCTTCTGTTTGCGGATATGCTGCTACAGAGGAAAGGTTATCTCCGCGGGTATCATCTGAATCGTGGAAACTGGATTTCGATCCTGCTGGATGGCACCGTGCCCATGAAGGAAATCCGTGAGATGATCGACTTAAGCTATCAGGTGACAGCCTCTTCCAGGAAAAGACAGAAGATCCGTCCTCCGAAGGAATGGATTGTCCCTGCCAATCCGAAGTATTATGATATTGTACATGCTTTCGATAATGAGGAAGAAATCAACTGGAAACAGGGAGCCGGTATTCGGACTGGAGATACTGTCTTCATCTATGTGGCAGCACCGGTTTCCGCTATTCTGTATCAATGCCTTGTCACAGAGACGGATATTCCCTATACATATTCGGATAGGAATCTTTCGATGACAGCCCTGATGAAGATTCGGCTTAAGAACCGATATGCCCCGGAACAGTTTACTTTTGAAAAACTGAAGAGTGAATTCGGGATCTTTGCTGTGCGAGGCCCAAGAGGAATACCGTATTCTCTGAGTGAAGCCCTTAAAAACTGTTAATAATGCAGAAAGGAGATCAAACTATGCGTACAGGTTTCAGTATCTACAGTTTCTGGAATGCGTTTCGGAAGCGGGAGATGACGGTGGAAGAGGCGTTTGCCTTCATGCATGACCATGGAGCTCAGGCAACGGAAATCGCTGACTTCTCGGTACCGCTGCACCAGGGACTTCCCGGCCCCTTCCGAGTCATGGGATATGATCCGGACATGGAGCGGAAGCTGGTCGAATACGCTGAGAAATATCAGGTTCCCATGAGCGCTTACAGCTGCGGCTCGGATATCTCCAGAGTCAAGGGTGACGACTACAAGCGTTTCATGGAACATCTGCAAAATGAGATTGATCTGGCGCATCGCCTTGGCATTCCCCTGATCCGTATTGATCTTGTGCGTGTGATGGTGGGCAAGGACGATGTGGGAATCGAGGCCTATGATCAGCTTTTTGAACAGGCGGTGGCGTCGGCCCAGACGCTGGCAGACTATGCGGCTCAGTACGGCATGACGGTGACGGTTGAAAATCACGGTACGCTGATGAACGGCGCGGATCGTGTTCGGAAACTTGTCCGTGCGGTGAATAAACCGAACTATGGCGTGACGCTGGACCTCGGGAATACCGTCTGCGTGGACGAAGATCCGGTGTTTACAGCCCGGGATCTGATTGCTCTCGCCAAAGAGATCCACGTTAAGGATTTCTATATCCGAAACGATCCGTACGCCATCGGAGCAAAGTTTAAAAATGGTTATTCAGCCCCGGATCCAAGCGTTCTTGGAAACGGAAGCTGGCTCACTACGAAGCACCTTCGTTATCTTCGCGGCGCGATTGTCGGACAAGGGGACCTTCCGATGCGTGAACTGATCCGTACGGTGGTTCAGTCGGAATTTGCGGGAGATATGCTGATCGAATTCGAAGGCATGGAAGACCCGAGAATTGCCTGCGAGCTGAGTCTCTCCAATCTCAGACAGATCATGGAGCTGGAATCCTGCTAAGTAAGCGGAAAGAGAAACGCTATGTTTGAGACTTTAAGGCTTCCGAAGAGGATGTTCCCTGGAAGAAAAAGAGGTAAACCAACGAGGAAAACTATATGGACAGAAACAATTCGGAGAACAATATACACAGCGGTACCGGACAGGGTCCCAGCTTTCAGGTACCGCTTTACCAGCGCCGCGTGGGTAAAGAATTCCATGCCTCAGGCACCTGGAAGGCCTCCAAGGGAGAAAGGCGGCTGATCGAGATCTTTGGATGGCTGTTTTTCCTTGGAATCTTCATAGGGGTTTTCATGGTTATTATCATGCCTGGAACGATCGCCTCTATCATCCTGGGAATAGGAATCATAGGAGCTGTCGGAACCTTCGTCTCTTTGTTTGTGATCGCATTCCGCAAGCATAAGGAAAAGCCTATGGAAGCTCACTATTACAGCACCGACTACAAGTATAATGCCTTTACCGGACAGCAGGCGGACAATTCCAGAGAGATTACAAAAGACGAGTTTTATGGGAACAAACACTAAATGGCCTGAAGTTAAGATGGGCTTGGTTTTTGTTGAATATTACCCGGAAAAACGTTATAATGGGATACGTATTTAGCTAATCTGTTTACCTCGGGAGTCATCTTTTCCCGAATTATATTCATTTGCTTCAGGAGGTTTTTTATGGCAACACGTGAGCAAAGGGAAGCCCGGGATCAGGCCGAGCTTCTGCGCAGAGAAAAACAGCTGGCCAAGCCGGACTATAAGCTGTATCTGCTGGTACTTTGTATTGTGGTCGTTCTGATCCATATTGTGGATGAAATCGCCACCAATACACCGGGCATGGTGGAGAGCAACGCGGTGAAGCAGTTCTTCCCCAATCTGGACCTGTCTACAGGAAAAGCGGCTATGGTCGCTATCACTACGCCCCTTTCTTCCATTACCATGCTGGCTCCTTTCTACAAGGCTCTGGCAGATAAATTTGGCAGAAAGATGTTCCTGGTGTTGAATACCCTGGGATTCGGCGTCGGTATGCTGATCGCTTTCCTGTCCAAATCCATCGTGGGATATGCCATTGGCTATACCATGATCTTCTTCTTTATTGCCCATGATCTGCAGGTGGTTTATATTCAGGAATCCGCGCCTGCCAAATACAGAGCTACCATTTATGCTGTGACCAAAGGCATTGGCACCATCGGTCTGGTGGCTGTACCCCTGCTGCGCCGCGTATTTGTGGATCAGAATGCCAGCACCTGGAAAAGCATTTACCTGATTCCCGGCATCGCAGCCGTGGGAGTGGCCGCTCTCGCATTTCTTTTCACCCGGGAGTCCAAGGTTTTCCTGGAACAGCGTGTCAATTTCCTGAAGGAGCCCTATGAAAAGCGGTATCCCGAGAAGAAGAAGCTGACCAAGGAAGAGAAAAAGGAAGCCAGAAAGAAAGCGGGCAAGAGCGGCGTTTTCCGTGCCATCCGCTATCTGTTCAACAACAATAAGGACCTTCGCATGACGGTCATAGCCATTATCGTATTTGCCATCGGTATGATGGGTATCACAGGCAATATCAACGTGATCATGGCCACCGGCATGACGGAAACCGAGATTACCAACGCTCAGACGGTTTACTCCTTTGGATATGCGCTGATCGTCATCGTGTTCGGTCTGGTGGGCGATAAATTCGGCCGCAAGACCACGGTGATGGTGAACGGCATCATGTCCGTGGTCAGCTTCCTGCTGTTCGTCTTCGGTGTACGCAACGGCTGGAATTCCTGGTTCATGGGTGTTCTGTACTCCGGATTCCTGGGCGGATACTGGACAGCTCAGGACTATATGGTATTCATGACGTCTGAGAAGGTTCCCACCAAGATCCGAGGTTCCGTACTGGGAGCGCTGAATCTGCTGCAGTATATCGGTATCGGCAGCGGTATGATGATGCTGACCATCGCAGAGGTTTTCATTCCCGACGAATGGATTGGCATTGCCTGCGCGATTTCCGCAATTCCCGGAATGATCGTCGCGCTGATACTGATTGCTATTCATTCCAAAGAAACGAAAGGTGCCGATTTTGAGGCTATCGATGCAGAAGCGGAGGCAGAGTTATAATTATGAAAAAAACTGATTTTAACCGTAACTGGACTGTCCGCAAGGATGGCTCCAACGTGGTTCGTCCGGTGAACCTGCCGGATGACGCCATGCTTAGAGAAGAGAGAAGACAGGATGCTCCGGCCAGTGCCGGCGGCGGATACTTCCTGAATGGCAAGTATTTTTATGATAAGACTTTCGAGCTTTCCAGGGAGCAGGCGGAAGGAACGCTGATTCTGGAATGCGAGGGCGTTTATGAGAATTCTTCTGTGATTCTGAACGGGGAAAAGCTGAATGAATGGCCCTATGGGTATTCCAATTATTTCACCGATCTGACGGGAAAAGCAAGGGAAGGGGAGAATACCCTGACTATTATTGCCGACAACGAGAAGGCGCCTAATACCCGCTGGTACTCGGGCAGCGGCATTTACCGAGAGGTGTTTCTCTATATCGCGGGCCCTGAGTATATCGATCCTGAAGGAATCCGGGTGGATATTATCAGCACCTCAAAGGTGAAGATTTCGGTTGCCGGTCATTGGAACGAAGGCACCGAGGCGCAGATCTGCATTCTGGACGGGGAAGAAGTGGTGGCCAAGGGAAAGGCGGGAGATACCCTGACTGTGACCACTGCCAAGCTCTGGAGTGAAGAGACGCCCTATCTTTATACCGCGAAAGCGATTCTGGTCCGGGATGGTCAGATTCTGGACGAGGCTGAAACCCGGTTCGGCATCCGGGAAATTACTTGGGGTCCCAAGGGCCTGAAGATCAACGGCAAGGAAGTCCTGTTAAGGGGCGGCTGCATTCATCACGACAATGGCGTTCTGGGCGCCTGCGCCTTCAGAGACGCTGAATACCGCAGAGTCAGGATTTTAAAGGAGGCGGGCTTTAACGCCATCCGCTGCTCCCATAATCCTGCTTCCAAGGCGCTGCTGGATGCCTGTGATGAAATGGGTATGTATGTGATGGATGAGACCTTTGATATGTGGATCATCCAGAAGAATCCTTTTGATTACGGCGGAGAGACCTTTAAGGCCTGGTGGAAGAAGGATGCGGAAGCCATGGTGAAAAAGGATGTCAATCATCCATCCGTCATTATGTACTCTCTGGGCAATGAGATTTCTGATCTGGGAACAGAAGAGGGGCAGCAGATGCAGAAGGAGATGGCAGCCTATGTCCGCTCGCTGGATGATACCAGACCGCTGACCATGGGCATCAACCTGATGCTGGCTGTCATGGCTGCCAAGGGCAACGGCCTTTACGGCAAGGGCAAGGACGGCAAGGAAAAGAAGACCGGTTCCATGTCTGTGGAGAGCGCGCCCACCAGTACTTTCTTTAATATCCTCATGAACCGCATGGGTACGCTGATGGATATGGCGGCTTCAGGAAAAGGCGCCGATCAGATTGTCGAGAAGGTTTCCGGTGTTCTGGATATACCCGGATACAACTACGCCACCAGCCGTTACAAGAAGGAAGTAAAGAAATATCCCCTGCGGCCCTTTACCGGTTCGGAAACCCTTCCCAAATATCTGTACAAGAACTGGCAGCTGGTGAAGGCCCTTCCGAATCTGACCGGCGATTTCATGTGGACCAGCTGGGACTACCTGGGAGAGTCTGCCATCGGGACCATCCATTACAAGGATAAAAAGACCAAGCAGGCCACGGAAGAGGGCCTGATTATCTCCGGCGGCGCTGGAATTATTGATATCTGCGGCAAACAGCGGCCGGAAGTGGGCTGGGGCAAACTGATCTGGAACCTGACAGATCAGCCTTCCATGGGCGTGGATCCGCTGACTCATGTGGATGATTTCCGTCAGGCCTCCATGTGGAGAGATACCGATGCCATTGCCAGCTGGTCGTGGCCCGGCTATGAAGGCCGCAAGTCCGATGTCACTGTATATTCCGCAACGCCGACTGTGGATCTGTATGTCAATGGAAAGAAAGTCGCCTCCGGAAAGACGAAGGAAGACAAGATTGTTTTCAAAGGCATCACCTATGAGCCCGGTAAAATCGAGGCAGCCGCCATCGAAGCTTCCGGTCGGGAGATTGGCCGCTGCGCCCTGGTCAGTGCGGAGGGAGAGATGATGATCAGCCTGAAGCCGGATAAGAAGGTGCTGAAGGCCAATGGACAGGATCTCTGCTTTGTGGATATTGACCTGACGGGAGAAAACGGCGAGACGATTTCCTCCAGGGATCAGAAGCTGACGGTGAAGGTGGAAGGTCCCGCCTGCCTGCAGGGATTTGGTTCCGCAAGACCTCATATGGCTGAGAATTTCTACAGCGATACCCATACCACCTTCTATGGCAAAGCCCTGGCGGTGATCAGGGCAGGCTATGAGGAGGGTACGGTCAAGGTTACGGTTTCCGGTGAAGGTCTGGAGGATCAGTCTTTCGAAATCCAGGTAGAAGCTTTGACAAAATAATCCGGTCAGAAGTCAAATAATTGTAAAAAGCATATAAAGATTTATAAAATATATAAAAAACATTGACAAGTCCTCCTTTTGCTGATAGAATACGCACCATCAGATGCCGCAAATCTGAAACAGCAAAAAGGAGGATTTGTCAAATGTCTTTAGAACAGCTTTGGACAAAGCTTGAAGAAGAAGAACCGCTTACCACCCGTGAAGAAAATGAATTCACCGAGAAGGTCAGCCGCGGTATCGATGAGCTCGAAAACCTGATGGATAACAGCAAAGAAGACTAAGCTGCAGCTCATCACCACACTTACAATTGAATCATATTTTATATAAATTTTAGAAACCAGCTCCTGGCATCATTTTGATGAGGAGCTTTTTTGTGCCTTCCTGAGTGGAAATCATTCAGGAAATATGGTAGAGTAGTACCAAATGATGCGAATCCGCAGATGAGTCTGGCCGCCTCGGCCTATGTGATAGAAAAGAGGCAGGAAAAAATGATTATTAACCCCATTGCCCATATTTATAATGATTTTCCGGAAAAGTTCGGTCTGCCCAGGCAGAGCGGCCTTTCTGAAAATCTTCTTTCCCGTATCGTGATGGAAGAGGAGTACCGGGTTCCGGATGCTTTCAGAGGAATCACAGAATACAGTCATCTGTGGCTGATCTGGGAATTTGAATCTCTGACGGACAGCAAAAGTTTTTCGCCCACAGTCCGCCCGCCGAAACTGGGAGGCAACGAACGCAGGGGCGTATTCGCTACCCGTTCACCCAACCGGCCGAATCGGCTGGGCCTTACCCTGGTCCGCCTGGTAAAGATGGAAAATGACCCCGAGCGGGGGCCTGTCCTGACGGTGGCGGGTGCGGATATCCGCTCCGGGACGCCTCTCTATGATATTAAACCTTATATTGCCTATGCTGACCAGGCACCGGATGCGGTGAGCGGTTTTACCGAGCATATCTCCAGGGAGCCGCTGACAGTCAGTTTTGAAGCTCCTTTTCCTGAGGACATTACGGAAGCGGACCGGAGGACTTTGGAGGAGGTGCTGGCGCTGGATCCGAGACCCGGATATCAGGCAGATCCTGATCGGGAATACGGCATGGCATACAGAAAGTATCAGATCAGATTCAGAATTCAGGACAATACTGTCCATGTGGTATCAATAGAGTCATGAGTGAAAAATATACTTGTCCCGTATTTGGGCGCTGCGGCGGCTGCTCTTCACTGAATCTTTCTTATGAGGAGCATCTGAAGCAAAAACAGAATTATATCAATCAATTATTCGGAGAGCTGAAGCTTGTCTGCGAGCCTGTGGTTCCCTCAGAACCGGTGGGCTATCGCTGCAAGGTTCAGATGGCTTTTGTCCAGAAGGATCCCAGACACTTCATTTGCGGCAATTTTGAGCCGGAGAGCCACCGGATTGTCCCGGTTGAAAATTGCCTGCTGGATCATCCTCTGGCGGATGAGATTATCGGGTATATCAAGAAGCTGTGTGAAAAATTCAGGCTTTCAGCCTATGATGAGAAAAGAAAGACCGGAGTCATCCGCCATGTCATGGTACGTATCGGCTGTCACAGCGGAGAAGTCATGGTGATCCTGGTCACCGGAACCAGCTTTTTCCCCGGGAAGCAAAACTTTATTAAGGAGCTGCGAAAGCAGTTTCCTCAGATTACCACTGTGGTGCAGAATATCAACGGGGCTTTTACCAGCAAAGTGTTGGGCGACCAGTTTCAGACGGTTTATGGTCCGGGATTTATCTATGACAGCCTGATGGACATGAAGTTCAGACTGTCACCGGGAGCCTTTTATCAGGTAAATCCGCCTCAGGCGGAAAAGCTGTATCAAAAAGCCATTGAGTTTGCGGATCTTCGGGGAGATGAGCTGCTGCTGGACGCCTATTGCGGGACAGGAACCATCGGGATGATTGCTTCCAAGCACTGTAAAGAGGTCCTTGGAGTGGAGCTGAATCGCAGCGCGGTGGCGGACGCTCGGATCAACGCCAAAATCAACCATGTGAGCAATATCCGTTTTGTCTGTGCCGATGCAGGCGATTATCTGATTTCAGAAAGCATTCATCCGCAGGTTGTGATTATGGATCCGCCCCGTTCGGGCAGCAGCGAGGAGTTTTTGCATGCGCTGGTGAAGGCTTCTCCGGAAAAAATCGTATATATTTCCTGCGGACCGGATACACAGGTCAGAGATATCAAAATTCTGATGAAGGAAGGTTATCAGCCAATCCGACTTGCATCTTTTGACCTTTTCCCGTGGACAGACCACGTCGAAACGGTTTGCCTTTTGTCCCAACGCAAACCGGACACGACAATTGAAGTGGATCTGGATATCTCAGAGCTTGAAGTATCCAGAGCGGAAACCAAGGCAACCTATGAAGAAATCAAGTCCTACGTGTTGAAAAAATACGGGCTAAAGGTATCGAACCTTTATATCGCCCAG
>CACZRP010000039.1 GCA_902783575.1 uncultured Eubacteriales bacterium
CGATACAGAGGTTATCGAAGAAGTCCTTTCAAGTCAAAAAACAAGCGCACCTTGCGAAGAAAGCACCATCAGAAGATGGAAAAGATGGTTCGCTCTGCTCCTTAAATATTTCCAGAAGATTCTCGAAATGATGAAATATCTCTATGATCAGAACCAAGAGCTCCTGGATCGGTTAGAGACCATACTGTTTTCGGATCCGGGAGTTCAGGCAGCCGGCTGGCTGAAGGATCTTGTCCGGATCGGCGTCTTTATAAACCGATGGCCACAGACCCGAACGGCGTTTCAGTCCGATTGAACCTTTGATACACTGTCCTCATCAAGCGATAGGAGGACAAAAATATGGACAGGAAACGAACCGAAGAGATAGCAGCTAACCGACTGCAGATCATTTCTACTCTGCTGGATCCGACTATGGACAAAGCTAAGCGACAGGATATGAAGGAGCGGTTATCCGCCCAGTACGGTATTTCAGAACGGACGATCCGCAGATGGATGGAGGCCTACAGAGAAAAAGGGTTTGACGGATTGAAACCCAAAGCGCCGGAAACATCCGGTACCAGTAAGATACCAGAGGATCTGCTGGAAGAAGCGATCCGTCTGCGGCGGGAAGTTCCCGGAAGAAGTGTTCCGGAACTGATCCGAATCCTGGAGTGGGAAGGAAAAGCAGAACCAGGCTTTCTCAGACGCTCGACCTTGCAGGACCAGCTGGCAGCACGGGGTTACTCCAGCCGCCAGATGCGGACTTATGCTCAAGATATCACTTCCGCAAGGCGATTCCAGAAGCCCTGGAGGAACTATCTGTGGCAGTCAGATATCAAGTATGGGATCTACATCAACGGTAAGCCGACATACATGGTCTGCTTTCTGGATGATTGTACCAGAAATATCCTGCATTCCGAGTTTTATGACAGCCTGGATCAGTCGATCGTGCAGGACTGTTTTCGAAAAGCACTCATAAAGTTCGGCGCGCCAGATTGTGTCTACTTTGATAATGGAAAACAATTCAGGACTCATTGGATGAAAAGGGCCTGCGCAAAGCTGGGAATCCGTCTTCTGTACGCTCGTCCTTACAATCCGGAAGGAAAAGGAAAACAGGAAAGATACAATCAGACGGTTGATGCCTTTCTAAGAGAAGCCTTTATAGCAAAGCCGAAGTCTCTTGAGGAGCTGAACCATCTGTATACGGTGTGGATGGACGAGTGCTATCTGAATGTACCGCACAGCGCTTTGGACGGAAAAACCCCGAGACAGAGCTACGAGCTGGATACGCATGAACTTAGGCTTTTGTCCTCTGACATTATCGCAGATGCTTTTCTTTCCTGTGAACAGCGGAAGGTGGATAAAGGCGGCTGCATCAGCTTCTGTGGACAGAAGTACGAAGTGGAGAATGGCCTTTCAATGATTTACCGTACCGTAGATGTCATCTATGATCCGGCAGATATTTCGGAAGTTACCATCGAATGTGAAGGATACCCTTCCTGCAGCGCAAAACCGCTGGTAATTGCTTCTCATGGGGCTAAGCGGGCTAAACTGCCTGACCGGTTGGAAAAGAAAGAACCCACATCATCCCGCTTGCTGGATGCCGCATCAAAAAAGAACGAAGAGCGCCAGAAAGAGCGGCATGCCGCCATCTCCTTTGCCGGAATCAGGGGGAACAATCAGGATGTATGAGGAATTCTATCACTTTCAGACTTCGCCCTTTTCTCGTGATATTCCTACTGAGAATCTGTTTGATTTCCCCGAAATGACAGAAGTTGTCAGCCGGATGCAGTATGTCTGCGAAAAGCAGTTGTTTGCTGTTTTAACCGGTGACTGCGGAACGGGAAAGACAACTGCTCTGCGAAAGCTTAACGACCTGCTGGATCCGAGATGTTATCGAATGATGTATGTTTCCGATTCCAGGCTGACGCCAAGAGAATTCTACCGTATTCTACTGGAACAGTTGGGGATCGTCGCACCCTGGAACAGCGCCAAAGCGAAAGGCATGCTGCACGAGAAGCTGTCTGTCATGAAAGCTGTGGATGGTATAAAAGCAGTCTGCGTGGTGGATGAAGCCCATCTGCTCAGTTTCGCGATGTTGGAAGAGATCCGGTTTCTTCTTAACATGAAGTTTGACTCTCTCAGTCCCATTGCCCTGATCCTGGCCGGGCAGCCGGAACTCTGGGAAAGGAGGCTTTCACTCAAGAAATGTGAAGCTATCTATCAGCGTATCGATGTTCAAAGCGTTTTGAATCACTTTGACCGGGAGAAGACAGGCGCTTATATCCGGCATCAGCTTTCCTACGCCGGAACAGAGGCAGAGATCTTTACCGAGAGATCGATCGACAAGATTTTTGAGTTTAGCAAAGGAATAGCAAGGACAATCAACAAGGTCTGTACGTCTTCTCTTCTTTACGGCAGTCAGAACAGGCTGCGGCTGATCGATGATCATGCACTGGATATGGTCATCGAAGGCGAGTTTGCTTGATCCGGGCCGGCAGTCAATCTGCCGGCATATATTTCGGCAAATGACGGACAAAAGACACCGGCTATTTCTGGACAAAACGGTCCGGCGTTAACAGTATGCGGATATTTACAGTAAAGCAAAGAAAAAATTGTACATAGTGGATAACTATATTGGACCAAAAACACTTTTGATGCTGAAGAG
>CACZRP010000040.1 GCA_902783575.1 uncultured Eubacteriales bacterium
AACGGTTTCGATTCTTGTCTGCTGAAGCATGATTTCCGATATCCAGACCCCGTAGGGATCGGGCGGATCCATGCGCCAGGGAAGGCTGCGGCCGTTTTCCAGGAACCAGGATGCAAGAAAAGCCGGCCAGTGAGCGTCTGGAAGCGTTACCGGCCGGCGGCGATCATGGAGTGTCATCGGTTTTTCGTAAGGTCAGGCTTCGACAATTTTGCGGGTCGCTACCAGATCACGGCCAGTGCCTGCCACATTGCTGATCAGGACATCGCCCACGTTCAGAGGGGCGTGCGCGGTCAGCTTTTTGGCCTCAGCCAGGACATCCTCGATCTTTGCTTTGGGAATGGTATCGTTGGTCTTTGCGGAAACCATCTTCTCATCTCCGCCCAGAACATAGCAGGAGGTGGTCACGGTCCGCATGGGCTGAGTCATCTCCTCCGTAGCGTATTTGACGCCCCGGGGACAGAAATTGCCGCTCACAGCGACGGTCTTCTCTCCGCCTGCGCCTTCGACCCATTCAGCTGTCAGATGGCAGCCGCGGGGACATAGAATGCATGTATATTCCATAACTTCCTCCTCAGACATACACATAAAAACTCATCCTATTTTATCATATTTCAGCGCGGAATGAAATAGGGAAAAGTATTGCTTTTCAAACAAAATGAGATACAATAATGAGTAGAAAAGCACAGGACTGGAGGTCGCCATGAAATACAAGGTTGTTTCCTATATCACAGACAAGCTGGACGAGGATTTCCCCGAGGAGCTGGATCTTTCCGGCATCACCCATGTGAACTACGGATTTGTTTTCCTGAGAAATGACGGGCTGTATATCCGCAAGCCGGAATGCCTGGAGAGAATGAGCCGCATCTGCAAGGAGCAGGGCGTGAAGCTGCTGATTTCCCTGCAGCAGTGGGGCGGCCAGAAATTTGATGAACGCTCCCGCACGGAAGAGGAGCGGCGCCGCAACGCGAAGCTGGTGCGGGAAGTAGTGGACAAGTATCAGCTGGACGGCGTGGATGTGGACTGGGAATATCCCGGGCTGAACCTGTCCAAAGACCTGGACATGGAAGGATTTAAGAAGGAATATTATATTCTCTTCATGCAGGCCCTGAGGGATGAGCTGCCCGATAAGCTGTTGACCATCGCCCACGGTGGAGATCCCCGATTCTGGAAATACACGGATTTCACCGCCCTGGCTCCGATTCTTGATTTCATCAATCTGATGGGTTATGACTACAACTGGGCCCATCTGGGATCGGCGCATCATTCCAGCCTGTATCCCGGATCTGTGGGTCTGAATGATCCCAGACTTTGCGATGATGAAGCCATCAAGTATTATCTTTCCCAGGGTGTGCCCGCGGAGAAGATCAACATCGGCGTGCCCTATTACGGCTATGTGGCGGAGCAGGGCCCCGAGGGTTTCTACCGCTTTGACCAGATCGAGCATCTGCTGAAGACGGATCCCGCCTACGAGCTTCATTTTGACGAGGCAGCCCAGCAGAGTTATGTCACAAAGAACGGCGTCTTCCACATTGCCTATGACGATGAGCGGACGCTGGTGGCCAAATGCAATTACATCAAGGAGCATGGTCTGGGCGGTCTGATGGACTGGACCTACAATCACGATCCGGAGGGCCAGGCGAGAAGGATTGTGGCCAGAGAGCTTCTGGGCGAATAAAAGAAAGGTACGGAAATGATCATTACGATAATAGATGGACAGGGAGGCGCCATCGGTTCCCAGCTGGTGAAGATGGTGATTAAAAACTTCCCCGAAGCGGAAGTGGTGGCAGTGGGCACCAACAGCATCGCCACCGCCAACATGCTGAAGGCGGGAGCCGTGAACGCTGCCACCGGTGAAAACGCGGTGATGGTGGCCGCCCGGCGGTCGGACATCATTGTGGGTCCCATCGGCATTGTGCTGGCGGATGCCCTGCTGGGTGAGGTGACGCCGGCCATGGCGGCGGCGGTGGGTGCCAGCCGGGCCAAGAGAATTCTCATTCCCATGAGCCGGTGCGATACCCTGATTGCCGGGATAGGTTCGGCGGCCACCGGGGTGCTGCTGGAGGACTCCATGGCGAAGATCCGGCAGCTGATGGAAGAGTGAAGAGAACACTGCATCTTTGTTAACTGAATATAATTTTTAAACCAGGCCGAAAAAATCCGGGCAGAAAATTGAAATTCTGCCCGGATTTTTTTGTGTTTTCGGCCGTTTCGGCGGCGATTTTTTGGAAAACTGACGAAAATATATATATAGACCTTTTTTAGATCGGAAAGGACAGGTGTGTTTTTATGATGAACTGCGGTTATCTGACGAGGACTGAGCCATGATCAGTCCCGCAATTTCAGTTTTTATGACGGTGCTGGTTCTTGCTTCCTGCTGCTGGCCGCCGGCGGTGGATCATTCGCCGGAGATGGATCGGCCGCCGGCCGTGATCCCGGCAGAGTACCCGGCGGCAGAGTCTTTCCCAGAAGGTGATGTATCACCGGAAGACACCTCCACGGCGGAAGCCCCGGAAACAGGGCAGCAGGCGGAGGAAACCCCAGCGGCGGAAGCCCCGGAAACAGGGCCGCAGGCGGAGGAAGCATCCCATGTGCATCAGTGGGAGGACATCATCGCCACGGTTCACCATGAGGCCGTCATAGAACAGGTCTGGGTGGTGGATCAGGAAGCCTGGGATGAAACGGTCCCTCTGTACGAGACCATTCAGACCGAAAAATGCCGGTGCCGCTGCGGGATGCTTTTCGATACCGCGGAAGAGCAATGGGCTCATGCGGAGTCATTCTCTGACGAGGAATGGGAGCAGCATGCGGGCTGGACCTCAGAGGTGGTGACAGAAGAGGTGCCGGCAGGAGAGGAAGTCATTCATCATCCGGAGGAAGGACATTGGGAAGTCCGGACCATTCAGGAAGCATGGGATGAAGCCGTGGTCACCGGCCAAAGATGCGCTGTCTGCGGCGCAGTGACTGAAAATCAGTAAGCAGAAAGGGAGGGAGAATCAATGAAAACAAAACTATGGAAACGGGGACTGGCGCTGCTGCTGGCACTGCTCATGTCTGTGGCCGGCACTTTCCAGGCGGCAGCGGAAGGGGAAGAGAGCGGAGAAGCAGTGGAAACAGAAGAAACGGCTAAAGCTGCAGAACCAGCGGACGCTGCAGCAGAGGCTGCGGAAACAGAAGAAACCGTGGAAACAGAAGAAACAACGAAGCCGGCAGAACCAGCGGACGCTGCAGCAGAAGCCGAAGAACCAGCAGAGGCGGCGGCACAAGAAGCCGATGAAGTCCCTGCAGTGGCGGAGCAATCCATGATCCGCATCACCATTGAAGGCTGGGGAGCCGGCTTCGAGCTGTCGGGATACCGCATCTTTGAGGGGCAGGCCGGTACCATTACCGCAAGCCCTCAGCCCGGGGAAGGCATTGTTCCGGTGGATGAGCATACCCTGGCCTTCGACCCGGCCATGCTGGGACGTGAAATCGATCTTATTACCTACACGGGATGGACTTATCCGGCCAAGCTGCAGCTGACCCTGGAAGACGGAAGCATAAGGGAAGAGGACGCCTCCTCCCTGGCCTATGGGGAAAGTTACCGGCTGGATCTGACAGGAGTGACAGCAGTTTATCTGGTGGTGGGCACCCGGGAGGAAGCCGCGTCCGTGACGGTTTTAGGCATGCCTCTGACACCCCAGGAACCCTCCGGCGGCAGGATATCCCTGAAGGCCGCGGCCCCCACCTCCGGCAGCACCACCATCACCCTGATGCCGGAAAGCGGCCACAGCGGAAGATCCTATGACGATACCACTGGCAATCATCTGTTCTGTGTGGATATGTCCATGGCCACGCCCAGCGATGGCCAGAGCTTTGTCTATCAGGATCTGGCCTCCTGCCTTGCGTCCTATGGCCAGGGGGATAAGGCCCAGGCTGTCTATTTTGTACTTTACAATTACTGGACCAACCGGTATCCCTCCAGCGGCACGCCCACCTATGAGATGAGTGCCTGCAGCGAGGACGGATGGCCCTATCAGAATCTGGTAACGGGCGTCATCTGGAAGCTGATGGGCTTTCAGCCCGCCGGATATGACGATGTATATATGGAAGCCATTGAAGATATGGCCGCGGCCGCCCTGTCCTATGCAGCCTCCTATCCGAATGGCCGGAATCCTGAGAATTCCATCATTTCCTCCGTGGGAGCCCTTTATCCTGAGGATGCCGGCAGCAGTCAGCCCCTGATTTCTGTGGGGGCTCCGGTGCAGGACACCTTCCTGAGACTTAGAAAGGCATCGGAGATTCCGGAGATCAGCGAAGGAAATCCCCAGTACAGCCTGGTGGGGACCACCTACGAGATCTATGACAACAGCAGCTGCTCCGGCGACCCGGCGGCTGTGCTGACGGTGAAGGATGAGAGCGGATATACAAACACCGTCAAGCTGGAGCCGGGGCGGTACTGGTTTAAGGAAACCCGGGCAGGAAAGGGCTATGGTCTGAAAACCTTTAACCCGGATACTGACTGGATCGAAGTGGCCCGGGACAATACCGTCTCCCGGCCGGCGGAGATCGTGACTTCGGATATCCCCGCCAACGATCCTGCCGCCATCGCCATTTATAAGAATTCAAAAGAAGGCAAACGGAGAATTACGGAAGCATCGGCTACCTTCAAGGTCGAATACTTCACCAGCTTCGAATGCACTGGCGTCCCGGAACGGATCTGGTATTTTCTGACGAAAAACGGCCGGGCCGCGTTCTACCTGGAGGATTATCTGGATCCTGCCTACGAAAGCTCGGAGCTGTACAGAAACAGCGCGGGGCAGATCACCTTCCCTCTGGGATCTCTGAGAATCAGCGAAGAGAAGGCGCCGGAGGGCTACCTTAAGTCAGATCTGGTTTTGACCGGCGCTATCCAGCTGAAGGCCGAGGGCCAGGCGGAATTCAAGTGGAATGAAAACAGCGCTTTCCTCCACGATCCCGATGGCAGCCCGGTTTTTGAGGATGATGAGATTCTGGCCGGTGTTGCTTTTCATAAAAGGGACGCGGAAACCGCCAGCGGCGAGGCCCAGGGAGACGGCAGCCTGGAGGGAGCAGAAATTGAGATCATCAACCGGTCCGGAAAAGCTGTCTATCTGGCGGATGGAACGGCCATCGGGGACGGGGAGACGATGCTCCGCCTGACCACCGACAGTCAGGGAAAGGCAAAGTCAGCGGCAGACGCCCTGCCCACGGGCACCTACGAGGCAGTGGAAGTCACGGCCTCCGCGGGATACCTGCTGAACACCGGATGGAAAACCACATTTACAATTACGGAAGCGGATGCCGGTCGGATCCTGGATCTGGGAGAAAAGGGTGTGCTGCCGGAGACTCCCATCCGGGGCGGCGTGGAGCTGGAAAAAAGGGACCAGGAAAACGGCATGGCCCAGGGCGATGCGGACTTTACAGGCATTCTTTTCTCCATCACCAATATGTCTGAAAAGGCTGTGCTGGTGGAGGGCAAGGCCTATCAGCCCGGCGAGGTAGTCTATACCCTGGCCACAGATGAAAGCGGCGCAGCCAGAAGCCCGGAGAAGCTGCTGCCCTTTGGCACCTATCAGATACAGGAAATCGCCTCCAACGAAAAATACCGGCTCACCAGCGGCGCGGCCCATGCGTTTATCATTAGCGAAAACGGACAGACGGTGAAGGTGAACACCCAGGGCGGAGCCATCCGCTTTGAGGACGAGGTGGCCCGGGGAGGCGTTTCCTTCCGGAAAATCGACCGGGAGCTTCAGGAAAACAAGGCCCAGGGCTGGGGGTCTCTGGCCGGAGCGGAAATCTGCATCGTGAATATGAGTCCCAACCCGGTGATGGTGAAAGAAAAGCTTTACGGAACGGGAGAAACCGTTCTGACACTGGTGACGGATGAAAAGGGCTTCTGCGGCACCGAGGGGGATGTCCTGCCCTATGGCACCTATGAAGCCCGGGAATCCGCGCCGTCACTGGGATATGAGATATCCGACTGGCGGGTGGAATTTCAGATCAGGGAAGACGGCCAGATCCTGGAGCTGGCAGACCAGCCTTTGGAGGAACAGGTGCTGCGCTGCGATCTTCTCTTCCGCAAGGCCGACGCCGATGGCAGCCCCATGGCCGGCATCCCCTTTAGGGTATCATTGCTGGATTCCGAGGGCCAGATTCTGGAAAGCCATGTGATTGTCACGGATGATCAGGGCATGGTCAGCACCGGGGACAGGGAGAAAAATCCAGAGACAGTCAATGCGCTGGACTCCTTTGTCAAAGACGGCCGCTTCACCGATGAAACCATGCTCAGTTCGGAGCCCAACATCTGGTTCGGTGCGGCGGATGAGGCGTCCATGGGAGAGGGCCTGGGCTCCCTGATTTACGGCCAGTATCTGGTGGAGGAGCTGCAGTGTGAAGCCAATCGCGGTCAGACCATGCTTTCCTCCCTGGTTTTTGAGCTGAAGGAAGGAGAGGCGGTTGAGAAACTGAAAGAGATCTTTCCCGCCGGAGAAACAGCGGAGATGAGCCGTCTCTTCATTGACCTTGAGATTCATCCCTCCTCTGAGCTGGTGGATGGTCTGACGGGCTCCAAAACCATCAGTCCCGGCACCGGCCGGGTGGAGGCGGTGGACAGCTTCTTCTACGATCATCTGAAAACCGATCAGACCTACCAGCTGAAAACGGAAATCTTTTATGAGGATCTCCAGGGCATCAGGACCCTGCTGGGAGAAAATACCCTCACCTTCACCCCGGAAAGCGCCCGGGGCAGTGTGAAAAATACGGTGAAGCTGGATGTTTCCGCCCTTTCCGAGGGCCGGCTTCACGCGGTGGATACCCTGTATCTGATGCGGGGAGAGGAGCTGCTGGAGCTCCTGACCCATAACGCCGGGATGAATGAGGAAAGCCAGATCCTTTGGATTCCCACCCTCGGTACCGAAGCCTCGGATATTGCCACCGGCGATCATCAGGGCGCTTCCCAGACCCAGGCGGCCATCAGCGATATCATCCGCTATCAGAACCTGGCCCCGGGCATGTACAAGGTGATCGGGATTTTACGGGAGGCATCCTCCGGAGAGCCGGTGAAAAAGCCGGATGGCTCGGAATGCATCTCGGAGCTGGTGCTGCAGATCAGTGCCGATGTGACCGAGCCTCGGGCGAAGAGCTTCGGAGTCCTGGCCCCGGTCAGCGGAACCGTCACCATGCCTGCCTTTACCTTTGATGCGGCTGAATATGAGGGAAAGGATCTGGTGGTCACGGAGCTGTTATTCGACCTGAATCTGCTGGATGAAGAAAAGTCCTGGGATCAGCAGGACGAGGCCCTGGTGCTGAAGCATGATTCGCTGACGGACCAGGCCCAGATGGTGTCTTATGTCAGGATGGGCACCTCGGCCGTGGCGGGAGATTCCGGCACAAGAATTGTCGAGATCGGCGCCTCCGAGGGTAACACCTCCGAGGCCGGCGCTTCCGAAAACAGCCCTGCCGAGGCCGGCACCTCTGAAAGCAAAACGGAAGCCGTGATTCTTGACACGGTGACCCTGACAAATTTGATTCCGGGAGCGTCTTACCGCCTCCAGGGCACCCTAATGCGGAAGGAGGGTCAGAGAGTGCTGATGGAGGGAGATAAACCGGTGAGTGTCACAGGCCCGGTCTTTACTGCCCAGGAGAGAAATATGACTGCCCAGATGGTGTTCACTCTGGATGCCGCCCCGCTGGCGGGGTCATCGGTGGTGGTCTTTGAAAAGCTGTTTTATATCACTCCGGAAGGCGAGGAAGTAGAGATCTGCCGCCACGAAGACTGGGAAAATAAAGAGCAGACCATTACCTTTACGAAAAAAGAAAAACCTCAGCCGCCGGAATCCTCCCAGCTCCTGGAATCTTCCGTGCCACTGGAGGTGTCGGAGGTTTCCGAAGTGTCGGAAGTTCCGGTTCCCTCCGGCAATCCTCCCACGGGAGATAAAACCCCCATCGCCCTGACGGTAACAGTGGCTGCGGCAGCCTTCCTGGGACTTGCGGCGGCAGTCGTCTGGATGATTATCAAAGTCAAAAAGGAGAAGGAATATGAGGAAGTCAATTGAGAATAATCTTTCGGATCTTGTCTCTGATTACAGTAAAGTCAGAGAGCATCTGATGATCAGGGTTTACAGCGACATGACCATGCGGGGCACACCGGAGGCGGCGCCGCACAAACGAAAGGCCGGGCTGATCCTGACCTGCTGTATGTTTTATGTCACACCGGCCGGGCAGCTGATCACCAGCTGGCCCATCACCTATGATCAGATGAAGGACTATGGGATTTCCGCGGAACAGCTCTGGGAGGATACCCTTCGCTGCTGCCTGAAGGAATTTCCGGTGAGAATCGACTTCCTGGACAGGCTGACAGAAGATACCGTTGCCATCCATGAGGATATTCCCCAGCAGAAGAAGATTCTGGTGGTTACGAACACCCACAGCGTGGGCGGAGCATCGGCCTTCTTTTATCCCGGCGTGATGGAGGACATCGCGCAAAGACTGGGAGAGAGCTATTATGTCATTCCTTCCTCCATGCATGAGATGATTGTGATTGCCGAAAGCATTGCCGGGTGCATACCGCTGACAAAGATGCTGAGAGAAATCAACCGCGATGTGGTGGAGATCAAGGACATTCTGGCTGATTTTGTTCTTCATTACGATGCGAAAACCGGCGAGCTCGAAAGAGCGCCGGAGGACAGGTAAAAAACAAGACCCGCGGATAAAAAACCGCGGGTCTTTGCAATAAAAAATGGACGATACAAGGCTCGAACTTGTGACCTTCCGCACGTCAAGCGGGCGCTCTCCCAGCTGAGCTAATCGTCCATGCCCGTATACTATAACAGATTTTAGGATGTTTGTAAAGAAAAACTTGAAAAAAATTTTTCAGAGCATCGGCGGCCGCCTTTCAGACCATGGAACAGATCCACGGTTTTCTCGGGTATTTCTTGCGTAAGATATTCAAATCATATATAATATATATGATTTGAGTTAGTTGAGGCAGACCTGATTCTGTCAGAGGAGGATAATATGATTGCGTTTGGAACCGGCGGATGGCGTGCAGTCATCGGGGATGAGTTTATCAAGAGCAACATTCAGCTTCTGGCCAAAACCTTGGCGGTGAAGATGAAAAACGAAGGAAAGACGGAGCAGGGAATTATCATCGGATATGACCGCCGCTTCCTTTCCAAGGAGTCCATGCGCTGGCTGGGCCAGGTGTTCGCGGCTGAGGGCATCAAAGCCATGCTGGTGAACCGCGCCTGTCCCACGCCTCTCATCATGTTCTATGTGCAGACCCACGGCCTGCCCTATGGCATGATGGTTACCGCCAGCCATAATCCCGCCATCTACAACGGAATTAAGGTCTTCACCGCGGAAGGAAGGGACGCCGACAAAGCCACCACCGACGAGCTGGAGGCGCTGGCGGCCACCATCGATCCTCAGGATATCCATGAGATGGATTATGAAGAAGCACTGAAGGCTGGCCTCATCGAGGAGGTCTATCCCCTGAACGAATATCTGGACGACATTCTCAGGAAGATCGATACAGAAGCCATCAAGAAAGCGAACCTCCGGGTGGCCTTTGACCCCATGTACGGCGTTTCGGAAGTGCCTCTGAAGACGCTGCTGCTGACCAGCCGCTGCGACGTGGAGACTATCCATGACAATCATGATACCCTGTTCGGCGGCAAGATGCCGGCCCCCACGGAGCAGACCCTGCGGCTGCTGGTATCCAGGGTGATGGATTATACCTTCAATATCGGCATTGCCACCGACGGCGACGCGGACCGGCTGGGCGTCATTGATGATACCGGACGGTATCTACACGCCAACGACATCCTGGTGCTGCTGTACTATTACATGATCAAATACCGCGGCATGCACGGCGCGGTGGTCCGGAATCTGGCCACCACCCACATGCTGGATAAGATTGCCGAGAAATTCGGCGAAACCTGCTACGAGGTTCCCGTGGGCTTCAAATATGTCTCCGCCAAGATGGCGGAGGTGGATGCCCTGATCGGCGGTGAGTCCTCCGGCGGTCTGACGGTGCGGGGTCACATCAACGGTAAGGACGGCATTTACGCCGCCATGCTGCTGGTGGAGATGATCGCCGTTACCGGCCGAACCCTCTCCGAGATCTACCGTGATATCGAAGAAGAATGCGGCAGCATCTACATGGAGGAGAGGGATTACCGCTTTACCCATGAAGAAAAGGAACGCATGCAGCAGATGCTCTTTGAGGACCGGGTGCTTCCCAATCTTCCCTTTGAAATCGATCATGTATCCTACCTGGATGGCTGCAAGGTCTATTTCAAGAACGGAGGGTGGATTATCGGCCGCTTCTCCGGCACCGAGCCCCTAATCCGCATCTTCTGCGAGATGCCCGAAAAGAAGGATGCCATCGCCTGCTGCGACCTGTTCGCCGACTTTTTGGGCCTGTTATAAAAAATCATAACCATCTGTACAAAAAATCAGACCAAATTCAATCATCTATAGCCAAATGATGGGAAATATGGTAAGATAAATTTGTTCGATTGATCAATCAATATCAAATTATAAGGAGGCTGTCATGGCATTTACTCTTGATGTTGTTAACCCGGAAGAGGTGAAGGAAAAAGTAGAGCAGGAGCTGGCTCTTCCCACTGAAATTAAACCGGAAATCGCAAAGGCTGCCGAGGAAAAGGTGCAGCAGATTATGGCTGTGAATCTGGATTCTTTTGAGGACCGCAAGGAATTCACGACAGCCATCGATACCTTTGGTCAGGATGTGGTTCAGAAATCCGAAGTGAAGAATGAAATTCTTTCCAAGAGGATGGCCGAGCTTTCCAAGAGCGGCACCGAATCCGGTGAAGTGGCCAAGGGTCTGGAGGAACTGGCTGTCCGTATGAGAGACCTGGATCCCTCCGGTATTGATTTCGCGAAAAAGGGCCCCTTCGGCAAGGTTTTCAATCCTGTCCGCCGGTACTTTGACCGCTACAAGACAGCCGATGCCGAGATCGCAGATATTGTCAAATCTCTGGAAAAGGGCAAAGGCACCCTGAAGAATGACAACACCACTCTGGAGCTGGAAGAAGCTTCCATGAGGGATATCACCAAGCAGCTGAATCAGAAGATTGAAATGGGTACCGCCATGGATACCTATCTGACCAATGCCATTGAAGAACAGAAGGCCATCGGCGGCGACGCGGAAAAAATCCGTTTCGTGGAGGAAGAGGTTCTGTTCCCGCTTCGCCAGAGAATTATGGACTTCCAGCAGCTGCAGGTGGTGAACCAGCAGGGCATCATTGCCATGGATGTCATCCGTGCCAACAATAAAGAACTGATCCGTGCGGTGGACCGGGCCGAGACCGTTACCGTCTCCTCCCTGAGAACCGCGGTTACCGTGGCCGGCGCGCTGTACAACCAGAAGATTGTGCTGGAGAAGGTTCAGCTGCTGAACGCTTCCACCAATCAGATGATCGAGGCCACCTCCAAGATGCTGAAGGACCAGGGCGTAGCCATCCAAAAGCAGGCCACCGAGGCCAACATCTCTGTGGAAACTCTGAAGACCTCCTTCGCCAACACCCTGTCCGCGCTGGACGATATCAGCAATTACAAGCAGGAAGCCCTGCCCAAGATTGCCGCCACCATCCGCGACTTCCGCGAGCTGGCCGAATCCGGTGAGAAACGCCTCATCGAAATGGAGAAACGGGGCGCTTTCCTGGATCTGGAAGGCATCACCACCGAACAGAAAAAACTTGAGACCAAGGCCTAAAGACAACCGGGTCCACCGTCTGGAAGCCTTAAGCATTTCAAAGGAGGGAATCCAATGACGAAAAAAAGTGGGTCCAGCCTTATCTGGATAGTTATCGGCGTTGTCGCCCTGGTGATTCTCAGAACCTTTCTGAGAGGTTCCTCGGGGGCTTCCGCCGGCAGGAGCATATTCAGCATCTTTCTGATCACCACCCTGGTGATTATTGCTGTGGTGGTTGCCGCTACCATCCTGATTATTCTCCTGATTCATAAGGACGACAAAAAAGTGATTAAGGCCAAGGAGGCCCTGGCGGAGGGAAAGACGGATAAGCTTCCCATGGTGCTGGGTTCCTATAAAGGCAAATACGGGATCGGCTCCATAGCCGAGATCGCTTCCAGACAGGTCACGAATATAGAGAAGAAAGGGCCTCTGCTGCTGTCCATGATCGATGAAAAATTCGAGCCCGGCAGCATGAGCCATGACCGTTTCTATATGCCGGTGGAGAACGGAATCGGAACCGTAAGGCAGAATTCCCTGTCCCTGGCCAAGATGCTGGAGGGCTTTGACGATCAGGATTTTCAGAAGCTGGCCAAACTCATGCAGACCGGCGAATACAGACACGATCTGATTGATGATGAGATCCAGAAGGAGCGTTATCTGATTTATCAGAACAGCCTTTCTGAGATGGAAAAGATTGTCAGCACCAACGAGAGAATGCTTCTGGTGCTGGACCGGATCAGCGTGGAGCTGTCCAAGCTTCAGACAAACCAGATGGATCAGGAGGGCTCAAAGATCCTGGAAGAGATCGAGGAGCTTTCCAAGACCGCGAAGTTCTATCAGTCCAAATTATAAGACGGCATTTTGCCTGATAAAAATAACCTGATAATCCCTGCCTTGCAACAGGGAGTGATTATCAGGTTTTTTCCAATATATGAAGAGGCGGCTTTATGGATACCAAGCGCAGAAAAACGCTGGCAGTGGCATTTGTCGGCGGCATTATCGTCATGATGATTCTCGTGGTGGGTACCATTTTCATGGGTCAGAGGGCCAGGAACAATACCGAACAGGCAGTCAGAAGTGTTTCCCTGCTGTATCTGGATGAGCTGGCCGGCCGCCGGGAACAGGTAGTATCCAAAAATCTTTCCAACCGTATTACGGATCTGGATACGGCCCTTCAGCTGATGACGGAGGAGGATCTCCAGGATAAAACCCATATGGAAGCGTATCAGACGCAGATGAAACGGCTGTTTAAGCTAAAAAAATTCGCCTTTGTCGATGAGAGCGGACTGATCTATACCTCCACCGGCATGCAGAACGATATTGATCAGTATGGCTTTGACTATAACTCGATCTCCGGACCGGAAATCTCCATCAAGAACCTGGACACCGCGGAAAAAACAGTCATCATCGCCATGCCCACGGATCAGACCCTTCTTTCTACTCAGAAAAGGCTGGTCATGGCATTCATGGAAATTGACATGAATGAGATGCTTTCCGGTGTTTCCATGGGAAATCAGGATAACAAGACCACCTTCAGCAATATATATACCAAAACGGGTATTGCTCTGAGCAATACTGTTCTGGGAGGTCTTGCGATGGAGGACAATCTGCTGGAAGCCCTCGGTCATGCGGTTTATGAGAAGGGTTATTCCTATGACCAGGTAAAGAATGATTTTGCCGAAGGCCGAAAAGGCGTTGTATCCTTTGTGTACGAAGGGATTCAGGAAACCCTGAGCTATGTTCCGGTGGAAGGCACGGACTGGATGCTGACTTATCTGATCCGGGAAAGCGTCATCACCAATCAGATCGGGGCCATATCCGAGGATATTATCAACAGCAGCATCCTGCAGTCGGCTCTGACGGTCATCGCGCTGCTGAGCATCTTCCTGATTCTTTTTGCTCAGACCAAACGCAACACCCAGCTGCAGATCGATATGGAAAAGGCGGATGCCGCCAATCAGGCCAAGCAGGAGGAGCTGGAAGAGAAAACCCGCCTGCAGGAGCAGCTGATGGAGCAGCAGCAGATCCTTTCTGACGCGTTGGATGCAGCGGAGCAGGCCAACAAGGCGAAAACAGCCTTCCTCTCCAGCATGAGCCACGAAATCCGTACTCCCATGAACGCCATCATTGGCCTGGACAATATTGCCATGAATGATCCGGAAACGCCGGAGAAGATCAAAGGGTATCTCGGAAAAATCGGCTCTTCCGCCGAGCATCTGCTGAATCTGATCAACGATATTCTGGATATGTCCCGGATTGAGTCCGGTCATATGGTGTTGAGAAACGAGGAGTTCTCCTTCTCCAAACTGCTGGAGGCTATCAACACGCTGATCAGCGGCCAGTGCGCGGACAAGGGACTGGAATACCACTGTCATATTCAGGGACAGGTGGACGATTACTATATCGGCGACAATATGAAGCTCCGTCAGGTGCTGATCAATATCCTGGGCAATGCCGTGAAGTTCACGCCGCAAGGCGGACGGGTGGCGCTGGAGGTGGATAGGATCGCTGAGCTGGAGAATCATTCGACACTGCAGTTCCGCATATCCGATACCGGTATCGGTATCAGTAAGGAATTCCTTCCCAAGCTGTTTGACAGCTTCTCTCAGGAGGATTCCTCCACCACCAGCAAGTATGGCAGCTCCGGTCTGGGCCTGGCCATTACCAAGCATATCGTCGAAATGATGAACGGCACCATTGAGGTGGAGAGCGAAAAAGATAAGGGTTCTGTCTTTACCGTCACAGTGACCCTGATGAATTCCAGCCGCTGTGACCAGGAAGAGGAGATCGAAGAAATCCATCCCAGCGACCTGAGCGTTCTGGTGGTGGATGATGATCCCATCGCCTGCGAGCACGCGAAGCTGGTGCTGGAGAATGTCGGCATTTCCGCGGAAACCGCCGCCTCGGGTCAGGAGGCCATTCATATGGCGCAGCTGCGGCACGTCCGCAGAGATCCTTATAACCTGATTCTGGTGGACTGGAAAATGCCGGAAATGGATGGCGTTGAAACCACCCGCAGACTCAGGGAGATCATTGGCAGGGAATCCGCCATTATCATATTGACGGCCTACCGCTGGGATGATGTACTGGATGAGGCGCTGGCGGCCGGGGTAGACAGCTTTGTGGCGAAGCCGCTGTTTGCCGGCGCTGTGCTGGAGGAATTCAGGGAAGCCTGGAAGAAGAAGGCTCCCGCGGCAAAGAACGCTTCCATAGAAGCGGATCTGACAGGGCGAAGAGTGCTGCTGGCGGAGGATGTGCAGGTCAATGCGGAGATCATGCTGATGCTGTTGGATTCCTGGCAGATGAAAGCGGACCTGGCCCATGACGGAGCGGAAGCTTTGAAGCTTTATCAGGATCATCCGGCGGGCTACTATGACGCGATCCTCATGGATATGCGGATGCCGGTGATGGATGGCCTGGAGGCCAGCCGGCAGATCCATGCCAGCCAAAAGGAAGATGCCGCAGGGATTCCCATTATCGCCCTGACGGCCAACGCCTTCGATGAGGATGTGCAGAGAAGCATGCAGGCAGGCCTGAATGCTCATCTGTCTAAGCCGATTCAGCCTGAGCTGCTGTCCAAGACACTGAAGAGCCTGATCAAAGCCTGATCAAAACCTGATTAAAGCCTGAGATATTTTACTTAACCCTGTGAGGTGGAAGCCATGTATATTTACTATCCCAGCTGCAATTTCCAGAAGCTGTTCCCGGACACGGCAAAAAAAATCAGGGCCTACATGAACACCCAGCCCGATGTGAAGGTGGCTGGCTGCTGCCACGTGACCAACTCTCTGCCTCAGGAGGGTGATATCATCGTGACGGTATGCATGAGCTGCATGCATATTCTGGATGAAGTGAGAGCGGATATTCCCGGCATCAGTCTGTTTGAGTTTCTGCTGACCCGGAAGGATTTCCCCTGGCCGGATTTTAGTGGCAGGGAGATGACCCTGCAGGACTGCTTCCGGGCCCGGGGCAAGCACGGGCTTCAGGACGCGGTGCGGGAATGCCTGAAAAACATGCATGTTTCCTATGTGGAAATGGAGCACAACCGGGATGAGGAAGAGTTCGACGGCAGCTTCCGTCTGCATGATCCTTTCCCTCAGAATATGAAAGAGGCGCCGGCATACTACGCCCAGTATCTGCCGGCCTATGTGACACCCCTTCCCAAGGAGGAGTGGCAGGGCTATTATGAGGAGCACGCAAAAAAATACACCACTGATGAGGTGGTGGGGTACTGTAATACCTGCGTAACTGGAGCCCAGGAAGGGCTCCTGGCATCAGCACGAGCTGATGCACGAGATGAAACACGAGCTCAAGCTCGGGATGACGGCGCGAAGGCCTGGCATCTGGCGCAGCTGATTTTCGGCTGAAGAACCGGGGAGGGTTTCGGAATGATTTATATCGGAATTGATCTGGGCGGAACTGCCGTTAAAATCGGCGCCGTTTCTGCATCGGGCCAGGTCCTTGGCAAGGCAGAGAAACCCACCAGGGCGGAGCGGCCCTATGGCGAAGTCATCCGCGATATGGCGGAGGGCATCCGGGAGATCCTTGGCCAGCTAAACCTGCCGGAGGATCAGATCGCTGCCATTGGCGTGGGCGTTCCCGGTGCCGTCAACAACGATACCGGCTATGTCACGGACTGCACCAATCTGGGCTGGATGAATACGGATTTCAGAGGTGAAATGCACCGGTATTTCAGCTGCCCGGTGATTCTCGAGAATGACGCGAATGTGGCTGCCCTGGCGGAGGCCAAAGTGGGCATCAGCAAGGGAACCCACAGCAGTATTATGATCACCCTGGGTACCGGGGTGGGCAGCGCCATCATGATGGATGGAAAGCTCTGGACCGGCAGCCACGGCGTCGCCGGAGAGATTGGCCATATGATTCTTGTGCCGGACGGTGTGGCATGCAACTGCGGCCGCATGGGCTGCGTGGAGCGCTACTGTTCCGCCACGGCCCTGGCGGAGCAGGCCAGGCATTATTCTCTGACCTACGCGGATACCATGATTCTGCAGATGGCCGGCGGTAAAAAAGAGAACATCACCGCCAAGATGGTGGTGGATGCGGCCAGGGAAGGGGACCGTCTGGGGGTCCAGCTCTTTACCAATTACTGCCGTTATCTCGCCATGACCATTGATAATGTGATCAACTTCTTTGATCCGGAAATGATTATTCTGGGCGGCGGCGTTTCCAAAGCAGGAGATTTTCTGCTGAAGGGCGTGCTCAGTTATATTCCCGCCTATGTGATGGGTGCGGAAAGGGCCGGAACCCGGGTGGTGCTGGCAACCCTGGGCAACGATGCCGGCATCATTGGAGCGGCGCTGCTGGGACTGAAATAAAATTGTAAAACCGGCTGACCGGATTTTCCGAATCAGCCGTTTTTTTCGTTCGAAGGAAACTCCAGCAGAGTGCTTTCCCAGGCATTGATGATTTCCGTATCTCCGTACCGGGATCTGCGTTTGATGAAGGGTCCGTAGTTCATATGCACATGCCCATGAATCATATAGGCGGGATGATACCGGTCCAGGAGCTTTCGAAAGCACTCAAAGCCCCGGTGAGGCCGGTCATCCAGATCGCCCAGACCCCGGGCAGGGGCATGAGTCAGAAGAATATCAAAACCGCGGTGGCGCCAGATAGAAAACCAAAGCCTGAGGATCCGCCGCCGCATCTGATTTTCCGTATACATATTCAGGCCGGGCCGGTATTTTAAGGTGCCGCCCAGACCCAGGATACGGATACCGTTTTGGACAATGACCCTCCCGTCGGCGCAGACACAGCCCTCGGGAGGATTTTCATTGAAAGAATCATCGTGATTGCCCCGGACATAAATCAGCGGCTTGTTGGCCATGGTCACCAGAAATTCCAGGTAAGACCGGCTGAGATCTCCGCAGGCAAGGATCATATCGAACTGATCCATTTTTTCGGGCGTAAAGTAATCGTAATAGTATTTGGATTCGGTATCCGCGATGACCAGTATCTTCATAAGCCTATTCCTGCCTGTCTTTGGAGGCGGCTTCAATGCCCACCTGATCCACCGTGGCCTTGGCGGTATCGCTCAGTTCATGGTACGCGGGGATCTGACCGATGACATTTTCCACCAGATAATCCATATCCAGAATCTGCTGGGGGCTGAGCATCTGATCATTTTCCAGTACCTTGCCGCCCTGGGTATACAGCGGCCCCTTAAAGGGATTGCAGATACCCGCCTGAATGCTTTTCTTCAGCAGACTGGCAAGATTTCTGGTGGCGGGGGGCACATCCTCCGAAACCATCAGATCCACCACACCGGCGGAAAGACCCCAGTAATAATTGAGGGCCTTGCCGCTTTCTTTGTAATCCGTCTGTTCCGAGCGGCTGCGGATCAGCTTGATGAGCTGCTCATAGTAGCTGCCCCACTGCCAGAGAGGCGTGGCCAGATTCTTCCGGGTTCCGTTTTCCTCCAGCAGAGACAGGCCAAGGGGACGCCATTCTCCCAGGCGCACCAGGTCCTGCGATGAAATCAGCCGGACGCCCTGATTTTGAAGACGGTCCAGCGCCGCGTCCAGGCCGCCCACGGAGGACCATTCCAGAAAGACCTTGCATTGGGGATTCACCATTTGCACCCCCAGGGCAAAGGCATTGATGCCCGCAATCTGGCCGAAAATGGGATAGTCGCAGAGGTATCCCACCGGGGAGGAACCCGCCAGGGCTCCCGCGATGGCTCCGATGATAAACTTCACCTCGTACATCCGGGGATAATAGGTCCGGATATAGCGGTGGGACTGGTTGAGGGAACAATTGAAGACGGTAACCTGGGGATTTTCCACGGCCGCCTTCAAGGCAGCGGGAAGCAGCCTTGGCGAGGTGGTAAAGAGTACGGTGTTTCCGTCCCGGATGGCCTGCTGAATCACGGCTTCGGGATCGGATTCCAGGGCCCAGGGATAGGCTTTGGTCTCCAGCTGATCGGGGAGACTCCGTTCCAGATACAGCCGGCCTTCCTCGTGGCCCCGGGTCCAGCTGGAGGAGCGGGGATCCATGTCGTGAATGAAGGCGGTTTTCAGAATTCTGGGGTCTGCCGCGGCCAGCACCTTGTTGATCAGGCCGGGGTTTTTCTCCACAGGATCCATTTTGACCTCAATGGGACTTTCCTCCTGCTGCAGGGAGATTTCCTCCCAGGCCATGGATACGGCCTGCTTGATTTCCTGGCTGGTTTTTCCCTTGAGGGATCCGGCCCCATAAACCTTCAGATAGGCCAGCATGGCATCTCCGGCGGTCATCTTCAGCTTCTCTCCGCCCATGTGCAGATAAACGTCTCTGAAAATATAATAGGCGGAAACAAAATTCTTCCGTTCATCTTCACTCCAGGTTTCCTGGGGTTCTTTTCCGATCAGCTTCTGAAGGACGGCGCAGCTGCCCGGCCTGGAGAACTCAATATTGTTCAGACCGGAGAGAGCGTAAAAGCTGATGAGCTCATAATAACGCTTAATCTCCGGAGCATCGCTTTTCTCTGGCATCAGCCGGATTACCTGGGCCGGAATGGAGACCGCATCGAAGAAGCGGAGCACGCTGACCCGCTTGTTGCCTTCTTCCACATAGTAGCGGTTCATGTATTCATAAGCCTTGATGGGCTCACGGATGCCTTCCTCCAGATGGGACTGGCAGAGATACTCCCACTTAAAGGCGAATTCGGTCCCTTCTTCGGCCAGAGGCATGAAGTTTCTGGCAAACATGTTGGAACGGCTTTGGTGCCTGGTACCCACTATCCATTCGGAAGGAATCTGCTCCAGACCGAGACTGCGTTCAGAAAGATGGGTCTCGGGATCCAGCAGATCGTCGAGGGAGGGCAGGTAGGGATTTTCGTTCTTCTCCTGGGCCAGCCGGTATTCCTTCTGGCCCCGCTTGAGGGCTTCTTTATAGTTTAATTCGGGCATAGGATTTCCTTTGCATAGACTTGATTTGACTTCGATGCATTATAGCTCAGCCGCTTTCCGGGGACAATGGTGAATATCAACGATTTGCGGAGAAGAATCTCTGGATTTTTCGGGAAATTTTAAAACAGCTTTTAGAAGAAAATTGCACTTTTTGTTGAAAAATCATCAAAAAGCATCTTGATTCTTCAAAAAAGCCGCTGTACAATGAAATCAGATAAACATTATATTGAGGAGGTATCAATCATGGAAAAGAACTTGACTGAGTATTTGAGCAATATCCGATCAGAGCTCACCAAAAACAGTTGGCATTATTCCCAGGATCGCGCCGCAGAGATTGTACTTAATCATATTGATTACCTTCAAAATGCTTACAACCATAGTGAACCGGCCTGGGAAGCTGCGTTGGAAATCGGATTTGACGTATACGAAAACGGAAATTAAGCATATTATAATTCTTCAGACAAGAGCCGTCCGCGGGGACGGCCCTTTTTTTGTATGAATGAATAAGAAAAATAGACAAAAATCACCCTGATAATTTGTGTAAGACTGACAAATTACCATCTTGAATAAACCTTATAAAACGGATATAATGCCGCGAGTTAGAAAAATAATGTTAATAATAAGGAAACGTATTGATAAATGAAACTATATGTATCTGAGGAGTCCAAGCAGTCCATCCATATGGCAGCGCTCAGCGGCATTTACTGGTTTGTGGCGGCCATCGGCTGCTATCAGACCCTGTATCTGCAGAACATCGGGTTCACTGCCTCCAGCTTGGGTGTGCTGAACGCCCTGTGCAGTCTGATCGGCATTGCGGCCATGTCCTTCTGGGGCATCTTTTCCGACAGCAAAAACTCTGTTCGTCTGACGGAAATGCTGCTGCTGGCCGGCTGTATGATTTTTTATTCTCTGATGCCCTTTGTGAAAAACGTATTCGGCAATGCCCTGTGGCCTTACTTTATTCTCTGTCCCATCTGCGTGCTGTTTCGGAATCCCGTGGGTACTTTCCATGAGAACCTGATTGTCCGCAACTGCAATGAGCTGAGACTGAATTATGGCCGGATCCGTTCCTTCGGATCGATTCTCTTCGCCGTCAGTGCTACTTTCCTCGTCGTGCTGATGCCGGTGGAATCCACCTTCTGGATTTACGGCCTGGCCCTGATTCCTGTCATGATCCTGACCATCACTTCCCGGGATCCCAAGGGCGCTTCCATGAAGAGAAGAAGCGGCAGCAAGGATGGCCTTGCCAAGCTTTTCAAAAATCATACCTATGTGCTGTTTCTGGTGTTTTCCTTCCTGTTCTATGTGGGCGCGAATTTCGAAGGCGCGTTTATCCCTTACTACATGGAAGAGGTGGGAATCGATACCTCCAAGTACAGCCTGCTGCTGGCCTACCGGGCCGTGTTCGAGGTGCCCTTCCTGCTGCTCATGGTGAAGCTGAGAAACCGCTTCCCCCTGAGAAAGCTCATTCTGGTGGCGCCCATTCTGATGGGTCTGGAGTGCCTGGGATTCGGTCTGCTGGTGAAATCCTGGCCCATGATGCTGCTGTTTGCCAGCTTCTTCGGACTGGGCAACGGCATGTTCATCGGAACTTCCCTGAACTATGTGTATGAGATTTCTCCCGATGACGCGAAGGCTTCCGCCCAGGCATTCTTTGCCTCCACCTCGCAGATTGCAGCCATCCTGGGCAACCTGGTGGGAGGATTCATCCTGGATGCTCTGGGAGGAAGAATGTTCTATCTTCTGGCGGCGGCGGTCTATCTGGCCAGTATCCTGATGTTCCTGCTGAGCGGACGTCCTCAAAAGGCAGCGGCCAAGGAGCATACTCAGAAGGCGATTACCGGAGGCCGGATGAAAAAGATCGTGGCCCTGCAGAAATAACGGCTGCTTACCAGGTATTTTTTGTATGTATAGGGTTTAGTAATTTTTTGTAAAAACAAGTTTCAGGTTCTTTGTATAGACGGGTTTCAAAGAAACCTGGAAATCCTTTGCCTGGCTTAATTACCCCTTGCCACAAGATCTTTCTGTCCTGTCAAGGCTGGCTTCACATAGTGAATACACTATGTGAAGCCACCGCTATGCGGCTGCGGCCTTGACAGGCAGAAGACTTGTGGCTTTTTATGGTTAAGCCAGGCAAAGGATAAGTGTGGCCGCTGGCGCTGCGGCCACACTGTTTCACACATTTCGTGTTTTCCTATAATCTTGTGACAATCCTTTTGATGTGTTTATGCTGGGTTTCACAATTCCTTTTAATATTCCGTTTTTGTGACAGTAGATTTTCACATATCCTGGATTTACTCCAAGGTTTGCAACAGTAATTTTCACATACATGGGGTATACTTCCGATCTTGTTCAAATTTATTTTCACATTTTTATTGCTTCCCATGGATTTTGTGACAATCGGTTTTCGCTTGTTTCACACACTCTCTGGAAACCCTGTCTTTTGTGAAACTGCATTTTCACAGATCTGGCGTTATCACTGCCATCTGTGACAATCGGCCGGATGATTGTCACTGGGTGGATTGGGCCAGGCTGTCTGTGACAAAATGCTGTCACAGGATAGTGGTCATCTCTATGATCTGTGACAAGAAGAGGGTAAAATCCTTAGTTATGGCCTGTTTTCAAGCTTGTTTTTGTCACATATCAGATGCTTTCGGGTCTTTTGTGACAAACTTTTTAAGAATTGTCACAGGAGTCGGCAGGACGCTTGTTTTGTGACAAGCGAACGTATGATTGTCATAGGGCATAGTAGATGATAGTTACTGCCATCTCGTTTGCAGAGCAATTACTTGGTCCAGCACTCGGTGACCTTCAGGCTGGTTTCCTTCGAACAAATGATTGCCAGACGCAGATCAAATAAAGAAGGCCGGACACAGGGAGCTGCTATGCTGCAGCTTCAATGGGTCTGGCCTTTTTCATTGCCTGATCTTGTAGTACTCATGAACGAGATTAAGATAGCCCATGTCCTTCATGGCCTGGTAGGACAGGCGGAACCGTCCCTTGGTATGGGAGCCCCAGACCAGGGACCGGATGCAGTCCTGGGCATACCGGTCGATGATATGCAGAGAGTCCGTGGTGTTGATGACCGGGAAAAACCAGTAGCTCCAGGTCAGATCATTATCCTTCGCGGAATACAGGAGCTTGCGGTTAAAGATCCGGATGAAAGCCTTCGCAGCCTTTTCGCCGGGGATTCCGTTGCGCCGGCTCCAGCGGGTAAGGGCCCTGGTCTTCCTACGCATCTTGGCCTTCAGCTTGGTGATGTTGGCCGGAGCAATATCAATTGTTCCCTGCTTATAAAAGAACCCCAGAAAAACCCATCCCTCCTCGGGGGCGGAGATGTTTTCCTTCGCGGGATTGAGGCTCAGACCATGGTCCTTCAGAAAACTGCGGATCAGGGAGACGTCCTTTTGCAGCGCTTCCTGCGAGTCCTCGAAAACTATGATATCATCAGAATAACGGGCATAGGGAATCCGCTTCTCATAAAAGATATGATCCAGCTGCTTCAGATACAGGTTCGCGTAGAAGGCAGAAAGAGGAGTCCCGGCCATGATGCCCTTGTCTTCGATAAGCTCATGGTCTTCCCACAGAACCCGGGGCTCCGTCAGCAGAGAACTCAGATACCGGTAAAGCTCCGGATCATCGGAAAGGACCTCTTCCAGCAGGGGCAGCAGGGAATGGATAGGAATGGAGTTGAAGTAATTGCTGACATCCGCTTTGTAGGCATATTTTTCATGGATTCCGCGGATATGGGAAAGATAGTACATGGCATCCTTGGCACTCCGGCCGGGCCGGAAGGAATACAGCCCCGGAGCAAAGAGGTGATCATATTTGCGGAGACACAGATAGGTGAGAACCTTCATCACTGTGTTGAAAAGCGGAGGATAGGTATAGACGATTCGCTTCTTTCCGGTGCTTTGCTTGCTGATGACGGTCCTTTCGGGAAGGGGCGCGGGAGCCAGGGAAAGGATTTCTCTGACCACGGGAAGATAAGCCTCCCTGTCGATGAGATCCCGCAGGCCTTTCAGATCCTTTTCAGGAAGGCACAGGGAAGATTTGTAACGGTAATAGGCCTCCCAGGTATCCTTTTCAGCCAGAGATGAGAGCAGGGTCATAAATTACCTCCAATAAAAAAAAACAGGAAGAGAAGCTATTAAATTCCGGAAATTCCGGAATTAACCAGACCGTACACAGACCGACTGCCTGCGAAGCCAGTGCGAAAGGCCTCAGGGATCTGTGCCGGGTCCGCCACAGGCGCCGGACAAAGCCGGCATTCTCTTCCTGTTTTTTACATTTGAAAGATCAGCGGAAATCCGGTCCTGCTGATCAGCCCATGAGGGCGCTGCGGGTTCTGTGATCCACATAAGCCCGGGTGTTCCACCAGCCATGATGGTTGTAATAGAAGCGCAGATAGGGGATACCTTCCTCCGCGCACCGGTTCCGCAGCCTTTGGGATTCACTGTTCTCGTTCATCAGCTCGACGACCAGCACCCGCCGGCCGGCCTGGCGGAAGGTAAATACGGTGGAGGAGCTTTTCGGGGGCTGCTCATAGCTGATGTCATAGCCCGGAAAATCCTCGGTGAACACATGGTTAAAATACTTAACGTAATTGCCGCTGAAGTTGTACTGGTTTTCTTCGGCAGGCATTTTTTCACCCCAGGAGAAACCAGAGGCGGGAACGTCTTCGGCAGAGGTCTCAGAGAAGGAATTGTCTCCGGAATTCTGCGACAGCTTATCGGCGGCTTCGGTCACGGTTTTGAGGACTTTTTCGAGGCTGATATCTTTGGCGCCGCCCAGTAATTTGGAAAATAAACCCATGAGGAACCTCCTTTGAGCATTATTACAGTTTCATTATACCGCCGGCCTGGCTTATGTCAATGCCCCGGGTCTTGTCAAATGAGGTAACAAATCAGCTCGACGATGCCGCAGCCTGTCATCACCAGAATGGGGTTCACCTTCTTCCATTTCCGAAGAACAAAGAAGGCAGCGATGACCAGCAGCAGGTGGCGCCACCTAAAGCCGCTTGCCAGCGCGGCGGAAGCGGAGGCGCTTCTGAAAGCGGTCATCATGCCGGCGAGGCCTCCTTCAAATATGCTGGAGAGCAGAATGGACAGGCCTGCGGCGAGGATCATGGCCACCACTGCCGGACGCAGGGTTCCGAGAACGCCCTTCATGACAGAAAGATTGCGGTAGCGGTTATAGAGGTAGGCCAGTATGGAAACAAACAGGCAGGAGGGCAGGATGACCCCAAGGGTGGCGCAGAGGGCTCCGGGGATGCCGGCCATCTGATTGCCCACAAAGGTGGCGGCGTTGATGGCGATGGGGCCGGGCGTCATTTCCGCAATGGTCACCAGGTCGGTGAAATCGGCCATGGACAGCCAGCCGTAGCGGTCGATGACCTGGGCCTGAATCAGGGGCATGGCCGCGTAGCCGCCGCCAAAGCTGAAGGCGCCGATCTGCAGAAAGGCCAGAAAAAGCTGAAGGTAGATCATGATTTTTCAGCCTCCTTCCGGGTCCGGATGAGGGTCAGCACGACTCCCAGCACCACACAGAAAAGGATGATCAGGATCACATTCACCTTCAAAACGTAGTTGCAGATAAAGGCCAGGATCATCACAACAATCAGAATGGGATCCTTCCCTTTGACAATGCCGCTGGCCATATCGAAAACCACGGACATAATCACCGCGCTGACGCCGCAGGTCATGCCGGCAAGCAGGGACTGAATGACAGCGCTGTCTTTGAAGGCCTGATAGAAGAAGGAGATAACGGTCAGAATCACAAAGGGAGGAATCACCGCCCCCAGCACCGAGCAGAAAATGCCGGCGATCCCTGCCAGCTTGTATCCCAGGACGATGGCGCCATTGACGGCGATGGGCCCGGGGGAGGACTGGGCGATGGCCACCAGGTCCAGCATCTCATCCTCGTCGATCCAGTGAAGCTGATCGACAAATTTCTGCTTCATCAATGTGATAATGACATACCCTCCGCCAAAGGTAAAAGCGCTGAGATACAGCGTCGAGAGAAAAAGCTGGCGGAGGGTTTTGATTTTGCTTCGGTTTTCAGACATGATTACCTTCTGTTTTTAAAATACTTCCTCAACATCATACTATATTTTTTTCCGTTTGTCTATCGCGGCGATCTTCGTGTATAATAGCGATATCAGAGAAAAACGTCCGGCTGATAAAAAAAAGACGAACCTGTCAGGAGGAGTGCCGATGAACAAAAGACCTCATATCATTATTTTTAATCCTGATGAAATGCGCGCGGATGTCATGAGTCATCTGGGCAATCAGGCCATTCATACAAAACACCTGGACGAGCTGGCCAGCACCGATGGCGTTTCCTTTTCCCGCGCCTACTGCCAGAATCCGGTCTGTGTTCCCAGCCGGTGCAGCTTTTTTACGGGGCTGTATCCCCATGTCAGGGGCCATCGGACCATGCAGTACCTTCTTCATCCCGGCGAGGAAACCCTGTTCTCCGAGCTGAGAAGGGCCGGCTACTATGTGTGGATGAACAGCCGCAACGACCTGCTGGCGGGTCAGTACCCGGGCTGGATGGAATCCCATGCGGATGAAATTTTCTACGGCGGAAAACTGAAGACCCCAGCGGGACCGGTGATGGGAAATCTCCGCCAGGACCCAAACAGCAAGTATTATTACTCACACTTCAAGGGCAAGCTGGGCGTCGATGAAAACGGCAAAAACTACAGCAAAGACGATGAGATTGTGGATGCTGCCATCCAGCGGATCCGGAATCTTCCTCAGGACCAGCCTCTGTGCATGTTCCTGGGACTGAACTTTCCCCATGTGCCTTACATGGTGGAGGATCCCTACTATTCAGCCGTGGACCGCTCCAAACTGAAAAAAAGGGTGCAGTATGCTGACTGCACCGGCAAGGCGAAAATTATCGAAAAGATCCGGGAAAATGTCCGCATGGGAGATTTCACGGAGGAAGACTGGACCGAGCTTCGGGCGGTCTACGAGGGCATGTGCCTGAAGGTGGATGACCAGTTCGGACGGCTGATTCAGGCCTTGAAGGAGGCCGGGATCTACGATGACTGCGCCATCTTCTTCCTGTCCGATCACGGGGATTTTGCCGGAGACTATGACCTTCCGGAGAAAGCCCAGAACAGCTTTGAAGACTGCCTGACCCGGGTTCCGCTGCTGGTGAAGCCGCCCAAGGGAATCGATTTTACGCCCGGCATCAGCCCGGCCCTGACGGAGCTGGTGGATTTCTATGCCACCGCCCTGGACTTTGCGGGGGTCAAGTCAAGCCATACTCATTTCGGACACTCCCTGCGGAGAAATCTGGTCGAACACGATTATCAGCATCGGCAGTTCACAATCTCTGAAGGGGGCCGCATGCCGGAGGAAATTCACTGCGATGAATATCATGCCTCCTTGAAGAAGGATGATACCTCCGACGAGTATTACCCGAAAAAACTCGCTCAGTCCGATCCGGATGCCCACGCCAAGGGTACCATGATGCGCTGGGACCGCTATAAGTATATTTCCAGAGTGAACCGTAAGGATGAACTCTATGACCTGCAGGAGGATCCCGGAGAAACCACCAACCTGATTGACCGGCCGGAGCATCAGGAGATGCTTTCCAAGATGCGAACCGAGCTTCTGTACTGGCTGGAGAGCACATCGGATATTGTGCCCTTTGAATTTGACGCCCGGTTCAACGGCAGGGGCATGCTTTCCATGATCGGAAGCCATCTGAGCCCGGAGCAGTACGCGAAGTGCGAAAAGGCCATTGATCAGGGAAGGGTCTTCCTGGATTTTGCCGAGCTTTTCCAATTTGCCACGAGGCCGGATCAGTAATCAGCCTTTGTATTTGCGGTCGTAGAGAAGGGCAGCCAGCAGAACCACAAAACAGGAACCGGCGTTATTGACGGCTGCCAAAGATGGCCGTGCCGATGCGTACAATGGTGGCTCCCTCCTGGACGGCCACCTCAAAGTCTCCGGTCATGCCCATGGACAGCACCGGCTTTTCGGTATCCAGCAAGCCATCTGCCGCCAGCGACTCTGCCAGCAGGCGGAGATTTCTGAAATGACTACGGTTGGTCTCCGGATCTTCCGTAAAAGGAGCAGAGGTCATCAGCCCCAAAAGCTGCACGTGAGGAAGCTTCCGGATCTGAAAGGCCGCTTCCCTGGCCTGCTCAGGGGTGAAGCCAAATTTGCTTTCCTCACCGGCGATATTGACCTCAAGGAGGATACGGGCCGTCAGATCTTTTTTGGCTGCCTGCTTTTCAATTTCCAGCGCCAGCGGGACCGTATCCACCGAATGAATGAGGGACACCTTATCGATGATATATTTCACCTTGTTTCGCTGAAGATGGCCGATCATCTGCCAATCCACAGAAGAGCCAAGGCTTTCATATTTGGAGAGAAGCTCCTGAACATAGTTTTCGCCGAAGGAACTCTGGCCGGCCGCCTTCGCCTCTTCAATCAGCGAGACGGGCTTTGTTTTGCTGACAGCCAGCAGCGTGACTTCCTCGGGAGAGCGGGAAACAGTCCGGCAGGCCTCTTCAACCCGATGACGGACAGAAAGAAGATGATTCTTGATCTCAGACATATCTGACTCCTAACCCTCGATTAAAAATACTATAAGATATTATACACGGTAAAGGCACGATGTCACTAGTTTCTTTCAGATCAGGCCCAATGATTCCGCGGGAGGAATGCTGCGCGGAACCAGCATTACGGCCGGCCAACTGAAGGGACCGAGCGCAACAGCCATTCCCCAGCAGACCTATCAGACCCTGCAGACCATTGCGGAGGCCATGAATAAAATCAAACAGACGAAGGATCCCGCGTTTCAAAAGACCCGGGCCATCGAGCTGGCGGCTTTCGCGTATCAGACGGCGCTGTCGCTGCATGTTTTCTCCGATGCCAACGGACGTACCAGCCGCCTGTTTGCCGACTCGATCCTGCAGACCTTCGGCCTTCCGCCCCACATTCCTTCAGCAGCGGAAGAGGACCTGCCTAAAACGATGGGCGAAGGCATGGATTTCAAAAAAGGCGCTGAAGTATTTTTGGATTGTGTTAAGAAAAGCGACCTGGAACTGAAGAAGGACCCCGCAGAACTTTCGCAGCGCCTGGCCAAGGAACCTCCGAAAAAGACAATATCCCAGGACAAAACCAGCCTGAAGCTGAGCGCCATCTACGAAGTAAATGACGAGACTATCGAGATCCTTCGGAATCTGAAGCAGAGCGCCAGACAGGCGAAGGGACGTTTCCGTGATTCCGAGGAATACAAGAATTTCCGGGACTCCATCGAGAAAAGCTTTGAGCTCGCCTCATCCATCCGCAATCATCCGGAGGATGGCAGCTTCAATCTCAAACAGGCAGAGGCCGCCTATTCGTCCTCCATCCGCAAGCTTTTCAAAACAGCCGCCGATTACAAGACCTACAAGATGAAGGATCACACGGACAATCCCGCCCTGGATCCTCAAAAGAAAAGCCTTAACACCAAGGAACGTCAGAAAATGGACCTTGTCAACAGCGTGATGGAAGAAGAAAAACTGATCACGGTGAAAAAGCCCTCGGAAGGAAAAATCCTGTAAGCAACAAGGAAAAAGAGATGATTATTCGTGAGATAGAATTTACCCTAAAAGATGGCAGAAAAGCACTCATCCGCAGCCCGAAAGATGAGGATATTCAGGGTATGCTGGATTATCTATACATTTCCGCCGGAGAAACCGAGTTCATCCTCCGTTATCCCGAGGAATGCAGCAAATATACCCCCGAAGGAGAGAAGGCACTTTTTGACAGCATCAATGCCTCTGAAACCCAGGCGATGCTGGTGTGTCTGGTCGAGGGAAAAGTGGCCGGAAATTGTGGGATTCACTGGAATACCGCAATCAAAACAAGGCATCGCGCATCCGTGGCCATTGCACTGCTGAAAGAGTACTGGAATCAGGGCATCGGAACCCGTCTGTTTCAGGAAATGATCC